>JBDGYE010000129.1:0-5681 GCA_039584255.1 Gemmatimonadota bacterium
CGCGTCGTTCATCAGGCTCTCCGTCGGGCCTAGTTCCGCAGTTCGGTCCCGAGGATGGCCTCGAGTCGGGCGAGACCGAGCTGGTAGTCGAAGCGTCGTCGGATGAGGTCGACCTCGGCCTGGAGCAGGGTGATCTGAGCGGCCTGCAGGTCGAGGATGGTGGCCAGTCCGAGGCGGTAGCGCTCCTGGGTGACCCGGAGGTCCTCGCGTGCCAGCTCCACGGTCTGTTCGGCCAGTCCTACCGATGCCACCGCCGCGTCGATCGTGCCCACCGCCTGGTCGAGGTCCTTGCGCAGCTTGAGCTCCGCCGCCCGCTCCTGCGAGCGCGACTGGTCCGCCCGCGCCCGCGCCTGGTAGAGCTGCGTCTCACGGGTGAACCCGTTGAACAGCGGCAGCGAGCCCGACAACGCCAGACTCCAGCTCCGGTTCTGCGGCGGAAACTCCACGTTCGACCACGCCCACCCCCCGCTGAACGTCAGCGTCGGCAGGTACGCCGCCTTGGCGCTCGCCACCAGCGCCTCGTCCGCACTCGCCTGCGCCCGCGCACTCACCAGCGCCGGCGCCCCCGACAGCGCCATCCCCAACAGCTCGTCCCGGCCGTAGCCCAGAGGCTCCGCCTCCAGCTCCGCCGTCTCCACCGGCTCCAGCGGCTCCATCACCCCCACCGCCTCCGCCAGCGCAAACCGGCTGTTGCGCGCCGAGTTCTCCGCAGTGAGCAGCGCCACCCGCGCATTGTTCAGATCCACCTGCGAGCGCAGCACGTCCGAACGCGTCGCACGGCCCAGCTCCAGCTGCTGCTCCACGAACGCCAGCTGGTCCTCCTGGCGCCGCACCCGGTCCGCCTCCACCCGCACCAGCTCCCGGCTCGCCACCGCGTTGAAGTACGAAACCTTCACCGCCTCCGACGTCGTATACCCCGTCTCCCGGTACCGCGCCGCCGACGCCTCCACCCCCAGCTTCGCCCCCTTCAGATCCGTGAACCGCCGAAACCCCCGAAACAGATCCACACTCCCCCCCAGCTGCGCACTGTAGCTGGTCGTCGTGATCGCCTGCCCCGTCGGGTCCAACCGCCCGCTCGACGCGTTCGAATACTGGTATTGTAGACCCAGATCCGGCAGAAACTGCCCCCACGCGTTCAGCTCCGTGTACCGCGATACCTCCAACAACGACGCCGACTGCTCCAGCGTCGGACTGTTCCGCTCCGCCAACCGCAACGCCTCCTCCAGCGTCACCTGACGCACCATCTCCTGACCCGCCGCCGGCCCCACCACCACCACCACACTCCCAACGTCATCCTTGTGCCGTGATCGCTCCCTGATCGCCGGGTCGAACCCCGCGATCGTTCCTGAGGCGGCGCCATTCGGACGGGACCCGCTGCCAACCCTCGACAGGACGTCAGGCGGCGCCGGGAAGTTTCATCGATTCACGCCCTTTCACCTTTCCGCCCCGTCGCTCGCGCGCCTCATCCCTGCCGAGCTCGTGGGCGGCTCATGCCCTGGCGGATCGAGAGAGAAGATACGTGTGAATTGTCTCCAGGGATCTCTCCATCTTCCTGTGGAGGCTCGCCACCTCATCCTCGGACCGGTTGGCGGTAGCCACGCTGGCCAGTGCGCTCTCGTACCGCACTACCTCGCCCATCAGCTCCGCCACCGGCGCGAGGTCGCTCGCTTCCAGGCTCGTCGTCTCGAGGAGATCCCGGTACACGACGGCCAGTTCGACATCGGCTACGTCGAACCGATCGACCCCTGGGCCCCCGCCGGGCCGCCCGAGCAGAAGTCCCACCTCGATAAGCTCGCGGACCGTGTTGAGGGACAGCTCGCTCTCACGTGCCAGATCCGAGGGCGACAGCCCCACGGCCCTTATACCTTCCGTGGTTTCCCAGCGCCGGCCCGAGGCCGAGCGGAGCCTGGCCGCCACCCCGGGTTCGACTCCCTCCTCCACCATCGAGACGATGGCCCGGATGTCCTGCACTCCGAAGGGCCCGAGCTCGTCACCCCGAAGGTCTCTAATCAAACCCAGCCGCTCGACATGCGTCTCGTCGTAGACAGCCGCGTTCGTCGCCGTCTTCCGCGCTGGGGGAAGCAGTCCTTCCCGAAGGTAGTGGTGTATGGTGGTCCGCGGCAGTCCTGTCTTCTCCACAAGCTCACGCATGCGCATTCTCGGTCCTCCGTAGCTTGCCACACCCGGGACGCGAGCGGCGCCCGCGGCCGCCTTAGTATCTACTGAACAGCGACACTATACACAATGGGTTGGCAAGTGTACAGAGGCCGACTGGATTCCAAGCTCATCGAGGGCCCGAGAGGGAATCGCAATCTAATAAGGTGTGTGACTACATACTCGATGAAATGGGAAATGGGCCGCTCACCGGGCCGGCCTGGCGGGAAGTCCTCTTTGCGGGGAATTCGGAGCGTCTCGCGGGGAATCGTCAGGAAGCGGCATCGGCGGCGTCGTTCCGACGCGACAGCCGCTTCTCTCTCAGGTGGGCGACGATGCCCTCCGCAAGCACTCCTGTGACTTCGACCAGGGCCTCCCGCAGGGCTTCCTCCAAATGGGCAGGCTGATCCAGCTCCTCGACCTGCACCTCGAGGCGATCAACGATGGAATCCACGCGTGTCCGTACGTCCGCGCGGATGGCTTCCAGAAGGGCACCCGTCGTAGCGATGTCGGTCACGTGCTTCGCTCCTCGGTTCGCCGGGATCTCTTGTTAGACGAACCAGGCGTCGACATCCAGTTGGCTTTCCGTCGCACTCTCCGGCGGGACCTCCGTAGTCTTGAGGCCGGCCATGGCCAAGGCCGCAACGCCGGCGGTAAGCGCCAGAAGAAGGATTTGCGCTCTCAGCTTCATCTTTCCTCCGTGCCGTCCAGAGTCCACACGTTACCTCAAACCGCCCCGTAACCCCGCAAGTTCGGTGCGACCCTGCATGTGCAGCCATAACGGCATATTGTGCTTCATGTTACGAGTCTGGCGGTCTCCGGCAGGACGCGGGTAGGTGTTGGCAGCAGTCTACACTTTCAGGGAAGATTCACTCTCCGCGTCGCCCCCGGGCGGACGATACGCCCTTCCCCGGCCTGCCTCCCCCTGTGGTCCAGCGCCCAGAGCCGCAGGGAATCGGCCGTCGATTCGAGGTTGACGCGGCTGGAGTCGCCGGCGGTCAACGTGTCGACGGTCACATCTCCCGCTCCGGCGCTGGCTCGGACCAGAAGCTCCGAGTCGCCGCCGTTCACCAGCCAGACAGCGTAATGTTGGATCGATGTTGGAACAACTAATGTGTCATGCAAGCCGAATTCGGCAAACGGATTGGTGCTCTGGCCCTCTAGACGCTCAATCGTCGGAGTCGAGTCTCCAAAGATCGATGCGGCAGCAACGGAATCCGGTGCGCGAGCAGCGGTGCTGCGCGGCGGAGGTTCCGGCTGACCGCCAGGACCGCAGGCCGGGAGCACCAGCGCTACCAGCCACCAGCGCCTGATCATGGCTCGAGAACGATCTTGCCGAACACGTCGCCCGCCTCAAGCCTCTCGTGGGCCTCGCGGATTCGCTTGAGCGGCCACACCGTGTCCACGACGGGCTGCAATTGACCAGCCGCCACATGGGTCAGCATCTCCTCGAACTCGCGGTGAGAGGCCATGGTGCTTCCGATCACCTCCAGCTGCTTCCAGAAGACGTGCCGCACGTCCAGCTCTACGCGGGCGCCAGTGGTGGCCCCGTACGTCACCAGGCGCCCCGCCGGTCCGAGGCAGCGAAGGCAGTCGTTCCACATGGCGGCCCCCACGCTGTCCAGCACTACGTCGACGCCGGCCCCGCCCGTGGTCTCCCTCACCTCGGCGATCATTTCCTGGCTGAGCCGGTCGACGACGACGTCGGCGCCGAGTTGGGCCACCCTGGCCACGTTCTCCGGGCCGCTCGTCACAGCGATCGTGCGTGCCTCAAGCAGCTTGCTGATCTGGATGGCAGCGGTCGAGACGCCGCCGGATGCCCCCGTGACGAGCAGGGTCTCCCCGGACCGAAGACGCGCGCGGCTGACAAGCGCTCGCCACGCCGTCTGGTAGACGAGCGGTACGGCGGCCGCATGAGGATAATCCAGGCCCTCGGGGAGCCTGTACAGGTTCTCCGACGACACGCGCACCCGTTCCGCGGCCCCCCCCACCGCGTGCTCTCCCAGGATCCCGAAGCTGCTACAGAGCGGTTCCTCCCCGGCCACGCAGTGGGCACACTCCCCGCAGGAGAGAACCGGGTTAATCAACACCGGATCGCCCCGAGACCAGCGCTCGACGCCCGGGCCCGTCTCGGCCACAACCCCGGCGACGTCGGATCCCCCGATGTGCGGAAGCCGGACCTCGAGTCCCGGAAGCCCCCGGCGGACCCAGAGGTCCAGGTGGTTGAGGGCCACGGCCCGCACTTCCACGATCACCGTCCCGTGCGCAACGACCGGCTCGGGCGCCTCTCCCACCTCCATGACCTCGGGGCCCCCGTGCGTACTGAAGAAGGCTGCTCTCATCGGTATACCGGCCTCGACCTTTGCTTTCGGGTACCGTTCGGCTCGGATCCGGCGGCAAACTACGGCTCCGGTGCCGCTTCCGCACCACCTCGATGGATCGGAACACGAAGCCTGGGGCGGGTATTCGAGGGAGTGGCGCTACTTGATAGTGGTTCTCAATCGCGGTAAGTTGGGGGGCTATCGGGGAGAACGGTTATCGAATCACGAAGGCTCGTGCGGGCCCGCTGGAGGGCCTGACACGGGCCGCATCGACATACGGAGCTGACAGCGCATGGCTGAGCACCTTCTGGAAATCCGTAACATCCACGCCCGCGTCGAGGGCGAGCAGGAAGAGATCCTGCGTGGTGTCGACCTGTCTATACGGCATGGCGAGATGCATGCCTTGATGGGACCCAACGGGTCTGGCAAGAGCACGCTGGCCAAAGTGATCATGGGACACCCCGGATATGAGGTAACCGCTGGCGAGGTTCTCCTCGAGGGCGCGAACGTCCTGGAGATGGAGCCGGACGAGCGCGGCCGGGCCGGCCTGTTTCTGGCCTTCCAGTATCCGAGCGAGATACCGGGCGTGTCCATCTCCAACTTCCTGCGCACCGCCGTGAACGCGCGCCGCGTAGACGAGGGAGAGATCGACGTCTTCGAGTTCCACCAGACGCTTCAGGAAAAGCTGGAGCTCCTCAGGGTCGATCCGGCCTTCGCGGGCCGCTACGTGAACGACGGATTCAGTGGCGGCGAGAAGAAGCGAAACGAGATCCTGCAGCTGGCGGTCCTCGAGCCGACGATGGCCGTATTGGACGAGACGGACAGCGGCCTGGATATCGACGCGCTGAGGATCGTCTCGGATGGAGTCAACACCGTCCGCGGCGCCGACGGGCAGATGGGCGTGCTGCTCATCACGCACTACCAGCGGATACTAAATTACCTGCACCCGGATTACGTGCACGTGATGCTGAAAGGACGCATCGCACACACGGGAGGGCCGGAGCTGGCCGACCAACTGGAGGAGATGGGCTACGACTGGCTCCACGAGCCGGAGTCCGAGCCCGTGGCCTCCTGAGAGAGGATCGATGAGGAATGCCTGATAACGAGACTGTCGCCGACCTCGGGCTGGACGAGTACAAGTACCACTTCGTCACGGAAGACAAGCCCGTCTTCAAGGCGGAGAAGGGCCTGAGCGAGAGGATCGTG
>JBDGYE010000068.1:0-28349 GCA_039584255.1 Gemmatimonadota bacterium
CCCGTTGAGCGTTGAAAAGGCCCTCGAGCTCGGTCGAGCTGGGCGTGACACGGAAGGGCAGGTGGTCGAGCTGTCCGGCCTCATGCTCAGTCCAACGATGCATCGGGTTGAAATAGGTGACATCGCGCTCTTCAGTTGTTGTGCGCTGCTTGCCCAACTCGTTCCCGCGCTGATCGGGCGGCCCGTCAGGGTAGACTCGGTCGATCCGGTGAGCCGGCGACTCGTTGTGCTGGATATCTCGCCGGAGGGTGTGACCGCGGTCGAACCTCTAGAGGCCGTCGGCAGCTTCGTCGTTACGGAGCTAAGCGGCGTGGCCCAGGACGTGGGCGCCAACTTCTGCCGGCACGTGCATCATTTCGCGTCCCCCGACTCAGCGAGCGTGTTCGCGGCAGCCGACTGTCGGCGGTACACGCTGGGAATCGACCAGCTTCACGCGGCTGCGCGGATGCTGTACCGGGAAGCTTGGGCGGGCTAAATGCCTGAATCGCCCGATGCCGAGATCCACGCAGTCACAGGCGCCTTCGGGTATTCGGGTCGATACATAGCCCAACGCCTGCTCAGCGCCGGCCGCACGGTCATCACGCTCACCAATTCAACCGGTCGTCCGGACCCGTTCGGTGGCCGAGTGAAGGCCTTGCCTCTGACGTTTGACCGGCCGGAGCAGCTCGCCTCGTCTCTCAGTGGAGCAACGGTTCTATACAATACGTACTGGGTTCGCTTCGACCACAAGCAATTCAGTCATGCGGAAGCTGTAGCCAACACGCGGATCCTGTTTACTGTCGCCCGCGAAGCCGGCGTACGCAGAGTCGTCCACCTGAGCATCACGAATCCATCCGAGGATTCGCCACTAGGCTACTTCCGCGGCAAGGCTAAACTCGAGCGGGCGCTCAGATCGACCGGCCTGACCTACGCGATCCTGCGGCCGACGGTGCTATTCGGGAGAGAGGACATCCTCATCAACAACATCGCCTGGATGCTACGCCGATTCCCGGTGTTCGGTGTGTTCGGTGACGGCAAGTACCGGCTCCAGCCAATTCATGTCGATGATCTTGCAGCGCTCGCGGCGGCGTGTGGAGCGCGCACGGACAATGTTACGATTGATGCTGTTGGGCCGGAGACATTCACTTACCGTGAGCTCGTCAGTACGATTGGCCAGATCATTGGACATCCCCGCCCGATCGTCTCCATCCCGCCGGTTGTCGGCTACTGGGTCGCCTGCGCACTCGGCGCGTGGAAGCGCGATGTTGTGGTCACTAGAGATGAGATTCGCGGTCTTATGGAAGGCCTTCTTGACGTCGACGCCCAACCGGCGGGACCGACGAGGCTCACCGAGTGGGCCCGCAATCACAGCTCACACCTGGGTCGCGAATACGCGAGCGAGTTGGGCAGAAGACGTAAGGACTAGGCGCGGCGACCACCTGCCTCGGGCTCGGGAGGTCCCTGATCGGGGTTCAGCAAATCACCTGCGTCAGTCGAATTGATCCCTTGGGCCTACGCCTCGTGACAGTCCTTGTGACAGTTCCGCGATTCCCGGTGATCTAACAGGACGCCCCCCTGAAATCCGGTCAGGCAACCCACGCCGCCTGCCCTCAGCTCAGGTGAGCTACGGCCCCTGAGAGCACAAGCGCGCCACCTCGCTTTGGTCTGGTCTCTTATCTGAGGTTGCCTCACGGACACCGTCTACGGGTGCCTCTAGCGCGCGGCCGATGACTGATCTGTCAAGGCCTGGAAGACGACCTGACTGTCCAGATTCTCTCATGGCGGCGACGGGCAGCGAATAAGGGTCCATCACAGTGTCGACCCATCGACCCGCTCTACCTCGGGCCCATCAGCGTCAGCCGTCGATCCCGTATTCCTTCATCTTCCTCCACAGCGTGGTCCGACTCATCCCGAGCATGCGCGCTGCCCGTTCCCGGTGACTGTCCGCCGCCTCGAGCGCTGACCGGATCGCCGCGAGCTCCTCCGCCCGGTCATCCGGGGCCTGGTACCGGTCTTCTTCGGAGCCGCCCCCCGTCCCTGGCGCCGCGGCGCTCCGGAGCTCAGGCGGCAGATGTTCCACCCCGATCAGTTCTCCACCGGAGCGGATGGCCGCCGATTCCAGGACGCCCAGGAGCTCGCGCACATTGCCCGGCCAGCCCCAGAAGCGCAGAAGCCGCATGGCCGAGGGAGTGCATGATTCGGGGGTGGGCACGCGGGAACGACCGCGCAGCCGCTCGAGCGCCGCTTCGACCAGCAGGGGAACGTCGCCGTACCGATCGCGAAGGGGCGGCAGCTCGATAGGGAATACGGCCAGCCGGTAGAACAGATCGTCGCGAAAACGACCGGCCGCAGCCTCCGAGCGGAGGTCGCGCCGCGTAGCGGCGATCACCCGAACGTCCACCGTCACGGGGCGACTGGCGCCGACGGGCGTGACCTCCCGCTCCTGCAGGACCCGCAGTAGTCGCTGCTGGAGCCGGAGGCTCATGTCGCCGACCTCGTCCAGCAGGATTGTGCCTCCCTCGGCTGCGCGGAATAGTCCCTCACGATCGCCGACGGCTCCCGTGAACGCGCCTCGCACGTGCCCGAACAGCTCGGACTCGAGGACGCCATCGGCCAGCGCGGCGCAGTTTACGGCCAGGAAGGGCCCTGAGGACCGGGGAGAATGGTCATGGATCGCGCGAGCCACCAGCTCCTTTCCCGTGCCGGTCTCTCCCGTAACGAGCACCGTCGCGTCCGAGGGCGCAACACGCCGAACCGCGTCGTACACTTCCCGCATCGCCCGTGAGCGGCCCACCATCCCGAGTGCAGTGAACTCGTCCCAGGCCGCGGGCCGCCGCTCGAGAAGCTCAGCCACTTTCCGGCTGAGCAGCGCCGGGTCCACGGGCTTCGTGAGGAAGTCGTCCGCTCCTTTCTGCAGGGACTCAACAGCCGTTTCGATCGTGCCGAATCCGCTAATCATCAGCACGGGAACGCGCTCGCCCCGGAGCCTCAGCGCCTCGAGGACGCCCACTCCGCTCACCAAGGGCATCCGGACGTCGAGTAGCACCAGGTCGACCGGTGCCTCTCGCATCCGCTCGCCCGCCTCGGCGGCGCCATTGGCCGTCGCGACGTCATATCCGTCTTGCCTCAGCAACTCGGCCGTGGAGATTCGGAAGGCCCGGTCGTCATCGACCAGAAGAATGCGGCCGGTCCTGGGGGCGCTCACGCGACCCCCTCCGACGTGTCGGAGGGGGTCGCCTCCTCCGCGCCATTTGCCTCGCGTGTCCTCTTCACAGCGGCTAGATCGATCGTGAACACGGCGCCCTGATCGTCCACGCGATTCTGCGCTGAGAGGACACCCCCGTAGCGGCGCACGATGCCCTCGGCAACGAACAGGCCCAGCCCCACGCCCCGAACCTCTCTCTTGGTGGTGAAGAACGGATCGAAGATCTTGGCGAGGATGTCGTCGGAGATGCCCGCTCCCCGGTCCGCGACTTCCACCTTCACCCGACCGCCCACCGCCCGGCCTCGAATCTCGATCCGGCCTCCCTCCGGCATCGCCTCCTGGGCGTTCTGCACGAGGTTGATGAGGACCTGCTTCAGCGCGTCGGGAGCGATCGCCGCCTCGGGTCCCTCGGGTGGGAAGCCCACCTCGATCGGCCAGCGCTCTCCCTGTGTTCCCGCTCCCATCAGCGCGGCCACCTGCGCGGCCACGGAGGAAGGATCGGACACCGAGGCGTCCGGGTCCACGGGACGATTCAGGTCCAGCAGCCCCTCCGCCAGCTCGTGCATGCGGGCCAGCTCCTCGATCGCGAGCTGTGTGAAGACCCGGCTCTCCTTGTCGTCTTCCAGTCGGCGGTCCAGCACCTCGAGACAATTGCGGATGCTGGCCACCGGGTTTCGGATCTCGTGCGACAGCTCGGCCACGAGCCGCCCGCCCGCCGTGAGCCGGTCGCGTTGAATTAGCTCGCCCTGGAGGGCCTGGAGACGCTCCTGCTGTCTCGCGAGCGCCCGGTTCGCTTCCTCGAGCTCGTCGAGTCGCCGCTCCAGTGCGCTTCGCATCTGGGCGAAGCTGCGCGCTACCTGGTCCACCTCCCGAAGCGAGGAATCGGGAAGGGGGGCGGCGAAATCGCCGGCCGTGAGGCGCTCCGACGCCTCGGCGAGAGCGTGCACGGGCCGCGCGACCGCGCGCGCCACAAGGGTTCCAAGCAGCAGGGCGACGACCAACGCTAACCCGGCGGCTACGGCTGCGCCCCGGCGGAGACGGGGAAGGACCGAAAGCTCCTGCTCGACGCTAAGGGCGAACAGCACCCGACCCGAGGCACCGAGTTCCGCCGCCACCACCCACCATCGGGAGCCGTCCGGGATGTGTACCTCTATCACTCCCGGGTCGTCTGAACGGTCCCCCATGGCCTGCACTAGAGCCTGGGCCCGGGCTGAGTCCAGCGTCGTGACAGCGCCTCCCGAGCCCTGGGAATCGATCACGACCTCCGAGCCCGTGAGTCCGGCGAGCGCCGCGACCCCGGCCTCGTCGAGAGTCTCGAGGACGCCCGCCGCGCCGAGCCACGTGTCCTCGTCCATGACCGGGGCGAGCGCCACGTGCGCCGGACCGTCCTCGGTCGCGAGGAAGGACACGGGCATCCGTCCATCACGTGTCGCCGCGAGCATCTCCCGATCCGGCGAGGGGCCAGCCCACGGCTCATCGGCCTCGCCCGACACGACCACGACCTTTTCGCGCTCCTCGAACCGCGCCTCCCACGCGGCGCGCACGGCGGCTTCGGGATCCCGCTCGCGGAAGGCGGCGATCACGGCGGGTGATGCGGCGAGGTCCTTCGCGTGCATCATCAGGGCGTCGGCGCGCGCGGCATTACGGTCTTCGAGTAGACGCGGTGCGATCGAGAGCCCTTCGCGGGACGCGCGCTCGAGCTCGAGCGAGAGCTGGCGGTCCAGCAGGAGCCCGCCTGGAATGAGCGCCACCAGGACGGTTCCGCCCAGAAGGAGGAGGAGCGCGCGCTGTAAGGAGATCTTCATTGCAGGAGAAAGCTATGTTCGTGGGCACCGGCGGAGCTAGCACTCAACACGGAGGGGGGACGCCGCTCGGCGGCGACCCCCCAAACGCGTCACGACCAACGCTTCGACCCGTCGGTCAATCGACTCGCCGGATCGCCACACGCGCCACTGGGTCCGTCCAGCCATGTAGGGCCGCCAACAGATCGACCCCGCCCGAGACGCCCGGGTGATGCCGGATCACGCCATTCTCCGCCAGCGCGGGATCACTCATCCCGGTGCCGGGATCCGTGCTTTCGACGCCGGTGAGCGGAGGGCAGGGTGGCACTATGTCCGCGAAGTCCTCGGTATTGATCTCGGTGCCGGCGTCATACCCCGCGGTCTCGAACGCTAGCTGTTCGCCGATCTTGTTGGGCAGCTTCTTCGAGTCGAGACCCGTGAAGCCGTCGTTCGTGCAAATCAGCATCGACACGAACGAGAAGAACTGCGCGCCGTCCTCGGCACCGATCTGGAAGGTGACAGAGCCGCCCGGTAGCACGGGCGGCGGATCGCCGGCCACGGCCACCACGACGTCCGAGACGTGCCGCGAGCCCTCGAGGGCCGACACGAGCGGCGGCAGGTTGCCGTTCTCCGCGATCTCCTTGACTCCGGACGATGCGGGGTCGCCGACCTCGAACACGTCGGCAGAGCGACGGTGCGTCACGGCGACCGGCGGGGTGAGCGGCTGCCCGCCCGTCAGGTTGTAGATCGTGATCTCGTAGGTCCGCATGTCGGCCGCCTTCGGCGAGGCGTTGGCGCTTGCGAAATCCGGCTCAACGTCCGACGTGAGGGCCGTCGGCTCCATGATGTCAGTACAGGCGGCTGCCGCCAGGACGGCGAGGGCCGCCGCGAGGGATCGTGTGGGCATCGTGCATCTCCTTGTCTCGTGTTCGAACCTCATGTCGACTGTCTGCCCGAGAGAGGCGCACGATGCAGGCCCACCAGCGAGGACAGCGTGCCGTATCCATATGTCTCATTATATCAAATAATTAGGACATTTCGGAGCCGCCGTCGCGGGACGTGGCGGTGTTTCATGAAACAGACGCAGACGGGCGTTGAAACGTTCACTTGAGCATGCGCACGGCTCTCTAGCAGAGCTCGAACGCCTGCGGCGGCACGCCGGACGTTTCGCTTTCTGAACTGTAACCGTAGCCTGCGCCGGTTACGGGAACCAGCAGCGTGGTTGGCGGCTTGTGCTCCAGCACAAGGCGTGACAGACGCGATTCTCTGGTGCAAGCTCTTGTGAGGCGGGCTCGAGCTCTATGACTTCGCCTACTCTCCGGACGTCAATGACTTTTGCCTCGTCAACGCCACCCGCGCGAACGGCGTTGGTTTCCCGCCTTCTTCCACGTCAATAAGCCAAGGGCGTCCTGAAAGCCTTGCTGCTGTGCCGCTGCCGGAAGTGCCACCAAGAAGCAGAGCGCAATGACGCGAAGTGCGGGCGCTTCATTCTGCCATACCTCCAAGAATCACTTCTTATCCGCCTAACGTGCTGCCGCTCTGCTGCGGCTCCCATCAAATCGTTCACTTCTCATCACCGCTGCCGGGCGCCGTCTGCAGCAGCGGCGAGTTAGGCGGCAGTATGTGCCGATACTGCTTCCCGAATGAACCTTAGCGCATCATCCGGTCGACGCGTCGAAAAAGAAATGTCTCGCACAAGTCCTGCTTTCTTCTTGAGAGCGATCACTACCCTGGGGTACTCCAGGAAATTGAATGAGACGCGATATCTTCTGCGAATGCTCATGAAGTGTATCCCTGCTCCTCCCATCCTCATAAACACAGATATGTCATCGAGATGACATTCTTCGACATTATCCAAGAGTACTGTCCATGTGAAGATGCCAAACTTGAGGCTCAGAGACTCCGAGGAGAGCCGGACAATTAGTGTTCTGTAGTTCACCGAGTAGAAGAGGAACAAAACAAAAAGACAGAAGAAAGCAACAGCAAGAATGTCTAGACCGCCAGCATTCGCACGCCAGATTAGAAGAATGAGGAAGAGAATCGTGAGCGCCAAGAAGAGTATTTCTGTCCTATTCGAAGAGACTCTTTCGTCGTAAACCAGGTCGTCGGTCATGATCATCACTCTGTCTTCCTGAGCGATCCAAGCAAGACGATCAGCCCATTCATTCTGTTAGTGCCGCCTAACTCCTATTCGACTGCCGAACCCGAGGCTGGAATGGCGGACGATTCATTGGGTTCCCGCCCGTGCAGTGTCGGGAACAGTGACAGACACTATCTGTGCGCGTTCGCTTGCTCGCAGGGCGGCGAGCGGGATCGTACCTTAGGCGTCAGCGCATCCCCCCTCAAGGCTGTGGCCTCACCTGGATGAGTTCTCCCCCTCGCAGTTGTATCCCTCGGCCGGAGGAAGACATGGCTGAGATAAAGATCAAAGAAGGGAGCCCCGTGACCAATCGACAGTCTCGCTGAGCTTGCCCTTCGCCGTACTACTTGCCCTCTTGTCGATGAGGGTATTCAGGACCCAGGATCTCTGAGCTGGTCGGCAGATCCCCGCGGCGTGCCGTTCGGACTAGAGTCTTCCTTCAAACGACCGGCCTTCCCGAGTGCCGGAGAGCCTCGTTTTGGGAACGACCGCCTAACTTGCAGCTGCTGCAGACGGCGCCCGGCGGCGGCAAGGAAGAGCGAGCGATTTGAAGGAGAAGCATAATGGCCGCAAATCATGCTGTGGTTGTGGATCGTGCCGTGCCCGGAACTCTCACCGTCCGCGAAGTAGCAGCGCCACCTGCCCCATTGCCGTCAGAAGCACTGGTGCGTGTGACGGCAATCTCACTCAATCGTGGGGAAACGCGCCGTGCGATGGAGGCAGCGGATGGCTGGTGCCCGGGCTGGGATCTCGCCGGTGTTGTCGTGCAGGCAGCTGCAGATGGTTCAGGCCCACCCACGGGTGCACGCGTGGTCGGTCTGCTGCGCTCTGGAGCCTGGGCAGAATCCGTCGTTGTCCCCACCAATGCCCTGGCAGAGCTGCCTGACGCCGTCACCTTCGCCCAGGCCGCAACGCTCCCTGTGGCTGGCCTCACGGCCCTGTATGCCCTGGCCAAGCGTGGTCTCCTCCTGCATCGGCGGGTGTGCATTACCGGGGCGACCGGTGGGGTGGGGGATTCTGCCATCCAGTTGGCGCGCCTGGCCGGAGCCGAGGTGATAGCGCAGGTGCGCCGTCCCGATCAGGTGGCCATGGTAAAGCAGATTGGCGCAGATGCCGTGGTCATCGGTGAAGAGACCACAGCCTTTGCCGAGCATGCACCCCACGATTTGGTATTGGAATCCGTCGGCGGGCAGTGCCTTACGGCGGCACTGGCTACCCTGGCCAAAGATGGGGTCTGTGTATCGTTGGGGGGCTCGGCGTCCCACGAAGCTACATGTGACTTCAGGCAGTTTCGCCAGACAGGCCGTACGACGCTGTATGGCTTCATGCTATTCGAAGAACTGGCGCTGGAGCCTGCTTCGGCCGGGCTGGCGCATCTGGCTGGCCTGATTGCCGCGGGAAAGCTCAAACCGACCATCAGCGTGGAAGCCCCCTGGACCCAGATCGGCCAGGTGGCTCGCCAACTCCTCGACAGAAAGTTTGTAGGGAAGGCCGTCCTGCATGTAGCAGCCGAGCCCAGATGAGACGCCAGGGCGGGTTCAGCTCTGAACTGACACTGCGTCTCGACCAGCCGCGCGATTCCAGAGCGCCCTCCTGTCCGCTCAGCAGAAAGGCCAATGACACGCCCGGCGAGCGAGCGGACCCGATCTGAGACCCCCTTCCAAGCGTCGGTAGGTGTGCGCGGGCCGGGAGACAGCGCCTTCCGCACTACACCTAGCGAAGCGGCGGCGGAGCAGTACTCTCGGCCGAGTCTGGATTTCCGCGCTGCGATCCATGGCCCCCGGTGCGATCCTAGCGTAATCCATTACTTTGTAGACAGTTCTCCGGCGGCTTCCGCAGTACCCCTCTCCTGCCGTAACGTCGCCACTCTGGCCGTTAGGCCAGCGCTTGCATTACGGAGGTGTGCCATGCGCAACCACAGGCTTCTACTCTTGACGATCGCAGGTGCGGCTGCAGCGATTCTCGCCTCCTCCTCGCCCGCTCAAGAGCCGGGGGAAACGAGCACCCTGCGCGTCGGAACGTTCGACTCCCGGGCCGTCGCAATCGCATTCTACAGGTCCCCTCCGTTTCAGGAGCGTGTCGCCGGACTGTTGACCGAGTCTCGGGCAGCTAGAGAGTCTGGCGATGCGTGGCGGGTCATGCAGATCGAGAAGTACAAGCCTGCGATGTCACACCGTATGCACCAGCAGGGCTTCAGCACCGGCTCCGTGCGGGAGATCATGCAAGAGCTGGACACCGAGCTCCAACGGGTGGCCGAAGATGCGGGTGTGTCGGTCATCATCTCGCGGTGGGAGGTTGCCTTCAGCAACCCGGCGGTCGAGCTGATCGACGTGACACCGCAGGTCGTGGCGCTGATCGATTCGAGCGAAGAAGCGCTCGCGATGATCCGAGACATCCAGGAGAGTGAGCCCGTGCCCTGGGAACAACTGCTGGCGCACGAGGAAGACAGGCGGCCCATCGTCGACGAGATTCGCCCCGTCATCGACGAGCAGGGAGTGGAAGCTGGCATCGGGCGATACCTTGAGCTGCGAGACGCGGCCTGCGAGCACCACCGCGCACAACTCGAAGCGGCAGCGGAGGAGTACGACTTCAGCGAGGCGCAGCTCAATGAGCTCGGATACTATTACCTGAGCGCGGGTGAGACGGAGATCGCGATCGAGATCTTCAAGCTGAACGTCGAGGCCTATCCGAAAGCTTTCAACACCTACGACAGTCTGGGCGAGGGCTACATGGAGGCGGGCCAGACGGATCTGGCGGTGGAGAACTACATGCGGTCTCTGGAGCTCAATCCCGAGAACGACAACGCCCGGCAAATGCTCGAACGCATGGGTGTCGAGCACGAGGACGCAGGCTGATCCCGGTTGACAGGAAGGCGAGCGCGTCTACGCGTCCAGCGGTCCTGTAGTACTTGCGCAGAGACTCCGAGTAGTCCGGCGCAGGCCAGCACCGAAGGAGAACACGAATGAAGCCAGAGATTCTCCGGCAGGACCCGGATCGAGAGTTCATGACGCCGGAGCGCTGCTTCATCCAGGAAACCTGGGGTGCGGAGTCGGACTCAATCGTCTCCGTGGCCCGCGCGAGGGTGGAGCCTGGCGTCACGACCCAACTGCACGCGCTCGATGGGATCGATGAGCGCTATCTCATCCTGGAGGGCAGCGGACAGATGGAGGTTGGCGGCGAGGCCCCGGTTCCGGTGTCTCCGGGCGACGCGGTGTTGATTCCGGCCGGAGTGTCTCAACGGATTGCGAACGTGGGCCGGTCAGATCTGGTCTTTTACTGTGTCTGCACGCCCCCGTTTCACCTTGACGCGTACCGGAACCTCGAAGAGGCATGAGCCCTTAGCCCTTTCCCGGGTGCGGTGCAGCATCACGCTACTGGCGGATTCCCGCCGACGCGGCCTGACAGCTTGGGCGGTCCGGGGCCGCCCCGCGAACGGAAACCGTGCGTCGGGCGTCCGGAACCGTAGACTCCTGCCCGCTCCCTTCTATATTCAAGCCGCGTCGCTCGCATGCCAAGTGCCGCGCGGTGCCGCGTGGCCAGGACCGACCTCGTCAGCGAGCCTCCATTCATTCACCCGAGAGGAGCCTGCAGCCTCGTGATGCGTCAATTGCTTAACCGACGAGTCCCGCAGATCGCCGGCGCCTACCTGGCCGCCAGCTGGATCCTTCTCGAGTTCACCGATTGGGCGGTCGGCCAGTACGCGCTGTCGCCGGCGCTCACGAACTTCGTCGTCACCACGCTCCTGCTCCTCCTTCCGACCGTCCTCGTGCTCGCCTGGAGGCACGGCGCCCCGGGCGAGGATGGCTGGACAAAAACGGACGCCGCGGTGATCGGCCTCAATCTGGTAGCTGCAGGCGGCATCCTCATGCTGGCGTTCAGCGGTCAGGAGCTGGGGGCGGCCACCACGGTGCGGCTCCTCGAAGACGACGACGGGAACACGGTCGAGCGCGTGATCCCGAAGGCCGCCTTCCGGCGTGACGTGCTGGTGTGGGACTTCGATAATGAGTCGGGCGATCCTGAGCTCGACTGGCTGCGCAGCGGACTGTGGATGGGTCTCGTCACGGACCTGTATCAGGACCTGTTTGTGATTCCGGTGGACGTCCAGAATCCACGCATGGCGCGGCGCGTGCGCGAGCCCCTGAACGAAGCCGGTTTCGAGCTTCCATACGGCGTTCCGCTGGTCCTCAAGCGGGAGCTCTCAGAGGCGGCGGGCGTCGGACACTTCCTGGAAGGTGAGCTGCTGGAGCGTGACGGAGAAACGCTCGTCGTCCGCACGCGCCTGTACGAGACGCGCAACGCCCGCGAGGTCGCGGCTCGCACCTACCGCGGCACCGACCCGCTCGAGATGGCGGACCGCATTTCGGTGGACGTGCGCCGGGACCTGGGGATCCCGAATTGGCAGATCGAAGAGTCCATGGACCTCCCGGCCGCGGAGATACTCACCGACTCGCCGGAGGCCTTTCGCGTTTTCAGCGAATCTCGGGCTGCCATGTTCCGGAACCAGCCGGCCGAAGCGCGCGCTGCGGCCGACTCGGCGACCGCGATCGATCAGACGTTCGCGTCCGCACACGGCGCTTCCGCGTCCGCAGCACTCCTGATGGGCGATCAGGCAGCCGCCCGGGACGGGATCGCGGAGGCGCTGCGCCACGCCTACCGGCTTCCGGAGCGCTCCAGGCTCCTCCTTCAGATGGTAGACCGCATGATCTTCCGCATGGACCCGGCCGGCGCGCTACAGACCGGCAACTACTGGACCGAGCTCTATCCGCAGGACCCGCTGGCCCGGCAGCTGCTGGCACAGACCCACGCGATGCAGGGTGACATAGACGGCATGATCACCGAGTACCGGGCGCTACTAGCTCTGGACTCCACCGACGTCCAGTCGCTTCAGGAGATCGCCGCCGGGTTCCGCGGGAAACGGGAATACGACAGCGCGCTCGTGTACTACAACCGTTTGGCCGACCTCCAGCCGAGAAACGTCCAGACGCGACTCGACATCGCGGCGACGCAGACCAGCCTCCTGCAGTTTGGCGCGGCACGCGAGGAGTTGGAGCGCGCGCGCATCACGGCCCCGGAGGATCCGGACGTCCTCGGCCGGCTCGCCCGAATCGACATGCAACAGGGGCGCTACGAGGACGCGGCACGTCGCCTCGAGGAGATGTCCGCACTCGCCCGCACGCCGCAGGAGCGCGATGTCGTTGCCGGCGTCGAGGAGACCTACTTCTACAGCCTCGGGCAATACGGTAAGCTCCGGGAAGCGTACCGCCGGCGACTCGCAGCGATGGGGCAGTACCAGGTCCCGATCCAGGTCGTTCAGACCGTCATCTACTCGGAGGTGCTGATCTACGCGGTCGACTGGGGCCGCGAGGCGTTCGCCCTCGCGCAGATCGACAGTATCCGGGCCGGCGTCGAGGAGCCCTGGAGCCTCATCCTGGAGGTGCCGGCCGTGCAAATCCACTTGGACCGGGGCGACGTCGAGTCGGCCCGGGAGTCCCTGGCCGGCCTGCGGGGGCTGGGCGAGGCGTTCGGTGGGGCGCCCGGGCGCAGCCGCATCCGCTGGGTCGAGGGACGGATCGCCGACCTGGAGGACGGCAACTGCCGGCGCGCGCTTCGTGCCGCAGTCGTCGCAGTTCCGGGCCTGGCTGGCCGCCTGCCTGACGTCGCTTGAGCGGTGGGAGGAGGCCGAAGTAGAGCTTGCCTGGCTGCTCGAGCGCTTCCCCGGCTCCGCCAAGGTGCGGCACCTGGCCGGGTGGCTCGCCTCCGAGCGTGGCAGGACGGCCGACGCGATGTCCGAGCTCGAGGTCGCGCTCGACATCTGGTCGGAGGCCGACTCGGATTACCGGCCCGCGCAGGAGGCACGAGCCCTGCTCGAGGAGCTACGGGCCGGCGGGTGAGCGGCCCCAGGACCTGCTTGAAATCAGCTGTACCGAAGTAAGATCGGGGAGATTCCTTCCGCGGTCGAGCACCATTGTTTTCAGGCAGGCGGTTTCGGGTTCTGCACCACGCACGCTTGGCAACGGACGGGCGCTCTAAGCCGCGCTCCCCTATATTGATCCCACCTTGTTCCACCGGAGGGCGGTATGCCTGACCTGCTGGAACGTCTCCAATCAGCACTTGCCCAACGATATACCGCCGAGTGTGAGCTTGGGCGCGGCGGTATGGCCACGGTGTTCCTGGCCGAAGACCTGAGGCACCGCCGCAAGGTCGCCATCAAGGTCATCCACCCGGTGGGCCATGATGAAGCCTCCCGGGCCGCAACGGACCGGGCCCTGGCGTGGTTCGCGGCGCGGCCGGCGACCGAGCTACGCCACCACCGGGGCCGGGTGTTCTACTACGCCAGGCACTGGTCCGACGCCGATACCCTCTTCGAGGCGCTGAGCGCGGAGGCACCAGACAGCCTCGATTTCCGCGGCTATCGAGGCGTGGCGCTGGCCCACTTGGGCCGAACGGAGGAGGCGCTCGAGATCGGTCGGTGGCTCGAGGCGCTCAACGGCCGGTACCTGCGGGGTGCGCACACCAGGTGGCGCGCGGCCATCGCGGCGGCGCTGGGAGATCGAGCCGAGGCGGTACGACTGCTGGAGCAGGCGTACCAGCAGGGAATGTGGCTTGGGCACTTCCATCGCCGGGATCAGGAGTGGGACGTCCTGGAAGACTACCGGCCGTACCAGGAGGTCCTGAGGCCCAGAGACTAGCCGCGGAGCTGACGGTCACTCGCCAGGCGGCGCGAAGGAGTGCTAGCGAGATGAAGCACAGGGAACTGTCGCGACGGGACTTCGTGAAGACGGGCGTCGGCGCTGCGTTGGGTGCCACGGTCGTGCCGCCGTGCCTCGGAACACGTTGGCTGTCGGACCCGAAAGCCGTGGTCAGCATCGCCAAGGTCAGGAACGGCAAGATCGACTACGCCGTCGAAGAGGCAATCGATCTGCTCGGCGGGATCGAGACGGCGACAAGAGGCAAAGAGCGCATCATGCTCAAGCCCAACCTCGTGTCCGATGGCCGGGAGTACACGACCAAACCAGAGGTCATCGAGGCTCTCGCACGGCTGATGAAACGGTCGGGTAAGGATGTACTCATCGGCGAAGGTTCGGCGGCAGCCGATGGTTTCAACGCCCTGGACGGCGAATCGTACCGGACCTCGAATCGCGAGATACTCGACGGAATGCAGCAGCACGTGTTCGACCGGCTAGGCTACACCGAACTGGCCACGTCGTTGCGCGTTCCACTCGTCAACCTCCACACCGGCGAGATGGCTGAAGTCCCGCTCTCGAACGGCCTCGCGTATGACAGTATCCAGCTCCACCACTCGCTCACCGACATCGATCTGTTGTGCTCGGTCCCGATGATGAAGACCCACGTTCTGGCCACGGTGACGTTGGGATTGAAGAACCTGATAGGTCTTTATCCAGGCGTCGCTTACTGTTCGGTCAGAGCCTGCGTTCACGATCAGGCGTCGTCAGCCGGATCGCCGGGCGTCGCGTTCGAGACCCTCGACATGGTGAGAGCGAACAACACGGGGCTGTGCGTCGTGGACGGCACCATGGCGATGGAAGGTGACGGCCCGACGCGCGGAGAGCTGGTAGACATGGGTTTGATCATCGCCGGCACCGATCCCCTGGCCACGGACATGGTCGCTGCCCAGCTGATGGGTATCGAGACGGCCGAAGTCCCCACCTTCACCTGGGCCCACAAGGCCGGAATGACGCCGACGAGTCTGGATCAGATCGAGATCCGCGGTGAGTCGCCGGCCAGCGTCAGGCGCCCGCTCAAGAAGCCCAACGTCATCCCGTGGACCAGCATCAACAAGGTCTGGGGTGTGAAAGAGATGAGCTGAATCACATCCAACGATCACCGTCCCAAGGGACTGTGACCTGCCACCAGAGTGCTGGAAAGCCCCCTTCCGGCGTCACCGCCCCCCTGCGTGAGACTCAGGCCCTTGCCGAGACTAGGTGGGTCCTCCCAACTCTCGGTCCAAGGCCTCGATCAATCGCTCCACGTCAGCCACGATTAGACCGTGCGTTGGAATCTCCGCGGTCTCCAGTACCTCGAGTCTGTAGTCCAGCAGGTTGTGAAAGGTCTGATCCGACGCCACGAAGGAGTAATCTAGTGGTGTCGCACTCCTGTTGAATTCCAGGTCCTTAAAGTGAATCAGGAAGTATGGCCGCAGGGCATCGAGGACCACGCTCCGCTGAGTCCGCTTCATTTCGTCCAGCATGCCATACCTAAGGTCATAGACCTTGGTGATCTGTGCCCGTAGCGAGTCGTTTGATACGAGGTCAAGGCCGCGGGACTTGAGCGGCCGCGAGGGCGAGGGTGATGCCGATCACGATGAGGATGACTTCCCCGACCGCCCCTCGCCAAGCCGGCACACGGGCCGGCTCGCGAACGCATTGCGGCCTGTCCGATGTGATCTTCTCGGATGTCAGCTGCGTTTCAGCCCGTCGCGCCAGGCGATGGCTTCGAGTTCGACCCGGACTGCGTCTTCGACGGCAATCACGGGGCGCGCCTGGAATTCGAAAGCCGGGTACGTCGAGCAGAACTTGTGAACGGCCAACGGATCGTCGCAGTCCACTAACACGTGCCCACCCCACTCGCCCACTCGCACTACAAACAACTCGATCTTGAATCCGGTAGGCGCCTGCCATTGACCGAACACCTCAAGTATCCGCTTCTGGGCATTCTCGTACTCCGCAGGCGAACCTTGCGGGCGTTCGAACCAGCTGATCATGTACTTCATCGCCATCCTCCTAATTGTGTTGGTGCTCGGAACGATTGCTGATTGGACGGGCTAACTCCTATCCGATGGTCGAACCGCCGGATGGATTCGCGCACCTGGCTCGACCTAATGTGAACTTACATGCCTCGGGAGATCATAGTCAGACAGGCATCTGACCTGGCCGTGCAATTCCGTACTGCCCCCCTGCGTGAGACACAGCTGTGCTGTGCCTGACTACTCGGCTTACTTTCGGTGGTGCGGGCTGCTCTCATAATGCTGTTTGAGCAGGTCCATCCCGAGGTCGTCCCGGCCGCGGAAGATCGTGTGGATGTGATTCGCCGAATTCAGAGTGTTGTCGAACTCGATGAGCAGCGTTGGCCCGTGCACCCGGTAGTACAACAGCTCGCCTGCCGCCGTGCTTCCGGCCCACGCGAAGTGGACGTTCCCGAAACCCTCGGCTTCCATCGCAGCGAGCTCGGCCGCTGCGAGTTCCCCGTGCAGGTTGCCCACGTACTGCTCGATCAGGTTTCGCAGGAGCGACCTCTGATCTGGCCGCAATCCCGACGCAGTCACGCCCTCGAGTGACGAGAGCCGGTCCTTGGCTCCCGGTCCGGCCATGATGTCGGCAGGTGTGGCTCCCGCGATCCGGGCCGCCGACCGCTCATCGGGGGCCAGAGAGGCGAGAAAGGCGCGGCCCAGGTCCTCCTCCCCGGCGAGCACACGCCAGCCCGCCTCCGGGCCGGCCTGGATTCTCGCTGGATTGGAGCCCATGAAGGTCGGAGTGCCGACCACGAGGCCGTCCACCGAGGTGAAGTTCAGCGACAGGTGGTGACCCTCGAACCGCCATCCCCATGGATCTTGGCCGGTCGGGTCTCCGAACACGGCGACCAGGTAGAAGTCGCTCCCGAACTGGCGGGCATCGTCCAATCCCAGGTCCTCCTGCTCTCCTTCACGCTCCAGAAACTCGATGACGATCGGTCGCAGGATGTCGTCCAGATGAACGATACCCGCGGCTTTGAGGTAGCCGCGATCGCTGAGTCCGATCTCGAGCATGCGGTATGCGGCGACCCGCTGCTCGTCCGAGAGATCCCCGAGCATCACTCCCGCATCCCGCGGGTGCGCCCACACGGGGAGGTAGTGCCATGAAGTCCTGGCGGGGGAATCCAACGCAGGCGTGGCTCGGTCACGCAGGTCCGGAGACAGGGAGGCCAGGAAGCTTGCCGCGGTCTGGCGCATCCTGGCATCGAGATCGATCGACGCTTCGGTCGCGGGGGCGCTTCGGTCGGCCCCAAAGATCGCCACAACTGTCAGAACGATGCCCGCAGCGACCGAGGATGCCGCGACGTAAGATCTCCGCATAATCCACTCCTGGCTGTTGGGAAGTGGCCCAGTCTAGACGATCGATGAGACTACAACAAGGGTCCGTGCGACCAGCCGCGCTGGCTCGCGCGCTTCGCCCAGCTCCCACGACGGCCCTTCGCTTCAGCGGACGTTTGGCTTACAGTAGTAGCTGGATGAAGCGGTATCCCTCCCGTCATCCAAACCTTTCCCCAGCGAAAGAGAGGCAGATGGCTACTCGCGGAAGGACGTCCCTGGTGTTGGTCGGAGCCACGGCCCTGTTCCTGGCATGTAGCGCGGAGCAGGATCAGCAGAGCCAGGCAGATGCATACACTGCTGACGCGGAAGACGCTGCACCGGTCAGTGAAGGTGACCGGTATAGCGTCGTGGTAGTGCCGGAAGGTCTCACGTGGGAAGAGGCCAAGCAGCGCGCCGAGGCGGATGGCGGACACCTGGTCACGATCGACTCGGCGGAAGAGAACAACCTCGTTTACGGACTAATCGCTGACAATCGCGACGTCTGGGTAAATGTGGACGTGGCTGCCGTGAGCGATGGCGAGGAGAATCCAATTCAGGTCACGGTGGGTCCCTGGATCGGGCTCTACCAGCCGCCTGGCTCAACGGAGCCCGCCGGCGGTTGGACCTGGGTTACCGGTGAAGCCATGGAGTACAGCAACTGGTCGATGCAACCGGACGTCGAGCTGCTGGAGCCCAACGACCTGGGAGGCATCGAGCACTTCGGGCACTACTTCGGCACGGGATTGGATAACCGGGCCAACACGTGGAATGACATGGCCAACGATCCCCGGGCGGACCTCGGCGCAGCCGGGATGGAGTTCGTGGGCGACCTCCAGAGCCCGCGTGGGTACATAGTGGAGTTCGAGCAGTAAGGAACCCCGCGCGGGAAGACGTGCCGGACTCTGCCATCGAGCTGATGGAGCGAGGCTGGTCCGCAGCGCCGGGCATGGCCGATGCGGGGCAAGAAAAAAGGGCCGCCCCGAGCATAGGAGCGGCCCTTTCAGGCCAGACGTCAGCCCGTGAGGTTAGGAAACTCGAACGACGTTCTCCGCGGCCGGGCCCTTCTGGCCCTGCGTCATGTCGAACTCGACGATGTCTCCCTCGTTCAGCGTCTTGAAGCCCTCGGCCTGAATGGCGTTGTGGTGGACAAAACAGTCCTTGCCACCGTCCTCCAGCGTGATGAAGCCGAAGCCCTTCTCATCGCTGAACCACTTCACTGTCCCTTTGGTACGCATCAATCCTGCTCCTTAATTAGGTCATAGCCGGAGTCCGGGTGATCCGTACCTTCCGACACAGACTCTTACGCGGTGTTCGCCCCCGCGTTGGGCCACGCGCAAAAGCTACAAAAAAAGGGAGACCGTCTCAGACAGGCCTCCCATACCAACTTCTGTGACCTTAGCCCGCAATCCCCGGCACCTTGCCGAGCGGTCGAGAATATCGCCGGATAGACGTCGCCTGTCAAGCCGGGAGCGGGACGTAGACGATTAGATCCTCGGCCAGCGACGCCGCCGTTGAGCTAGAGCAAGTTGACCAGCTCCTTGTTCTTCAGGTCGCCCAGCGTACGGCCGGGCGGAAGGTCGGCGATCTTCGATGCTCGTTCCAGGCTGTGAAGTGAGACTCGCAAGACCGACTTGCTGACCTTGGCTCGACCCTCGCCCACCGGGTGAGCGATCCACACGTTGCCGGAGCCGTCCTCGAAGCGCCTTCTAAGGGGGGCGAGCGAGAGGTGCCGGATGCGCTTCTCGGAGAATTCCTCGTCATCCGGCTCGAGCCTGAGTGACATGGTGTTCACGGCATTGGCGGGATCCTCGAATCCGAGACGCTTACCCGTCGGGTCCGACTTGGGCCAGGAGCGGAAGGTCGTGAGCTCCCATTCCCAGGTGCCCGACCTGGTCTTGATGGTACCCCGTTCGTCTTGATCGCTCACCGTAGTACTGCCTGACCTTTATGAGTGGCCACACCCAACCAATATAACCAATGCGCAAGGCGCCCGGTTTCGCCCGCAGCGCCTGCTCAATGGCTCGCTCGTCGCGCCCGCCGCCTCGACTCACTTAAACCACGGCTCTGCTGTTAGTTACGTCAGAGCCGCTTGTTCATTGTGCGCCCGCAGTGCTCAGAGTAGTGACAGTCACGGGTTCAGGCACTGGGCCCGCATTGGTCCCAGTCTACTGCACGAGTCTGAGCGCCTTGGCAATCGACCCGGACGCTGGATCGGATTCACCCTTTCCAACCACTCCCGTAGTCCCGAGCCACCGACCGAAGAAGTCTCCTCCCTCTTTCCCTTCGACGAACATGCTGCCGACTTTCGTGATAGTGAGCTCGTTGCGCCCGATCTCCGGCGGCATTCCCGGGTCGAACATGGGCACGGCCTTGACACGCGGACTGCCGTCGACGCAGCCGTGGACGTTCGTCTCCGTGACCGCCGACGGTCTCGCAACACAGCCCGCAGGGCCTCCAGACTGATTCCAATATGCGGTGGGGTCCAACGCGTACAGGTCCTTGAATCCCTTGTCTGTCGGACCCACCATGGCGCCCGGCTCCGAGTACACGACGGTACCCGTCTCGTAGAGGCCCTCCATGCACCCAGAAAACCTCTCCCTATAATTGCTTCCTCCCCCGCCACCATCTATGACCGCGTTCTCATCTGCAAACGGAGTCCAGGGATAGTACCAGCTCTGGTTCATGTTGCCGCCGCCGCCGCCGGCTTGTCTGAGAAAGACTGGGTCGCCTATGCTCGTCTCATTGTACCCGGTCGCATCCACATCATAGAAGTCATTAGGTGGGTCGAAAGTGTCGTTCTTGTCGGACCAGGTCCCATCCTGCTCGAGCCATCGGTCGGGAACGGCGATCGGGAGCGGACAGACCACTCCATAGTCCGGTCCCGGATCCATAGCTTCGGCTGCCGCGATAGCACTGATGTCCGCGTCGTTCACGCCGAACACCCGCGCGAAGAATGTATTCACAGGATTGCCGCGGTCGCTCGTACGGTACACGGTGACAGTCACGCGACCCTCTGCTAGGTCCACCTGCACGTCGCCCTCATCGACGATAGCAGAATCACGTCGGATATCATTCATCTCGGCGTACCTGATCGCTACTTCGCGGGCGAGATCGGCGTTGTCCGGCAGCTGCGCAAGTGCCCCGGCACCGGCCAGCGCCGAGAGATCGGCTACACGCTGCGCTTCCGACCGCGCGGTGAGAAGCATGCCGACGTCGACGGCCAGTGCCGCCACAGACACTAACGCCACCATGCTGAGCGCGACGAGAACCAGGGTCGCCCCTCGTTCATCCGTAATCCGCTTCTTTATTGCACTGAACACCGTCTCCTCCTGATCATCGCCGCCTTTGTCAAGCTCCTGCCGGTCGACTACTCGGTTGGACTCCGACGGTCGCCCTCCGGACGAGCCGCTTTGTTGGCCGTCCACTACGACTAGCCAGGAGCGTGCCAGTATCAGACAACAGTATCTGCAAGTATTTACGAATCAGGATGTTAGAGGACTATCGTCGTACCGATGGGCCGATGTGCCGGGTGGAGATGTTGCAGCACCGCAACACAATCCTCGTCCCGGTGCAGCTCCCCGGGGGGCCGGCGGCGGAGCTGCTGTGCGGAGCGGCTCGCACGGCGGCAGGTGGGTAGCTATTCTATGAATAAGGCTGCAACTCAGACTGCGAACTAACGTTACTGCCACAGCAGCTGTGCCCCTCGCCCAAGAGGTGTGTTATGCGCAAACTCGCGCCCCTTTACTTGCTCCTGCCTGTAGCTGCCCTTCTGGCCATCAGCGCGTGCGGGGAAGATGACGATGGCGGCACGGACCCCCTTGCCACACTTCAAGTCATTATCGCAGGAACGGGGTCCGGTGTGGTCACGAGCAACGACCAAGAGATCAACTGCCCCACTAACTGTAGTGCAGAGCACATTCCGGGTGACCAGTTGACTCTAATGGCCACGGCGAACCAGGGCTCGCGTTTTGATGGGTGGAGTGGAGCCTGCTCCGGAACCGGAGACTGCCAGCTCGTGGCTGGGGGGGACCTAGAGGTTACAGCCACCTTCACCGTCATCCAGACCGGCCCGCCTCAACCTTTGTAGACTGTAATAGGACGTTAGCCACCCACCCCTTCCAGCGCGCGGTTGTTGTTCGCACGCAGCGCGTGCTCGATGTCTCTGCACGGCCAGCCTCGACGGCACGCCGGGCGCTTTTCGTTTCCTCGCACGGCTGCGGGCCGAGACCATCGACGGGGCGTCAACAGCCCTGACTAGAACCGTTGCTACTGTGGATACTGTTATCTGAGCTGGGGGGACGAACGAGGGTGGGTGCTCGCGCTGAGGCTGCGTCCGCTCCGGCAAAATGTTATGCGGCGACCTGCTTCAGTATCACTCCCTCCGGCCAGGGGTAACTCGGCAGGCAGATCTGAGTTTCTTCGCCCGCCCACTCTCGCGGGAAGCTCGGACGTGATACTAGCTCTGCGTCATTCCTGGCCACCTCGATACCGAAGACAATTCGAGCCAGAAGCGCTGCAAATACACTGTTTGTCCACGCGAAACCTCGCTGCGGGGGATAGCGGCCGGGAGGCGGAACACTTGGATCAACCACGTTATGCCGCTCCCGGATTGCTCCAGTCTGGGCGAACTCACTGGATATGAGCCGCAACCACTTCATGGTGATCCGTGAGGCCTGATCATGGAAGCCGTAGGCACGCAGACCGGAGCATACGTACCAGTGCGAGTAAGGCCACCCACTGGGGTAGTTGTGCTCTGTCTCGTCACCCCAACCCACCTCGCACGCAACGAGCCCGTGATCGTATTCAAAGGCGCGTAGATGCTCCACAACGCGCGCTGCCTGATCCTGATCTGCCACACCCGCCCAAAGTGATACGAAGGATGCAAGAGATCTTGGGGTGCCACTCAGCCGCTGTCCCGTGCGCAAGTCATAATCCCAGTAGAATCCACTGCCTTCATCCCACAAGTAGCGATTGATCAGGTCACGCCGCTTGTCAGCCCTGGCCCTCCAGACACCCGCCTTGTCCTTCTCTGCCAACAAGTCTGAGAAACCAGCGAGATCCAGTTCGTAGCGATATAGCTGGCAATTAAGATCCACGGGAATCACCTGGGTGGCATCATCGCCGAAGCGCGGAGTGTTGTCCCAACCACTCTCACCAATCGCACGATAATGAGGTGTATCCGGTACTGTCTCGCATCCACCGTTCTCCGCGACATCGACATATCGGCTCAAGCCGGTTTCTGTCATATGCGGTTCCGCCAGCCAATAACCCTGGTACTCGGTCGCGGCAGCGCTCGCAGCGCGATCCAGCCAAGCCGGATCGTTGATGGATGGATAGACTTCCCAGATGGCTGAGGTAAGAAACGGCGACTGTGATCGAGAGCTACATACTGACTGGGGACTGTTGTAGTTGGGAACAAGCCCAAACGCCTCGACCTCCGCCACAAGGCCCTCAACTATCTCCCTTGCCAACTGCCACTTTCCTTGAACGACGAGCCCCAAGAGGGTGAAATAAGAATCCCAATAGAAGAACGACTTGAAGAAGCCACCAGGTTTGACAAAGCCGCCGGACAGTGGAAATGCCAACGATTCTCCGCTGCGAGTTAGAACCGGCCAATACTCAAGCACATGATCAAAGGCGGCATCAAGCCCGGGCTCTGGAGTTGATATGCTTGGTTTCAAAGGTCAGATAAGCGACATCTGAATCTCAGTTCGGGCAGATCCACCGAGCAGTTCCAGTTGGGACGCAACGCCCTCCTGAAACGAGACGAGGGCGTCCCTCACGACGTACCTGAAATCGCTGTGGATCTCTTCGTGATGCCTTCGCACGCGCGAGAACAGAGCTTGAACATAGACGCGAGCTTCCCCGATCCGGTCGTCCTGTACTCTCGCGAATTGGGTGACCCTCTCCTTCAAAGCCTCGAGCTCCGATTCCAGGAAGCGTTTGAAGTCGTCGGCCACGATTATCTGGCTCGTGATCTTCTCGAAGTGATAACCCATTATCGCGAGGCGCACGGCTTCGGGCAGCATCCTGGGTCGCTCCCAAAGGACCTTTGTCAGGAACCTGACGTACGCCGGGCCCTGCCTGGAGAACAAGAACTGGCGGCGGATCGACCGTACAAAGGCCAACAGCTCAGTCCCCCCTATCTTCCGCACGGTGTGCCGGGTTGGCTTCAGGTGCCTCAACATCGTCAGGCACCGGTCGAAATAGTTCTTCAAAGTCGGATCATACAGCGTGGCCAACACTCGTCTGTATTCAGAGAGGACATGCTTCCTCGGAAGGATCGGCACGAAATTCAAGGTCATGTCCGTGTTGTTTCCCGTGGACTCACCGAGCAACCGGCCCTCGCGGTCGAGGCGCTCATAGAGGTCCGTCGCTCTCACCGCGCTCAGGAGACCGGCCATCGCCAAGGGAATACCGGCTTCCTGGATGAACCGGATGTGCGAATCGAACTCCGTATCCCCGTCCAGTCCAATGATGAACCCTCCGCTGACCTCCATGCCGTGCTCTTGGATTCTCCGAACCGACCTGAGCAGATACCCCGCCGCATCGTCGGTTGCGGCCGCATTCTGCTTCTTTCCCGCCGCGACGAGGGTGTCCCTGTTTGGACTCTCGATTCCCACGAAGACCATGTTGAATCCGGCGTCGCTCATCCCGTCGAGCAGGTCCGGAACACGCGCCAGATTCACGCTGGCCTCTGTGTAGAGAGAAAAGGGATAGCGCCTCTGCTGCTGCCATTCGGCGATCCTCGGGAGAAGACGCAGCGCCTCCCGCTTGTTCCCGATGAAGTTGTCGTCAACCAGGAAGACGGGACCGGTCCACCCGAGGCGATGGAGCAGATCGAATTCAGCGAGCATCTGGTCGGCGCTCTTCGTGCGCGGCGCGCGACCGAAGAGCTTGGTGATGTCGCAGAACTCGCAATCGAACGGGCATCCGCGAGAAAACTGCACGGCCATTGAGCTGTATTGGCGAAAATCGATGAGGTCGAATCGGGGGAGTGGTGACTTGGTGATATCGGGCTTTCTGGGCTCGGGATACGTTCCCTTCGCGGTGCCGTTCGCCAGGTCCATGAGGAAGGGGGCGAATGTCTCCTCGACCTCACCGAGCAAGAAGTGGTCGACCGTCCCTTCCGCCTCCCGTCTTATGTCGTCGTGATACGTCGTTGGATGCGGTCCACCGGCAACGATGGGTACCCCCGCCCTGTTGCACCTGCGGATCACATCGTAGAGGGAGTCCCTCTGGAGAATCATCGTGGACGTGAGGACGACGTCCGCCCAGCTCAGATGTACGTCGGACAGCGACGTCAGATTCATGTCCACGACGTTGAGCCGGTACTCCTTGGGGAACATCCCGGCAACCGTAAGCAGTCCCAGAGGCGGCATGGCCGACCTCTTGCCAACGAACTCAAGGGCGAACTTGAAGCCCCAGTAGGACGGGGGGAATTCCGGATACACCAACAACGCGTTCGGCATGTCGGGGCTCTCGATTAGCAGTAGCGCCTTCGCGGATCCAGTTCTCGGGTTGGCTTGAGAGGTACGGACCTCCTTGGGGGCAGAAGTAACAGAACGCCTAAGAATAAGCGGCGGCTGGAGAAAGTGCAGCCTTCGGGAGTGCGACCGTGGCAAACACGGGGAATACCTATCGTCCAGTCCCCGCCGAGCGTCGGTATCACGCCGGGCGCTACGCTTGCTCGCACCGCGGCGGGCGAGATCGTAGCTTTGGGTCAGCGCATCCCCCTCAAGGTTGCAGCATCACCCGAGGGCCTCGCAGCGGTCGGACGCAACTATGCGCAAACCTGCACTGCCGGGCAGAGCCATCGCGTCTTCTTTCCTTCTCCTCGGCCTGAGCATCTCGTGTTCGGTTGAGAACACCCAGACTCAGGCAACCGACGCTCCTGCCGTCTTCGATCCACGCCTCCACGAGATCCGTGAGTTTGTGATCGAAGACGTCGCCACGGGGAACGTCCCGTCGCTGTCCATCGCGGTTGCGCACAATGGAAAAGTCGTCTGGGAAGAGGCTTTCGGGTGGGCCGACAAAGAGAGCGAGACGCCAGCCGCGCCCAATACCATGTACCGCCTGGGCTCGATCTCCAAGCCCATCACGGCAACGGCCGTCATGCGATTGGTGGAAGCGGGTCTGGTTGATCTCGACGCGCCAATCGAAGCGTACCTGGGAGGGCTCACACTTCATTATTACGCGGGAACGCCGGAGGAGGTCACGGTGCGGCGTGTCCTGCAGCATCGGGCCGGCCTTCCACCACACGATCAGGCCTTCTATATAGACGAGGAACCTGAACGTCGGCCGTTCCAGGAGACGGTGCGACGCTACGGCAACGTCATGTTCCAACCGGGGTGGTCGTACAACTACAGCAACCTCGGCTACATGTTGCTTGCCCGGGTCGTAGAAGAGGTGACAAGGATGGATTTCCGCCGCTACGTGCGTGACAGCGTGTTCACGCCACTGGGCATGGCGGCCGGCCAGGTTTACGTGGTCGGAGATGAACTCCTGGGACCTGCAGCCACGTCGTACTACGGCGTCAACGGTGAGCCGGTTCCTCGCAGCACGTCAGCGTACCCGGGGACTGGAGACGTGTATTGCAGCGCGCATGACCTCCTCCGATTCGCGATGTTCCACCTCAAGAACCACCTGCCGGACCAGGGCCGCGTGCTTGCGGACAGCACCATCGATGAGATGCACAGCGCGGGACCTCCTACCAACACCTATAGGGGCGATGAGTACGGCCTCGGGTGGGGTATCGATGTCGACGAGCTGGGGTTCCGGTCGGTCTATCATGGAGGACAGACGACCGGTGTCAGCAACTTCATGGCGCTGGTCCCATCGGAGAACGTAGCGGCCGTCATCTTGACCAACACGGACTACGCCGCCAGCAGACTGCTCCACATTCAGGGGGCGATTCGCGCAGCGTTGATCCCCGGGTATGCCGATTTCAATCCCTGGGCATCAGCTGTAGAGGATCCATTGCAGGCCGAGACAGACACCTCCGCAGTCCAGGCAAGAGACGCAGTCCCCACACAACAATTCCCTGAGGAGATGTTGGGAACGTGGGAGGGGAAGATCGTAGCGTACGACAGGGAGATCGACGTGTCGCTCGTACTCAGCAACGATGAGGGAGCGAGGATCAAGTTGTCAGGCCAGGAGGAGAGCGGCGTCGATTTCTCAGCCATCAGTAGCGTCTTCCTGTTCGGAACCTTCCAGGGCAGCATTCCGACTCCAGATATCGCGCGGTATGACAACTGGGTTCGATTGGCCGTTAGGTTTACGGGCAACAAGCTGTCTGGACAGGCGACCGCTGTCGGGTGGAGGGAAGACCGACAGACACACTCCGAACAGTCCGCGTGGATCGAGCTGGTAAGGCAGGGGAGGTAAGAGGAAGACCGCTTGGCTCATTGAGAACTTCGACCCGTACGTGAACGGAGCCCGGGAACGGTGCCAGCGTCGGTGCCAGCGTCCGCTGACTGCGGCGGCTGCTCACGAGTGGTATTTGCACCAATGACCCGACGCTTAGCGCCTCGACAGCGAATTCCGTTGCCCGGACTGGCAAAAAGCCCTCAAAACAGAGGGCTTTCGCGCATCTAGCCCCTTCCGCGTCAGACTCCCTCTTGCTCGAACTGTAACCGTAGCGGCGCCCGAGAGCGGACGCTTGACCCGCGCTTGACTCCTGCGCGCTAGTCTCGGGCCGAAACAAGAGGCTTCTCCCTCGCCACTTAGCAGTGGGAGGCGCCAATGTCTTACGCTCGTGTCAACGCTGGGAGGTGGCTTATGAAAGCGCGCATTCCGAGTCGTGGTGCCGGTGCCGCTCTCCTCGGGTTCCTCGTAGCCCTTGTATCCCCGGCGTCCCTCGCCGCGCAGGAGCCGAGTTCTGCGGATCGGCTGCTACGTGGCGTTGTTCGGGCCGTGCAAAGTCCCGGGACGCTGATCCGGGTCGGCGCGGCCGAGTCCACTCCCTTGCAGGTCCGCGAGCCCGTGCTGGCGGGCGATACGATTTGCACGATTGCCGGAGCGCGTGCCGAGCTCACAATGGCAGACCGCAACCTGCTTCGCCTGGGACGCGGGACGGAGATCGCGCTCCTGCCTTCACAAGATTCATTTCGGGCGGCCGAGCGTCTCGCCGCGCTCGAGCTGCGCCGAGGTACTGTCCAGCTGGTTCTTGCGGACGAAATCCCCTCGGATATCCGTCCCACGGTCGAGACCAGCAACGCCTATGCCGAGCTCGATGGACCGGGATCGTACGTCGTCCGCAAGGATGGCGCGGCCACCACCGTCTTCATCGTGCGCGACGGCCTCGCGCGCCTGCGGGCGCGCGGCGGTGAGATCGTGGTGCGTTCGGGCGAGGAGGTCGTGGTGGAGGGGCCGACGGGTGCGCACGCTCTGCCCACCCGGGCCCGGCAAACGTTGCCTCTCGAGCTGTGGGGACAGCTGCTGACGAAAGACGGGCGACTCGCGGGCACGGTCGCCGCCTACCCGCCCGCCTTCTACGAGCCGGTCAGCGACTATTACTACTGGCTGGAAGAGGGGGTGAGGTTTGTGGTGGCCCTGGTCAACTTGGCCCGGGGGGCGCCTGCCGAGGATGACTACTGGCTGTACGCGCTAGTGAGGTTCGTGGCGGCCGTGGTCGACCCGGCCGGGGGGACGCCGGACGAGCATGAAGTCGCCGCCGACGAAACTCGCCCGACCGAGGTCGCACAGGCTGAAATCGCAGAGGAATCTCCGGCCGGCGGTAATCCGGTCTCGGAGCCGGGGACGATACCACCTTCGGCCGAGACGATGCGGTCCGAGAAGGGTCTCGAGAAGGCGGATCCGGCCTCCAAGCCCCGGCCACGTGAGGTAGAGCTGCTGGAAGACCCGCGGGAACCCGTGCCGTGGAAGGGCCTGCCCAGGGTGAAGCCGCGGGAGCTGCCAGGGAAGACGGGGATCCGAGAGGAAACGGCGGAGCTGGAGCCTCGGAAGGAGCCGGTGACGGCGGAGCCGCGGGAACTGCCAGGGAAGACCGAGATCCGAGAGGAACCGCCCGAGGCCAAGCCGCGGAAGAAGGAGTCACCGAAGGCCAAGCCGCGGAAGGAGTCACCGAAGGCCAAGCCGCGGAAGGAGTCACCGAAGGCCAAGCCGCGGAAGGAGTCACCGAAGGCCAAGCCGCGGAAGGAGTCACCGAAGGCCAAG
>JBDGYE010000130.1:0-4497 GCA_039584255.1 Gemmatimonadota bacterium
CGATCGTGTGTGTCTGGCCGCCGCACACCTCCATGAGCACCCACCGGCGGCGCGCGGCGTGGCTGATCCGCTGGACGAGGCTCCTGGCCAGCACCGGATCGCGGTACTCGCTGAGGTACCTCATGCGCCGCTCTGCCCGGGTGCGTCAGGCGAGCTATTCTCCTGATTCATGCCTGCCAGACCCTGCTCCGCCACCTCGCGCATCCATTCGAGCTCGTCAAGCTCGCTCATCTCCCTCAGTACCTCGAACGTCCGCCTGGCTTCCTCCTCGTCGACCATGGAGATGGCGAAGCCCACGTGAACGATCGCGTAGTCGCCCACCTCCACCTCGTCGGCCACATAGGCAAGACACACCTCTCTCTTCACGCCTCCGAAATCCACCATACCCATCGGCAACCCCGTGTCATCGTAGATTTCGACGACCTTCCCGGGGATTCCAAGGCACATGCTTACCTCCCGCCGCCGGCCACTAGTCGGGCCGCGGCCACCGCGGCCTGCCCGTAGCTGATAGCTCCGTCGTTGGGACTCAGATCCTTCGGGACCAGTACCTTCAGTCCCTCGCGTTCCAGCAGGCACCGGATGGCGGGCAGAAGGATGGCGTTCTGAAAGACTCCCCCACCCAGGGCCACCTCGCTCAGAAGCTCCTTCTCGCACACCTTCCGGACCACCTCCACGGTAGTGCGGACGAGGGCGAGGTGGAAGGCCGCCGCGAGAACCGCTGAGTCTTCATCCGCACCGTGCCGCTCGCCGAGGGCGGCGAGTAGCGGAAGCGGGTCCATCACCCACATCCCGCCTTCATCGCGGTCGGCCGGAAACGGCAGGAGTGGGATTTCCGATCGGCCGAGCAGTCCATCGGCCTCGCGGCTCGTCGCCAGAGCTTCGAGCTCCATGGCCGCCTGGCCCTCGTAGGACGCATAGCGGCGAACTCCTAGCACGGCTGCCGCCGCGTCGAACAGGCGACCCATGGAAGACGCCAGCGGGGCATTCACGTTGCGCTCGACCTGCGCCTCCGCCAGGCGCTTCTCCCTCAGAGGAACGCAGCTGAACGCGTCCTCGAAGGCCGGTGCCGCGCCGGGCTCCAGCGACAGATAGCCCAGCGCCACTCGCCAGGGACGGCGGGCGGCCAGATCTCCCCCGGGCATCGGCGCGTACCGCAAACGCGCCACCCGCCGATACCGGGCCAAGTCCGCGACCAGAATCTCCGCGCCCCAGGTGTGTCCGTCGTCGCCGTAGCCGGTGCCATCGTAGGCTACACCAACCACTGGATCGACCCTTCCGTGCTCGGCGGCGACGGCCGCAACGTGAGCGTGATGGTGCTGGACGGCAATTGCCTCGTCTGACATCTCCTCGGCGATTCTCGTCGACAGGTATCCGGGGTGCAGATCTCTGACCACGACCGAGGGCTCGATTCGAAACAGGCGCTGGAACCGGAACAGCGAGTCCCTGAAATGATCCAGTGTCTCGACGTTCTCCAGGTCGCCGACGTGCTGGCTGACGAAGGCGCTGCTCCCGTCGACCAGAGCGAAGGTGTTCTTCAGGTGCGGACCGACGGCCAGCAGCGGCTCCGGAGCCGTGATCGGCAGCTGCAGCGGAAGCGGCGCGTAGCCCCTCGCGCGCCGGAGGAACACCGGAGTCCCATCCATCACGCGCAGGACGGAGTCGTCGTAACGGGATACGATCTCTCGATCGTGCATCAGGAATCCGCCCGCCACGGTGAGGAGCCTGTCCAGCGCCTCTTCGTTGGCCGTGCAGATGGGAAGCTCACTGATGTTTCCGCTCGTCATGACCAGGGGACGGCCGACCAGCTCGAGCAGAAGGATGTGCAGGGGCGTATAGGCGAGCATGACGCCTGCGGTATCCAGTCCCGGTGAGATCGAGGGAGCCAGCGTGGAGTCGGGGCGGGCGCGGAGAAGGACTATCGGTCTCTCGAGCGAGGCCAGTAGGGCTTCCTCTTCCGGGCTCACGTGGGCGATCCGGCGCGCGTCCTGCAGCGACGAGACCATCACGGCGAGTGGTTTCTCCTCCCGTGCCTTCTGGGCGCGGAGTCTCCGGACGGCCGACTCGCTGGTGGCGTCTGCCGCGAGGTGGTACCCACCCAGTCCCTTGATCGCCAGCACCGCTCCCAGGACGAGCATCTGCCCGGCCGACTCGAGGGCGCTCCAGCCTTCCTCCACCGGCCTTCCATCGGGGGCTGCCAGCCATACTCGCGGACCGCACTCAGGACAGCTGTTCGTCTCTGAGTGGTAGCGACGGTTCGCCGGAACGGAATACTCAACCTCGCAGGCGGCGCATTGCTTGAACGCCTTCATGCTCGTCCGCTCGCGGTCGTATGGCATCTCCTCTATGACCGTGTAACGTGGGCCGCAGTCGGTGCAGGTGATGAACGGATAGCGGTAGCGACGGTCGGCCGGATCCTCGAGCTCCGCCCGGCAGGCCTCGCAGATGGCCACGTCCGGCGACACGGGAAGCCGACCGTCGATGGTCGCGCGGCTGCTGAGCACCCGAAAGCCCCGGGTCCGGCGCGGGACGATTCGCTCTGATTCCAGCTCGTCGATCCGGGCGAGGAGAGGTGCCTCGGCCCGCAGAGCTTCCCGGAACGCCACCAGGGCACCGGGCTCGCCCTCCACCTCGATGAAGACCTCTCCGGACTCGTTCCGGACCCAGCCGGCCAGGCCGAAGCGATCCGCCAGGCGGTGGACGAACGGACGGAAACCTACACCCTGCACCACCCCCCGAACGTGCAGGCGTCGGGCCTCGATCCTCTCCGCACCGTGGGCCGGTCGACCCTGGCTCACAGTCAACCCGCGACCTCCACTTCCCCCCGTGTCTGCTCGAGCAGGAAGTCGCACCAAGCGTCGACGCCGTTTCCGGTGAGGGCCGATGTGAAGAAGAACCGGAGGTCCGGGTTGACCTCGCGGGCATAGGAAACGGCCGCGTCCACATCGAACGGCAGGTACGGGAGGAGGTCCGTCTTGTTGAGGACGCAGTACCCCGATCGCTCGAACATGCGAGGGTACTTGAGGGGCTTATCCTCACCTTCGGTGACCGAGAAGATCACCACCTTCGCCGTCTCGCCCAAATCCCAGCTCGCGGGGCAGACCAGGTTGCCGACGTTCTCGATGAACAGGAGGTCCGTGTCCCCGAGCGAGACCTCCTCCAGGGCGCTCAGGACCTGCCGCGCGTCGAGGTGGCATGCTCCTCCGGTGACCACGGCCTGCACCAGGCGATCCGTGCGGGAGGCCAGACGATCGGCGTCGTTCTGCGTCTGTACATCTCCGGTGACCACGGCCATGGTCAGCCGGTCACCCAGCGTTTCCAGCGTGCGCTCCAGGAGAGTTGTCTTCCCCGAGCCCGGCGATGACACGAGATTGAGAGCCGGAACCCCGTGCTCGGTCAGCCGGCGACGCACCTCGGCGGCCAACTCGTCGTTCTTCGCCATCACTTTTTCCCGGACTTCGATCCTACGGACCGCCATTATCCTCCACCTCCACGTAGGTCACGCTCAGCTCATCGCCGGACAATCGGGTGATGTCGGGAACGCCGCTCCCGAACGGCGGGCTCGCCAGCAGCGCCTCGAGGCAGAACTGCAGGTTGTCGATCTCGATACCGGCGCGATCCCCGACATCCAGACCGATAGCCGTTACCCTGGGCAGCGCCCGCGCCCCGACGTGCTCCTCCGCAATCCGGCACACGTCCAGGGCGATGCTAAGCTCATGCACCGGGGTCCTCTCCTGTCTCCGGCCCCAGCTCGGCCACCGAGAGGACGTAGGCGACCACATCCCAGGTCTGATCCACGGTGAGGATCTTCCACGCCGCCATGGCAGTCCCACGGAGACCCTCCCGCACGACGAAGAAGGTCCTCCTGGGATCCATTCGCTCGCGCCATGCCAGGTCGGTGAAGTCCGCCGGCCGAATCGAGGCACTGCGCCGAGGACCTCGTCCATCGGCTCGGTGACCATGGCAGATGGCGCAGTGCTCGAGGAAGAGTTCTCTGCCTCGACCGCGTGCTTCCGACGAAGCGAGGCTCAACTCGGGGACCTCCAGTGCACGGTAGGCGCGGGGCAGCGCATTGTCGTTACAGCCCCACGGTCCCAGGAGCAGCGTTCCCATGGTGACGAGTCTCCAACCGAAGCCGATCGCTCCCACCTTGCCGCCGTTTCTGGCCGGCATCACTTTCCCGCCCGCGACGAGGGGCGGCGGGCGCGTACCGGGGACATCGTACCCCTGCACCCGAACGGCCCGCTCACAACGACTGTATGTTGGCACGCGACCATGTCAGCCAGCTTGCTCAAAAGGACGTGGGAGGCCGGCGCGCTGCCGCGTCTGACGTTGCTGTTCGGTCTGCTTGTCAGCGCCGCCTGGGCCGTCGTCGCCGGAGCGTGGACCATCAAGTTGATCGCAGAGGTCCTCCAGAGCCCCGCTCTCGGGACCGTGTTCAAGGTTGCCCTCCCAGTCGTCCTGTCCTTCGTCGCCCTTTTCCTGCTGATCCCTCTCCCC
>JBDGYE010000069.1:0-18043 GCA_039584255.1 Gemmatimonadota bacterium
CCACGACTCCCCCGACGCCCCGGCCGACGTTGCGGCCGACGCGCCCGACAAAGCCCGGCTCGCCGTGGCGGATGGTCGGGGTAACGACTACGTGCGGGCTCGGCTCCGCATCTACGCCTTCGATCTCCGCCCGGATCATGTCCCCCAGGTCGCCGGCTACGATCGAGACCATCTCTCCGTCGACGCGGCCTCCTGTCTCGATGACCTCACCGCCCACCTGCAGGAGATCGCCCTCGATGCGTGCCGACTCGGTCAGCATCAGCAGGCCGTCCAGCACCACCACGTCACCCGCCACGACGCCTGCCAGATCCAGGTCGCCGTCCAGCAGCACGAGGTTGCCGTCCACGACCCTCTCCGCCGGGATCACGAAATCGTCGTGCACGACCAGGGCGAAGTTGTCGTCCAGCTCCGACATCTCGCCGCGGAGGATCTCGACGGACCGGCGCAGGCGCTCGAAGTTGCTCTGGAGGTCATCCAGCGAGATGATTCCGGGCGCGATCTCGACCTTCCGCCCATCCGCCGCGGCCACTGTCGCGGTCTCGGGGATCGCCGCCGCCTCGATCGTGGATTCGGTCCGGAGGAAGCCGGATAGGATAGCCGTCAGCCTGTCCGCCGCGTCCGCGTCCACACCGGGACCGGGATCCGGCTGCCACTCCCTCAGCGCCCCCGCCACGTCGCCACCGTCGAGCATGTCGGGGCTTCGAAGCAGGTCTCGCCACGAGCTCTCCAGCTCGCCGCCCCGGACATACGTTCCCTGGACCTCGCTGTCGACGATGATCTGGCCGTCACGGAAGGAGATCACATGGCTGGCGCCATCCGCCATCTCCAGCTCGACGGTGGACGTGGTCGAAGACAGCGTGACCACGCTTCCCGACACGGTGGGTCCCTGGGCCGGCACGGCCGCCGGCCTCGCGATCAGCGCGACCGCAGCCAGCACGGCGGCGACTCCGAGCCCACCACCCGACCTCCACCAGCTCCGCCTACTCGAAATGCACATCTTCCTGTTTCCCTCGCTTACGTGCAGCTCTCACCGGCCCACGGCCTGCCGAGCCGCCTCTGTAGAATGGTCCATCAAACGCATCAGGATCCGCAGGGCTCCCAGCCCAACGAGGGACAAGGTCGCCAGCAGAAGAAGAGCCCCTCCGATCGTGAGTTGCTGAATCAGGCCCTCCACGCCCGCAGCCAGCCCGGAGTCGTACAGGAGCCGGCCGACGGCCATGACCCCGCTCCACATGAGGGCCATGGATCGATTGAGCAAGAAGACCGCCAGCGCCATCGGTGTGAGGTCCGGATACTGCGCTTGCATGACGAGACTGCCCGCTGTCGCTCCGATCACTCCGGCCAAGGCGGCGGCCGCGGCGAGCCTGTGGGCACGCACGACCTCGAGAATCCGAACCCGCAACGGCAGCGGCAGCCGTACCCGAGCCATGACGCGGTCGGTGAAGCCGGCCGCCGGTCCCAGAGCGGCGAGCAGCGCCAGCGCCGAGTGCAGCCGGCGGAGCTCGCCGAGCTCCCGCCCGCAGGAGGCGCATTCTTGCAGATGCGCGACCGCCCCGGACGGAAGCTGACGGCCCCGCTCCAGCGCGAGAACCTCTAGCTGCTCCGTCTTCAGGTGGTCGCCGGCTCGACTCCGTTCCTTTTTCATCACTCTCCGATGACTCTCGGTTCCGCTTGCCCTACGAGACGCGTCCGCCTGGAGTTTCAGCCCTCGGGAAGCTCATCACGGACGTACTCCAGCGAGTCTCTCAGCTCCCTTCTGGCGCGAAAGATGTAGGTCTTGACGGTGCCCAGCGGGATCCCCATTACCTCTGCAATCTCCTCGTACGCGTACCCCTCGACGTGCCGCAGGAGGATCGCCGTCCTGTACTCCGGCCGCAGCACCGCGATTGCTTCCTCCATGTGGCCGGCCAGCTCCCGCGCTTCCAGCACCTCGTCCGGGCGCTCCCCGGCCGACTCCAGGGTAACCGAGGTGGCCTCCTGCCGGTCTGCCGTGACTGCGTCGGGTGAACCGTGCACCGAGATGGTCTGCAGCTCCCGGCGCCGCAGATGATCCACCGTGAGGTTGTAGGCGATCTTGAAGAGCCAGGAGGAGAACTTGTAGGACCGGTCGTAGCGCTCGAGGTTATTGAACGTCCGGACGAAGACCTCCTGCGAGAGATCCTCCGCCAGCTCCCGATCGCGCACCATACGGTACACGAGCGAAAAGACGGGACGCTGGAAGCGCTCGACGAGCTCTCGCGCGGCCCTCTCGTCTCCGCGCAGAGACAGCCGAACGAGGTCCTGGTCGCTGCTCTCCCGGTACGTCACGCCCTCTCGTCAGCCTGAACCCCAAATCGGGCCCTGCCTCGTGCGGAACGGCGCTCCGCCGGGGACAGCGAGGAGACGCCGTTGCTGTTCCGCGTGGGCCGCCATAACGTGGGCGCAAGCTAGGTTGCAGGAGCAGTATGCGACAGCCGCGGGCAGGCGCCGAAGCGCCGACTGCGACGGGTCGCCCGCTGCCGCTCTCATACCGGGGCAGGAATGGCATACAGGAACCTCAACGAATTTCTCACCCGTCTCGAGCAGGCTGGAGAGCTGAGCAGGATCAGCCGCCCCGTTCGTGTAGAGCTCGAAGTGACCGAGATCGCGGACCGCTGCATGAAGAGCCCGGGCGGCGGCCCCGCGCTCCTGTTCGAGAGGCCTCTTCTTCCGGACGGCGGCGAGGCGGGTCAGCCGCTCGCGATCAACATCTTCGGCAGCGAAGCGCGCATGGCCATGGCCCTCGGGGTGGAGAGCCTCGACGAAGTGGCCGGCCGCATCCGCGGCTTTCTGGAGATGAAGCCGCCGGCGGGTCTGAAGGAGAAGCTGCTGCTCATTCCACAGTTAGCCGAGTTCGCCCGCTTTCCCCCGAAGGCGAGTCGTGGCGGCCCACCCTGCCAGGAGGTGGTTCTGAGTGGCGCCGACATCGATCTCGAGCGATTGCCGCACCTTAAGTGCTGGCCCGGGGACGGGGGCCGTTACATCACTCTCCCGCAGGTCATCTCGCGCGATCCTTCCTCCGGCCGTCGGAACGTCGGGATGTACCGGATCCAGGTGCTCGACTCGAACCGACTGGCCATGCACTGGCAGCGTCACAAGGTAGGAGCCGCCCACTGGCGAGAGATGGCGAGGCGGGGCGAGCGGATGCCTGTGTGCATAGCTCTGGGAGGCGATCCCGCAGCAATCTACTCGGCCAGCGCCCCCCTTCCGCCCAACATCGACGAGTACCTGTTCGCCGGATTTCTGCGCCGGGAGCCGGTGGCCGTCTCTCAGGCGGTCTCGAACGAGCTCGAGGTCCCGGCCGAGGCGGACATCGTCATCGAGGGCTGGATCGACCCGGCGGAGGGCCTGGTCACGGAGGGACCCTTCGGCGACCACACCGGCTTCTACTCCGAGGCCGATCTCTACCCCTGCGTGCACGTGGAAGCGCTCACGATGCGGGAGGGCGCCGTATACCCGGCGACCATCGTTGGTCGGCCCCCGATGGAGGACTACTGGCTGGGCTATGCGACCGAGAGAATCTTCCTGCCCCTACTGCAACTCACCCTGCCGGAGGTTGTGGACTACCACATGCCGGCCGAGGGCATCTTCCACAACCTGGTCTTCGTCTCGGTTCGCAAGGAGTACCCGGGGCACGCCTACAAGGTTATGCACGGGCTGTGGGGACAGGGGCTCATGTCTCTGGCCAAGTTGATCGTGGTCGTCGACGAGTGGGTAGACGTACGCAACGCTCAGGAAGCCTGGTGGGCGGCCCTCAACAACATCGACCCCGAGCGGGACGTCCTGTTCACTCGAGGTCCGATCGACGTGCTGGATCATTCGTCCCGAGCCTTCACCTTCGGCTCCAAGATGGGAATCGACGCCACCGCCAAGTGGCCCGAGGAGGGCTTCCAGCGCGCCTGGCCCGCGGTGATCGCGATGGACGAGGGAACAACGGCCGCCGTGGACGCAATGTGGGACGAGCTGGGGATCGGTCTGCCGTGACATCGGCTGGTGTAGCCCGGCCGCTGCTGTACGCACGCTTCGTCAGGCTGTCGCATACCGGGTTCGCCCTGCCCTTCGCCCTGGTCGGAGCGATCCTGGCATCCTACAGCCATCCGGTGACCCTCCTCGACCTGTTCTGGATCCTCGTCGCCTTCACCGCCGTCCGTTTCGCCGCGATGGGGTTCAACCGGATCGTCGACCGCGAGTTCGACGCACGAAACCCGCGCACGGCGAGCCGTGAGATCCCCTCGGGTCTCATATCGGTTCGCGAGGCCAGGCTCTCGGTCGTGGCGGCCTCGGCCGTGTTCGTGCTCGCGGCCGGAATGCTGAACCTCCTTTGCCTGGCACTGTCACCCGTCGCCCTGGCAGCGGTGCTTGGCTACTCCTACGCGAAGAGATTCACCTCCGCCACGCACCTGATTCTGGGCCTGGCCGATGGAATCGCACCTTCCGCCGGTTACCTGGCCATATCGGGGCAGTGGAGCCAGCCGTGGATGCTGCTGCCCGTGCTGACTCTTGCCGTCGCGTTCTGGATTGGGGGCTTCGACATCCTGTATTCCCTGCAGGATGTGGGGATCGATCGAAGGCTGGGTCTTCGCTCCCTTCCCGCGACCTTCGGCGCGAGGACGGCCCGGCTGGTCTCGATCGTCTTTCACGCTGCCGCCGTGGCATGTCTGGCTCTCGTCCCGCTGATGGTGCCGGAGTTGGGCGCCGGATACGCGGCGGCGGTTCTGGTTACCGTGGTCCTCATGGGGCTGGAGCACGGGCTCGTAGACCCGGACTCCCCCGAGACCATAAACAAGGCCTTCTTCACCGTGAACGTCTGGATCGCGGCCTCGTTCGCCGGCCTGGTCCTCCTGGACAGGCTGCTGTGAGCCGCGAGCCGAGGTAGGCGCTATGGACGAGCCGAGCTGGATCGTAGCAGTCACCGGCGCCTCGGGCGCGGCCTACGGGCTCGCCCTGCTCGAGGCGCTGGCCTCCGGAGGGGTACCGGCCGACGTGATCGTGTCGCGTCACGGCTGGCGGCTTCTGGCCTACGAGGCGGGAGTGCGCAGCGAAGAAGAGCTGAAAGGGCGTATCGGTGGCGCTGGCGAGCTCCGGTTCGTCGACAACGCAGACCGTGGGGCAAGGCCCGCCTCGGGCTCGGCACGGTACCGGGGCATGGTCATCTGCCCGTGCTCGATGGGAAGCCTTTCCGCGATCGCCCACGGGAGCTCCCGGAGCCTGGTGGAGCGAGCCGCGGACGTGACGCTCAAGGAGCGGCGGAAGCTGATAGCCGTCACGCGCGAGACTCCGCTGTCGGTGATTCACCTGGAGAACATGCTCGCGCTGGCCAGACTCGGCGCCGTGATCATGCCGGCGGCGCCGGGCCACTACCATCGGCCCGAGTCCGTCGAAGATCTGGTGGAATTCATGGTCGCCCGGATCCTCGACCACATGGACGTGCCGCACCGCTTGGGACATCGCTGGACCGGCGAAGAGGAAGGCTGACGCGGTGGTCTTGCTAGGCGTCGTCAGCGACACTCACGGCCTGCTCCGTCCGGATGTCCTCGTACGGCTCTCGGGGGTCGACCACATCCTTCACGCCGGGGACGTGGGGCAGCCGGAGATCCTGGCCGATCTGGAGGCGTTGGCGCCCGTGTCGGCAGTGTGGGGCAACGTGGACGGCTTCGACATCAGGGAGTCGACCCGGGAATGGGTGGTGGAAGTCTTCGAAGAGGTCGAGGTGGCGGTGATCCACGGGCACCAGGCACCGAGCTTCGAGTCGCTTCCGGAGCGCTTTCCGTCCGCCCGGGTGGTCATCCACGGTCACTCGCACATGCCCCGGTGCGACCGGGTCGCGGGGACGCTTCTCGTGAATCCGGGAAGCGCGGGCCCTGCGGCGCCCGGCAAGCCGGTGAGCATGGCTCTGATGGAGATCGTCGGAGACGAGGTTCGGGTCAGGCACCTGGATCTGCAGTCCGGGAGGGAGTTCCGGCCCGGCGGCTGAGCGCTGGCCCGGGCGACTAGCGCTGGCAGCCCGGGCAGTGGAACGTGCTGCGTCCGGCTTGTACCAGCCGCTCGACCGTGCCTCCACAGCGCGGGCAATGGCGCCCCTCACGCCCGTACACGCGCAGCTTCTCCTGGAAGCTCCCCGACCTGCCGTTCACGGTCCGGTAGCTCCTGAACGTGGTGCCGGCGTCCCGAATCGCGCCGCGCAGAACGCGGCGCAAGGATCGGTGGAGCCGCCGCAGTTCGCCGCGGTCCAGCGAGCGCCCGGCCCGGCGAGGGTCGATGCGTGCGGCGTGCAGGGCCTCGCTCGCGTAGATATTTCCGACACCGGCGATCCGGCGCTGGTCCATCAGAGCGTTCTTCACCGGACCCTTACTGCTGGATAATGCCGCCTCCAGGTCTACCGTCCGGAATCCGGGGGAGAGCGGCTCGGGCCCCAGCCTCCGCGACTCGGCCCGCCACTCGGCTTCGGAGAGAACACGGAATCCGCCCAAACGGCGTACGTCGTCATAGAAGACTGTGCGTCCGTCGTCCAGGTCGAGTTCCACGGCGATATGGCCGAACTCGGCAGGAGCGGGCCGCTGCCGCAGACCCAGGGCGAACCGGCCGCTCATACGGAGCTGGACCTGGATCACGTCGTCCCCGTCCAGATGGAGGAGCAGGTACTTCCCACGCCTAGCGAGACTCTCGACCCGCCGCCCACGCACGCGGCGGCGAAAGAGCGTCGGTGAGTTCGGAGGAAGAACGATGTCGCTCTTGTGGATCCGGACCGCGACGATGGTGCGTCCCTCGACCTCGGCGGCGAGTTCGCGGCGAACCGTCTCGACCTCGGGAAGCTCCGGCACGGGCGTGGCTCCGGCGGCCAGGCGTCGTCGGCCCGACTCAGCGGGCCGTCGCGACCTCGATTTCGGAGTACCCGATGTCGCGGCGGAAGTCGGCGCCCTTGAACTGCACGCGCGCGGCGCCGTCGCGGCTGCGAGCCGAGGCTTCGGCGAGGTCGGCTCCGATTCCCGTGACGCCCACGACCCTCCCGCCCGCGGTCACGAGCCGGTCGTCGCGAATGGCCGTGCCGGCGTGGTAGACGATCACGTTCGGGTCCTCTTGGTCCGCCGGGATTCGGATCGGCAGTCCCTTGTCATATGGACCCGGGTAGCCCCCGCTCACCACCACGGTGACCAGCGCGGCGTCAGGTCTCGTGTCCGCGGTCCAGTGGCCGAGACTCTCGCCGCGGGCCACGGCCAGCATCGGCTCCAATAGGTTGCCGCCCGTGAGCGGGAGGACGGCCTGCGCCTCCGGGTCTCCCATTCGGCAGTTGAACTCCACGACTCTCGGCCCCTGGGGCGTGAGCATGAGACCGGCGTATAGGAAACCTCGATATGGACATCCCAGATCCGCGAGCCCTTCCAGGACTGGCTCGGCGATCTGCCGGCGCACGCGCTCAACCAGCTCCGGAGTGCCGTCGGCCACTGGCGCGTAGGCTCCCATGCCTCCTGTGTTGGGTCCCCGGTCGCCCTCGTAGCGTCTCTTGTGGTCACGCGAGGTCACCAACGGCACCGCCCTCTCGCCGTCGGTCAGGAAGAATACCGACAGCTCTTCGCCCGTCATGAACTCCTCGACCACGACCTCACGGCCCGCCTCGCCGAAGTGGTCCTCGACAAGCATGCTGCGCGACGCGGCCAGGGCCTCCTCCCGGCTCTCGCAGATGATCGCCCCCTTGCCGGCGGCCAGGCCTGACGCCTTCACGACGATGGGAGGATCTAGGCTGGACAGGTGGACCTCCGCGGCGGCGGCGTCGGTGAAGATCTCGAAGCCTGCCGTGGCCACACGGCGGTCTCGCATCAGCGTCTTGGCGAAAGCCTTCGATGCCTCGAGGCGGGCGGCCCGACTCGACGGGCCGAACAGTGGCAGCCCCGCCGCCTCGAACCTCTCTGCGATCCCGGCCGCCAACGGCTGCTCCGGGCCCACTACTGTGAGGTCTATCGCCTCGGATCCGGCGAAGGACGCCAGACCCGCGAGGTCGCCGGCTGGTATGCCGACGTTGGTGCCGAGAGAAGCCGTGCCGGGATTGCCGGGAGCGACGAAGAGTTCCGCGTCGGGAGCGTCCTCGGCGATCTTGGCGGCCAGCGCGTGCTCGCGCCCTCCACCTCCGACGATCAGAATCTTCATGCGGCACACGATGCCACCCCTGCTGCCCGACCGCCAGCCGGTGCAGTGCAGTCGGATGCGAGAGCGGGCGCGATCATACCGCGCCCGCCCCGTTCGCTCCGCACGCCGTTATCCGCCGCTGGCCGGCGGACTAGCCCTATCCGTTGCCGCGTCCCTTCCGCCACGCGTCTGTCACCTTTGACTTCAGGCTGTCGATGGTGGCATCCACCTGGTCCATCAATTCGTGGGCGGCGTCGGAGTATCCCTTCGCGGCCTCGGCGAGGTCCTCGCGGTAGGGCCGCGTGTCGTCCTCATCGCGGCGCTGGTACTCGCCGCGCATGATCCGGTCGTACGCCCCGCTCTCCATCCAGTCGCGGAGCTCGGCCACCCGAACGACGGCGAAGGGATGTGTGGCGGCGATGGCGTTGAGGACCTTGTATACCGAGTCCAGCAGGTCGCCGCCGCGGTATTCCTCCGACTGGGCTACGAACTCGTCCAGGTTGAGCTCCTCGCCGCGGGTCCCGCCGGCCAGCTTCATGAGGCTCGACAGGACCACTTCCCTGTCCTGCACTGCCAGGAGGGCGGCCCGGTCGCAGGACAGCTCCGACTTCCGGTACCACTCCAGGAGCGCCCACAGGATCGGGAGCAGGGCGAGCCCGGCGATGGGATACCGGAAAAGAGCCAGCCGCATGATCAGCAGAAGCAGCGTTCGATAGAGCACGTGGCCCGACAGGATGTGCCCAACCTCGTGGGCCACGACTGCCTCGACCTCGTCGTGCGACAATACCTCCAGCATCGACGAGTTGAGGACGATGAAGGGATCGCTCATTCCCACGGCGCCCGCGTTCACCACCGGCGTCTGCGATACGTAGACCTCGGGCACCTTCTCCAGGTCCATGATCTGGCAGACGCGGAGCGTTCGCTCGTGGATCCACGAGTACTGGTTCTCCGACACTCGCACGGCGTTCGCCTTGAAGGCCAGCCGGATCGCTCGCTCCCCGAACATCCCGAACACCTTGCGGAGCGCCATGTCGAAGCCGGGAACCTTCCGCAGCGCGTTGAGCGCCGCGCGGTCCGCCGGATGCTCCCAGGCGAGGGGACTGATTTGGGTCAGAATGCGCCGCTGCATGCCTTCCAGCACGCCGCCGTCACCGCCGTTTCCGCCGCCTCCGGCGCCGTTGCCGTTGTCGCCGTTGTCGCCCGTCATATCGTTACCTCCCGGCTCGCTGTATGCCAACGAAAGCTTCCGTGTCCAAGTTGCGTAGTCTCCACAGGCGATACGTGGCCTCGCCGCCTCCGGTTTCAGCCGGACGCCGTGGGCACCCGCCTTCTGCCTGCCTAAAGGCCGGCCAGCGCCTGATCGAGGTCGGCGATAAGGTCGCGAGTCTCCTCGATGCCGATCGAGAGTCTGACGAGATCGTCCGTCAGTCCCATCTCGGCGCGCCGCTCTGGCGGAAGCGACGCGTGTGTCATCCGGGCGGGGACGGAGATGAGACTCTCCACGCCCCCGAGGCTCTCGGCCAAGGCGAACAACCGGGTGCCGCCCGCCAGGCGGTCGGCTCGCTCGGCGTCGCCCATCTCGACCGTGATCATGCCGCCGAAGCCACTCATCTGCCTCCGCGCCAGCTCGTGCTGAGGGTGGTCGGGCAGCCCTGGATAGAGGACGGACTTCACTTCCGGGTGGCCCTTCAGCCAGTCGGCGATGCGCTCGGCGTTCTCGCAGTGCGCCCGCATCCGCACATGAAGGGTCTTCGTAGCTCGCAGTAGCAGCCAGCAGTCCATCGGGCCCGGAACCGCACCGGTAGCCATCTGCTGGTATCGGTAGCGCTCGGCCTGATCGTCCAAGCTTACGACCAGGGCGCCGCCCACTACATCGCTGTGCCCGTTCAGGTACTTCGTCGTCGAATGCATCACGATGTCGGCGCCCAGCTCCAAGGGCCGTTGCAGGTAGGGTGTGGCGAAGGTGTTGTCCACTACCAGCAGCGCGCCGCAGTCATGCGCGGCTTCCGAGCAGGCGGCGATGTCGGAAAGACGCATCAGCGGGTTCGTCGGGGTCTCGAGGTAGACCAGCGCCGTGCTTGCCCGCAGAGCCGCCCGCAAGGCCTCACTGTCAGCCGTGTCCACGTAATCGAACTCGATTCCAAACCTCTCCCAGAACCGGAAGAGACGCTCCGTGCCTCCGTACACGTTGTCGCCACATACCACGTGGTCGCCGGTTTCAAGGTTCGCCTTCAGGATCGCCTCGATGGCCGCCAGCCCGGACCCGAATGTGATCCCGTGTCGCCCGCCCTCGAGGGCTGCCAGATTCTCCTCAAGCGCAGTACGGGTCGGGTTTGTGGCCCGCGCGTACTCGTACCCGTCGCGGGGTATGCCCACGCCCTCCTGCACGTACGTGGACGTCTGGAATAGTGGGGTTATGACGGCCCCGGTCGAAGGATCCGGCTGCTGCCCCGCGTGGACGGCGAGAGTCCCGAAGCCGTCGCTGTCGTTCGTCTTCATGTGCGCCTTACCAGCCTGCTGTTGCGGGAAGGATGCACGGCCCGCACCGCGAAGCGGCCCGTTTCCGGTCTCCAACCTAAGGAACCGCGCCTCGCTTCCCAAAACGTCCTTGAGCGGCGGTTGAGGCGCCTGGGTAGCGTGTTGTCCATGGATCACCGAATCTCGGACACCTCTCGGTCGGCGCATCGACTCTACGTGCACCTGGCCTGGCCCACTCTCGGCCGCCTTCCCCTCGTGCCCAGCGATCTCAGAGGAACGGCCGAGGGCTACCTCATCTCACTCTGCCGCCGCCTCGATGTCGAACCGGTCTGTGTCCGTGTCCTGGCCGATCGGGCCCACCTCCTGGTCCGTGTAAAGCCGGTCCACTCGGTGGCTCGGCTTATCCGGCGACTCAAGCGCGGCTCCGAGGAGGCCCTGTGCGCTGCCGGAAGATCCGTGCGCTGGGGTTGCGGCTACGCCGCGACCACGGTCGGAGCCGCCGAGGTGAGACGGACGATGCGCCGCATCGTGCGCGCGGGCGAGGGCCGGCAAGCTGTGCGGGGACGTCGCTCCCTCCTCCCCGGGCCTCCGTCGCGGCTCCCAACCCCACCTGGGTAGCCTCTCTGAGAGGCTTCCGTTGCTCCTCCCGAGCCCGGCCCGTAGTGTTGCGCGGCCCGTGTTCCGATGCGGCCCATCCCTTGCAGTGTTGTTCCCGGGATGCTGCGAAGTTCCCGAGGGGGGCCGCTCCTGACGATAACAGGACGAAGCGTGACGAGTCCGCTGATCGTATCGGCTTCAGGAATCCGCGGGATCGTGGGCGAGACCATGACGCCCGCGATCGCGGAGCGCTACGGTGCCGCGTTCGGCCGGTTCCTGGCGGATCGCGGGAGCGGCCATCCGGGCTCCTGGGTGCTCGTGGGGCGCGACTCCCGCAGCTCGGGCCGAAGGCTCGCCGAAGCCGCGGGGGCCGGGCTCAGAGCTGTCGGACTGGACGTCCGCGACGCTGGAATGGCCCCCACGCCAACGCTTCTCCTGAGCGTTGGCGACAACGAGCCGGCCGTCGGCGGGTTGGTGGTGACTGCATCGCACAACCCCATCGAGTGGAACGGTTTGAAGCTGGCAACAGGCGCCGGCAGGTTCCTCATGCCGGCCGAGCTGCAGCAGGTGCAGCAGCTGTTCGAGGACGGTCCAGTGCTGATGCGCTCGGGTGCGCTCGGCGCCGCAGGTACGATTTCGGAGGTCGTCTCCCACCACATAGTGCGGATCCTGGACCTCTCGGTGGTGGCCCCGGAGCGGATCGCCGCCGCCGGGCTGCTCGTTGCGCTAGACTGCGTTCACGGTGCCGCCGGAGCGATCATGCCTGGCCTCCTCGCGGGACTGGGCTGCAGAGTCGTCGGGATCGGTCTGGAGACCGACGGACTGTTTCCGCGCAACCCGGAGCCGACGGCCGAGAACCTGGCGGACCTCGGAGCGCTCGTGCGCGAGTCCGGGGCCGACGTGGGTCTGGCCGTGGATCCGGACGGCGACCGTCTGTCTCTCGTCGATGGGGAGGGGCGGCCGGTTGGAGAGGATTGGACCCTCGCGCTTGCAGCCGAGTACGTCTTATCACTGCGGGCCGGGCCGCTCGTCACGAATCTCTCCTCGAGTCAATCCATTGAGGATGCAGCGGAGCGTGCCGGAGTTCCGTGCTACCGGACGGCGGTAGGCGAGGCGCGGGTGGCGCAGCGCATGCTCGAGGTCGAGGCCACGATCGGCGGTGAGGGAAACGGCGGGGTGATCCTGCCGGAGTTGAGCCTCACCCGCGACGCAGCCGTCGCGGCGGCGCTCATCCTGAGCCTACTGGCCCGAGATGGCGCACGACTGGAGGCGTTGTTGGCCGATCGTCCGGATTATCGGATCGTGAAGCGGAAGATAGCGCACCCGGAAACCCCGCTAGATGGCATCTACGACGCGATCGAGAAAAACGCCGAGCCCGGAGCGGAAGTCGATCGGACTGATGGCCTGCGGCTTTGCTGGCGCGAGAGGCGGCAGTGGCTTCACGTGCGACCCTCGGGAACCGAGCCCGTTCTCCGGATCATCGCCGAATCGATCGGCGAGGGCACCGCAGCGGCGCTGGCCGACTGGGCGGGGGCGCTGATCGCTACAGAGAGTTGACGGAAACGGATAATGTGCGGGATCGTCGGTTACGTAGGCCCACGTGACGTCCAGCCCCTGCTTCTCGAGGGACTGAGACGGCTCGAGTACCGTGGCTATGATTCGGCCGGCATCGCGGTCCACGCAGAAGGGCAGATCGCGGTCAGAAAGGCGGCCGGGAAGATCTCCGTCCTTGAGGAGCGCCTACGCGAGTCGCCGCTCGACGGCACCGTCGGGATTGGCCACACCCGATGGGCTACCCACGGCGCTCCCACGACTCCCAATGCCCATCCGCACACCGATGACACCGGCGACGTCGCTCTGGTGCATAACGGGATCATCGAAAACCACGAGGTTCTTAGGTTCAAGCTCCAGGAGCTCGGTCACGAGTTCAGCACGGACACGGACACCGAGGTCCTGTGCCACCTCATAGAGGAGGCGTTCGAGGGGAACCTCGAGAGCGCCGTCGCAGCGGCTCTCTCAAAGGTGGAGGGCGCCTACGGTCTGGCCGTGATGCATGCCCGCGATCCCGACAAGATCGTCGTGGCCCGCAAGGGATCTCCGCTTCTCATAGGCGTTGGCGAGGATGGCCAGCGCGAGGTGTTCGTCGCGTCCGATGTGGCGGCCGTGATCCGTCACACGAGGAAGGTGGTCTACCTGGACGACGGCGAGATGGCCATCCTGGGACGGGACGGTTTCGAGACCCTGGACATCTCCGATTTTGGTGGAAACGGCACCGTCCGTCCTGTCAGGAAAGAGGTGAGCCACGTCGACTGGGACCTCGGCCAGATCGAGCGCGGAGGCTACGACCATTTCATGCTCAAGGAGATCTTTGAGCAACCGGGGACGATCCGGGATGCCATGCGTGGCCGCCTGCTGGAGGAGGAAGGCATGGCGAAGCTCGGCGGCCTGCACCCTCTCACCGCGGTTCTGGACCGAGTCGACCGGATCGTCATCACGGCCTGCGGCACGAGCTGGCATGCCGCCCTGGTGGGGGAGTACATGCTGGAGGAGTACGCTCGGATTCCCGTCGAAGTGGAGTACGCTTCCGAATACCGATACAAGCACCCGGTCATCACGGACAACACGCTGGTAATAGCAGTCTCTCAGTCAGGAGAGACCGCCGACACGCTTGCCGCCATGCGCGAGGCCCGGAAGCGCGGGGGCGCCGTAATGGGAATCGTCAACGTGGTGGGGTCGACGATTGCCCGGGAGACAGACGGCGGGGTCTACATCCATTCGGGTCCCGAGATCGGGGTCGCCTCGACCAAGGCCTTCACCGGACAGCTCACCGTGCTTGCCCTGCTGACGCTGTACTTGGCCCGCAAGCGCGGCCTGTCGCTTCTGCGAGGACGCGAGCTCGTCGCTGCACTCCGCCTTCTGCCCGATCAGGCGCAGGCGGCGCTGGCGCAGCGGGATCTGGTGGATCGGATCGGGGAGGCCTACTACGCTCACTCGAACTTCCTCTACCTGGGACGGGGATACAACTTTCCGGTCGCGTTGGAGGGCGCGCTGAAGCTGAAGGAGATCAGCTATATACACGCCGAGGGCTATCCGGCAGCGGAGATGAAGCACGGTCCCATAGCCCTCATCGACCAGAACATGCCCGTGGTCTTCATCGCGCCCAGCGATGCGGCGTACCAGAAAGTCGTAAGCAACATCGAAGAGGTGAGGGCTCGGGGTGGACGCGTCATCGCGATCGCGTCCGAAGGAAACGCGAGCCTGGCGGATAAGGTGGATCACGTCATCCCGGTCCCCTCCACCATCGACATGCTACAGCCTCTGCTCTCGGTGATTCCGCTCCAGTTGCTGGCTTACCGGATCGCGGTGCTAAGGGACTGCGATGTAGACCAGCCCCGCAACCTCGCCAAGAGCGTGACCGTGGAGTAGGAAGCACCACTTGCGGGGGCACTTCTTCTGCCGTCAGGCGTTCTAGCCAGCAGGGAAGCGGTGGCGGATCGTCCCGCCGGTATCGCGGCGGACGGGTTCCCGCTCTAGTATGGGCGGACCTGAAGCGGTCGACCGTCACGGCAACGAATGCGGGTGCGCGATGTCTGCCGAGTACGTTAAGACGCTGAGAGAGCAGGTGGCGGGCTACGCGGGGATCTGGAAGGAGGTCATCGCGCTGGCGCCGTCGTACGCCCGGCTAATGTTCAATCTCCTGCGCAATCCGCGCCTGGCTCCCCGGCACCGCCTGTGGGTGGATGCCGCGATAGCTTATCTGGTCAGCTCCGACGACGTAATCCCCGAGGGGAAGCTGGGTCCGTACGGTTACGTCGACGACATCTTCTGCTGTGCTTACGTCGCGCATCGCGTCGCACGTGATCTCGGCTGGGAAGCCCTCGAGGAGGAGTGGACAGGCCGGGGGACGGCCCGGGAGGAATCCGAGCGCGTGCTGGCCCGGGAGCAGGAGCTGCTCGGCTGGAACGGGGACGACGTGCTGAAGTTCGCCGGACTCTACGAATCCCGCACCGCGGCGGTGGTGGGTGAGCGATAGCGGAACAGATCACGAGCCGACCGACCGAAGCCCCCGGATGAGACTCCCGCTCCGCGTCCTCCGGCCAGCGGCCGGCCCGGTTCTCGCCTTGATGGGGGCCGTCTCCGCCATGGCGCCGGCAGCGGCGGTCGCCCAGTACCGGATGGTCTCGCCGGCCGGCGACACGCTCGCCTTCACCCCGGACACGCTCCGCAGGATGCTCGACACGGCGCGAGCGCTCTATGCCGATCTTCAGGGAGCCGGCTGACGAGGAGGCCCCGGACGAGGCGTACCCGTGGAATGCGGTTGCCGTCGTCGACGACTCGTCAGCGACGGTGCTCACTCCCGGGAACCTGCGCGAGGCGGACCGCGCCTACTACAACTACTCGGTCATGAGGATGCGAGTCGTCCGCTCCGAGGACCCGGACGTGAGCTGCGACTCCATGCTTGCGCTGGAACAGAAGGTAGTCTCCTCGTTCGTCGACGGGTGGATAGTAGCCCGGACACTGTTCGGCGGTCCCTCCTTCGCGCCCCTGGACGAGCTGGCCTTCGCCCGGGCGGCCGGCCTGTTGCGACCGCTCATAGCGGTACGGCAGGATCGCCACGTTGGGGCGTGCGCGGCCCAGTGGGCGGAGGCCAACCCTGGCCGGGTGGCAGACTACGAGGAGTGGAGGGGACAGGCTTTCCTACCGGTCGAGTCCGATCCCGAGCTCGCCGACACCGAGAGCCGGGATGCAGACGATGCGGAGGTGGGGGCGGGCGACAGCGACTCCGGCGCGACTCCCGAGGGTGGTGTGCGGCAGCCGCCCCCGGACGAGCCGGCCGGCGCTCGTCCTCCGGATACCGGCAACGGCCGAGACCGATGTCTTTGCGCTTCTACAACACGCTGACGCGACGTGTCGAGGACTTCGAGACCGTCGAGACAGGGCTGGTCCGCATGTACACCTGCGGCCCCACCGTCTACGAGCCCGCCCATGTTGGAAATTTCCGGTCGTTCGTGTGGGAAGACTTGCTGCGTCGGTACCTCAAATGGCGTGGCTACGAGGTTACTCAGGTGATGAACATCACGGACGTGGACGACCGGACGATCAGCGCGGCCGTAGCCCAGGGCGTGAGTTTGGCCGAGGTCACGGGTCCGGTTACGGACCAGTTCTTCGCCGACTGGGAGACCCTGGGCCTCGAGGCAGTGGAGCATAACCCGAGGGCCACGGACCACGTGCCGCAGATGATCGATCTCGTGGCGCGCCTGGAGGGGGCAGGGTATACGTACGAGCGTGACGGCTCGGTCTATTTCGCCATCCGACGATTCCCCGGATATGGGCGCCTGATAGACCTGGATCCGGAGTCACTCAGGGTGGTCGGCCGGGTCGAAGGCGACGAGGAGTACTCTAAGGACGACCCACGCGACTTCGTGCTCTGGAAAGGGGGCGAGCGCCTCGAAGAGGCAGAAGTGGCCGTGTGGGACTCTCCGTGGGGACGGGGGCGGCCGGGGTGGCACTTGGAGTGTTCGGCCATGGCCACCGAGTATCTCGGAACCACCCTGGACATACACACCGGCGGGGTGGACAACATCTTTCCCCACCACGTCAACGAGATGGCGCAGTCCGAGGCGGCCACCGGCGAGCCCTTCGCCCGGTTCTGGCTTCACGCGGCCCACCTCCTTGTGGACGGCGGTAAGATGTCCAAGTCGCTGGGGAACTATCACACCGTGCCGTCCCTGACGGAGGCCGGACACCGCGCCTCGTCCATACGCTACCTGCTTGTGAGCGCGCACTACCGCACTCAGCTCAACTTCACGCTCGCGGGGCTGTCGAATGCGGACAGGGCCGTCGACCGCTTGTACGGGTTCCGTGGACGTCTGATGGAGATGGGAGCGCGCGCCGGCGAAGCACCGGCAGCGGCCGAGGGCCGGCTGGAGGGGCTCGGATCGGAGTGGCGAAGCCGCTTCACCGCGGCGCTGGACGAAGACCTCAACGTCAGCGATGCGCTCGCGGCGACCTTCGATATGGCTCGCGAGGGGAACGCCCTGCTCGATGAGCTTCCGGAAGGGACGGGGCTGGACGCGGGCCCGGCGCTGGGTGCCCTTGAGGACTTCGACCAGGTGTTCGGCGTGCTCGCGCTGCGGGAGAAGGAGGTGGCCGCAGTGGACGAAGATCTGGCAGCTTGGGTCGAGGGCAAGATCCGGGAGCGGGCCGAGGCGCGAAGCTGCGGGCTCTTCGCCCGCGCGGATGCCATCCGTGACGAGCTTGAAGCCAGGGGCGTGACCGTTGAAGATACCCCCTCGGGCACGCGCTGGAAGCTCCTCGGTGAGCACGGATAACGGGTGTTGACGGATTCCGCCACGCCCGGTATGTTGACGGTCTATTGCCGCTGGCGTAGCTCAACTGGCAGAGCGTCGGATTTGTAATCCGGAGGTTGTGGGTTCGAGTCCCACCGCCAGCTCAGTGACCGGGCGTTCTCGGGGTCGCCGTTACGGCCGCACCAGTGAATCGAACGTCAGCTTCTTCGGCCCATCGTCGGATTCCGGCGGGGGCCGTATGATTGCGGGTGGGGTACCGAAGCGGCCAAACGGAGCAGACTGTAAATCTGCCGGCGTATGCCTACGGAGGTTCGAATCCTCCCCCCACCATCGCAGATCCTAGAGAGCCGTTCTTGAGCGGAGCGGTACGGCAAGTGGCCGACTAAACCAGGAGTCTGTCTGAAATGGCGAAGCAGAAGTTCGAGCGGACGAAGCCGCATGTAAACGTGGGTACGATTGGCCACGTGGATCATGGGAAGACGACGTTGACGGCTGCGATCACGGAGGTGCAGTCGAAG
>JBDGYE010000070.1:0-17670 GCA_039584255.1 Gemmatimonadota bacterium
GACTCGAGCACGATGAGCTGCCCTCGTCGCAGCCGCTTCCGAACAGCCTCGGCGGCAGCCAGCACGTAGGAGAGGTCGGGGCCATCGGCCTGGGAGAGCGGCGCCGGAACCCAGATGATCACCGCGTCGGCCTCGCCTAGACGGGAGACGTCGTCCGTGGCCGAGATCATTCCAGCCTGCGCGAGGACAGCGAGGCGGTCCGGGGCGACATCCGTTATATGTGATTCCCCCGCGTTGATTCCGTCGACGACCCGTTGCTTGACGTCGAATCCCAGCACCGGAATGCCGGCCTCGGCAAAGGCGGCGGCCAGTGGAAGGCCCACGTAGCCGAGCCCCATGATTCCGACCACGGCTTCGTGCGACTGTATCTTCGTCAGAAGCTCCGACTCTCGCGACATAGTCTTCTCTTCGCTCCTTCGGTTCGGGGACGGTTCGGACTCCAGGGCCGCGCCCCCGGTGGGGCCGATCGCTATTGCCACGGCCCGGGGTACCCGATCGTCGAGGCCGCAGAACAGAGCAACAATCGAACCCGTCGAGCGACGGCGCCACCCCCGATGCGAGAGCGGCCGGCTGGATCGCTCCAACCGGCCGCTACGGACCACTGGCCACCGGGTGCTTACTCGCCTCCCATTACCTGCAACGCGTAGCCGTTCCCGGGGTCGCCGCCGCGCGCCAGGATACCGTGGACTCGCCCCGGCCCCCGGTTGTAGGCCAGAAGCGCCATTCGCATGTCGCCGTCGCTTTGTGCGAGCAGCATCTGCAGGTAGCGGAAACCCAACCGCAGGTTGACGTCCCTGTCAAACAGAGTTGACTCATCGACCGCAGGGTCGAGCCACCCGGCGGTGCTGGGCAAGATCTGCGTGTAGCCGACCGCTCCCGCCTCGCTTACAGCGTACCGGCGGAACGATGACTCTGTCTGAACGAGCCGGTAAGCGAGATCGGGCTCCAGGCCTTCGGCCAGGGCGATGTCGTAGATTGCCGCGGACAGATCGGCCGGAATGCGGTAGGCCGCGGAGTAGTCATGAACGGACCGCAGCCGCTGGTTTTCCACACCGAGAAGCGCTATCTCGCCTCGGGCGTCACGCTCGGCGTCTTGCGCCATAGCCAGTTTCGCGTCCATCGCCTCGACGCGCGGCCGCACGACTCCATACAGAACCGCCACGTTGAGGGCCGCGAGAATGGCCACACCCACGACCCCGCCGGCGGGGCGGCGTGGCCTACACCGTTCGGCGAGATTACCCAGGCGCCCACCCAGTTTCCTCTCGGGGGCACCGGCCGGTTCGAGTCCGGCATACGTCGAATTCATCTATGAGTCTCCCTGATCTTTCCTTGTTCCGCTCTATTTCGCCCTATCACGGCTCCAGCGGCCGCTTGCACCGCCCTCCTTCTCAAGAAGGCGAATCGGTCCGATCTCCATGCCGCGGTCCAGGGCCTTGCACATGTCGTAGATGGCCAGCAGCCCGGCGGCGACTCCACATAGGGCCTCCATTTCGGCTCCTGTCCTGGCCTCCACGGACGTTCCTACCACTAGACGAATGCCCGGAAGCCCGGGTTTCGTCTCGATGTCCACGTCGATCGCCTCCAGCGAAAGCGGGTGACACAGCGGGACCAGCTCCGCCGTGCGTTTGGCTCCCGCGATAGCAGCGACTCGGGCAACCGTAAGTACGTCTCCCTTCTCGATTTCCTGTCCCTCTATGGCCTTCAGCGTCGATGGCCGCATCCGGATCACTCCGTCCGCGACCGCACCGCGCCGCGCCACTTCCTTGCCCCCGACGTCCACCATACGTGCTCGTCCGTCTGCATCGAAGTGGGTGAAGCCTTCGGAGGGTACCATAGTTGGACCGCGTACCCTGCACTCAGCGGTTCGTTCCGCTTCAGGAGGCCAGGTGTCAGGACCGGAGCTCTCCCGCCAGGTCGGCCAGGAGAACCGCCACTATGGCCTGCGGGTTGCCGTTGCCCGACGCGGCACTCAGTGCGGCATCCACGTGTCGAGCGCACCGGAGCAACGCTTCTACCGGGACCGCGCTGACGTCCGGCAGGCGCCGTGCCACCTCGGGGTCCAGCGCCGCGCCTTCGGCCCCGGCACTGGCGCTGGCGGCATCCCGAAGCACACCGTCCATGGCCTCCAGCATGGTCGAGAACGCCCCGCGAGCTCCGTAGGAGGGGTAGCGAGCCGCCGCCCGAAGGCGGTCGCCCCACCCACCGCTAAGGGCAGACTCCACCAGACCGACCGCTTCCTGTCTGGGGTCCTGTTCTCCCTCCTCCGCGAGACGGAGCGCCAGGCCGACCGAACCATCCGTCCGCCGCGCCAGGCGCCGCGCCTGCCGCTCCTCGATCCCCGCGTGCTGCGTCAGAAAGGCCGTCACTGCCTGCTCGTCCGGCGGTGTCACCCGGACGCTCAGCACCCGTGAGCGGATCGTCGGCAGCAGGGCGCCAGGGCGGCTGGACGTCAGGAACAATCAGGAGCTTCAGAAAGGCGTTGGCGGCCTCCGGGCTGGAGGCTTGCGGGACCATCCGTTCCGCGCCTCCGATCACGAAGACGGCCGTGGAGCCCATCGCCGGGCGGCGAGTGGCCTTGTGGCGGATCTCGTTCACCGCGGCGAGGAAGATCGAGGCCGAGCCATCGAGGACTGGCCACAGCCTTTTCTCCCGCCGCGACGCGAGTTCTTCCAGCCGCGCATCCTCCAGCTTCTGGCGGCGCTTCTGGGGCGTCGAGGCGCCTGTCGGTGCGGGAAGCGGAAAGAACCAGTGAACGTCGGGGTGCTGGAGATCACTCGCGAGGCGGCAGGAGCGGCAGCTCCCGCACGGTCGGGTGTCGCTCTCCTCCCGCTCACACAGGACCAGGGCTGCCAGCCACAGGGCCAGGCGCTGCTTGCCGATCCCCGTAGGGCCATGGAAGAGAAGCGATTGCGGAAGGCGTCCGGCCTCCACCGCCGACCGGAGGCGTCTTCGCAGATCTTCGTGTCCCGCGATCGGGGCCAGGCTCAACTGCGCCCCCTGAGCCACCGCACCGGATCCACCTGGCGTGGGAGACCGTCCCGGTCGGGCTCGTAGATCTGGAACTCGATGTGGGTGCCCTGCGGCGAGCTCTCCTCGCCGCCGACGCTCCCGATGACCTGTCCCACCGTGACCCGGTCGCCCATGCGGACACGAAGGTCCTGGAGATACAGGTAGCTCGACCAGTAACCCCCTCCGTGGTCGATGACGACCGTCTGCCCCAGCAGATGTCGCGATCCGGCCCAGGCCACCTCGCCCGCCTCCACGGCGGACACGGGGGTCCCCCGGGGAGCGCCGATGCCCACTCCCTTCCAGCTCTCGTCCACGTCGGGACGGCGCTCGTCGTAGCGGTAGACCAGGTCTCCCTCCACCGGCCAGTTGAGCTGCCCCAGATCGGAGGTGCGGAGCGCGGACGTGCTTCGGGTTCCGGCCAGACGCTCCGCCTCGCGTCGCGCCCTTTCCAGTTCGACCAGGAGATCCGCGAGGCGCTGTTCTTCTTCGTCGAGGGCGCTCAGGCGGGTCTCGGTCTGGCTCACTCGCCTCTGGACGTTGTTCAGCCGCCGCGCTCGCTGCCCCTCGAGGCGCTCGAGGTCCACGACCTCCTGTTGCTTCTCGCCCCGAAGCGTGCTGAGACGCGCATACTCGCTGGCCAATTGGCTTCGGCGCTCCGCCAGGCGCTCCTCGAGTCGCCGCACCTCCGCCACCAGTGTCCGGTCGTAGCGTGCCACCAGGTGAAGATACTTGTAGCGGCTCAGCAGCTCGCCGAACGAGCGGGCCTCCAGAAGCACCTGGAACGCCTGCAACCGCCCGCGCTGGTAGATATCCCTCAGGCGCTCCTCCAGCTCCGTGCGCCGCAGTACGAGCTCGTCGTGAGTGGCGAGAAGGTCTCGTGTGGTCTCGTCCACCCGCTCGGCGTAGGCCGAAATCTGCACGTCCAGCTCGGCGACAACGGTCCCGGAGGCCCCGATGCGCTGCTCTATGTTCCGCAGCTCCTCGGACACGGTGTGAACCTGCCCCCGGAGCTGGGCGTACTCGCGGTTGAGCTGCTCGCGCTCCCCGCGTATCTGGTCCAGACGCTCCTGGCTCTCCTGGATCTGGCTTCTGAGCGTCTCCTGAGCGGGCGCGTTCGCGGGCGGAGAGCCCAGCAGCGACACGGCCAGCAGGGCCCGCGCGAGCGAGCTCCGCGGACACCGCAAAGCCGCGCCCTCAGACCACATCGAGTCTGCGGAGCTCCCGCCGGACGGCCCTCGCGGCTGCCGCAACGCCCAGCAGGCCGGCGAAGATCATCCCTCCCACGACCCACTCGAGCGGCAGCCAGGCAACCGAGAACAGCGTACGCTCCACCGCGGCGTGAGCCCCCCTCGTCAGCAGCAGCGCGAGGCCGCCGCCCGCCAGTCCGGTCATGAGTCCCTCGAGCAGGAACGGTCGGCGGATGTAACCGTCCGTGGCGCCCACCGTCTGCATGATCGAGATCTCCCGGGCTCGAGCGAGCACGGCCATACGGACGGCGATTCCGATCAGTAACATCGCCCCGGCGGCGAAACTTCCTCCGAGCATCAGAGCGGACCCGGCCGCAATGCGCCGCAGAGCGTAGACGCGGTCGACCCATTCCCGTCCGTACCGCACCTCCTCGACGAACTCGTACGCGGACAGCCGGTCGGCCACCGCGTCGGCGTGTGACGGCGTTCTGAATCCGGGATTCAGCCGGACCTCGAACGAGGCGGGCAGGGGATTCACCTCCAGGTCGGAGAAGACGTCCGAGAACTCGGTGAGCTCACGCTGAGCGTTGTAGAGCGCTTCGGGCTTCGAGACGAAACGCACTTCCCGAACCTCCGGGAAGCTCTCGATCTCGCTCCGCGAGATTTCGATCTGCCCCGAGGACGTGCCGTCCTTGAGATACGCCACGACCTCGACCCGTTCTTCGACTCCCGTGAGCGCAACGTCGATGTTGTGCGCCGTGAGGGCGAAGAGCCCGATGATGAAGACGCTGAGCCCAATCGCCGTCATCGACAGACCCGACAGAAGAGGGGCGCGGCGGAAGCCGGCAACGGCTTCGCGGAGGCTCCTCATGCCGACGCCTCCACCGAGTCGAAGACCATGCGTCCATCCTCGAGCTCGATCACCCGTAGGTCGGAGTGACGCCGGATCAACTCGGCGTCATGTGTGGCCATGAGAATCGACGTCCCGAGGGCGTTGATGTCGCGAAACAACGAAAAGACGCCGGCGGCGGCCCGCCCGTCCAGGTTGCCCATGGGTTCGTCCGCCAGAAGGACCAGGGGGTCGTTGGCCAACGCTCTCGCGATGGCTACCCGCTGCTGCTCTCCGCCCGAGAGCTCCCTCGGGAGTGAGCGTGCTCGGGCCGCCAGCCCGACCTGTCCCAGCAGTCTCTGGACTTTCGGCCCGATCTTCGATCGAGGCGCGCCGGTCACCTCCAGGGCGAAAGCGACGTTCTCGGAAACGGTGAGGCTCTCCAGCAGGCGGAAATCCTGAAACACGTAGCCGACCCTGCGACGCAGCTGAGGAAGCTCGCGCCGACGTATTCGCTTCGAGCTGAAGCGCGACACGCGCACCTCGCCGGAGGTAGGCATGTGCTGCATGTGGATCAGGCTGAGAACCGTGGTCTTTCCGGCGCCCGAGGGACCAGTCAGAAAGGCGAACTCGCCCTTCCGGATGTGGAACGACACGCCCTCGATGGCGGGATGCGACCGATCGAATGTCTTGGTCACGGAGCGCAGCTGTATCATGCTCCTGCCGCCTCCGCGGCATGGATGAAACGGCTGCACTGCTGCATGGCTGCGATCATGGATGCAGGGTCTGCGGTTCCGCTGCCGGCTATGTCGAACGCCGTTCCGTGGTCCGGCGAGGTTCGGGGAAACGGAATGCCGGCGGTAACGTTGACGCCGCATTCCCCCGCCAGGGTCTTCAGCACCGCCAGGCCAACGTCGTGGTACGGAACGACCACCGCGTCGACCGTTCCGTCGAGGCACTGCCGGAACACCGTGTCGGCGGGGAAGATGCCCGCTACTTCCACGGCGGCTTCGGCCTCCAAACGCCGGGCGGCCGGTGTCAACACCCGCTCCTCCTCGTCGCCGAACAAGCCGTCCTCCGAAGCGTGCGGATTCACTCCGGCGAAAGCAAGACGCGGCGCCGGAATCCCCCACCATTCCCTGAGTGCCTGTGCGGCGATCGCGGTCCGCCGGACGACGAGCTCCTGCGAGAGGGTCCCCGGCACGTCTCGAAGCCGGATGTGAGTGGTCAGCAGAACGACTCTGAGCGGACCACCCAGGAGGGTCTCTTCGGCGGCCATGATCATGGTGACCTCGGGCACCCCACACAGGTCTCTCAGAAGCTCGGTATGCCCTCGATAGGGAGAGTCGGCCGCCGCCAGCGCCGCCTTGGAGATGGGAGCCGTGACCAGCCCGTCCACCTCACCGCTCAAGGCGAGCTCGACGCTGCGCTCGATGGCCTGAAGGGAAAGATGGCCGGCTTCGGCGGCGCCGCCCTTTCCGGCCCACCGGCCCACGGCCTCGCATCTCGCTGTGAGGCCTCCGGACACCGCGGGCTCGACGGGAAGCACGTCCTCCGGCCCCACCAACACGTACTGCGCCGCACGGTAGACACGCGGGTCGGCAAGGGCGGAAGCCACGACCTCCGGTCCTATGCCCCTTGGATCGCCCAGGGTAACTGCGATCCGCGCCGGTTCAGCGCCACGGCCGGAAGCGCTCACCTCGGCGTCCAAGTCACCTGCGTCACAGACGGACGTCGACGTAGACCTCGTTCCTCAGCTCCTCGAGGAACCGCCGGTAGCCCTTCTCGTAGAGAAGGTTCCTCCTGATGTCCTCGCGCACGTCGTCCAGCTCCCAGGCGCCCTGGGCCCTGTACTCGAGCACCCGTACGATCGCGAACACGGGCCGGTCGGGCATCAGACCCGCTGTGGCGAACGGCCCGGCGACCTGACCCGGAAGCGGCTGCGCGAGGGCCTGCGCGTACGCGGGCCCGAATTGTTCCTCGATCTGGTCCATGGGGATGTCCGGGAAGCGAACGGGCAACTCCTTGATTCCGTATCGCTCTGCGAGCTCGGTGACCGAGCGTCCCTGCCGGATGCTGTCGGCAAGCGTCTCGGCCTTTCCCCCCGTTCGCTCCAGGTCCGACTGCTGCATGTCGGGGATTATCAGGATGTGCCGGACCTTTCTCTCTCCCCCACGGACGTTCTCGACTTTGATTATGTGGTACCCGAAGCGGGTCCTGACCGGACCGATGGGCTCACCGGTGCGGGCCGCCCAGGCCGCCTGGGCAAAGGCCGGCACCAGCTGGCTACGCTTCACCCAGCCCAGATCGCCGCCCTGGTCGCGGTTCGACAAATCCTGGGAATAGCGCCTCGCCACGATCTCGAAGTCCGTCCCGTCCCGGATCTCGGAAAGGGCGGTCAGCGCCGTGTTCCGGGCGGTCTCTTCCGACTGTTCGGACGGCATCGGCTCCACCACTAGCTGCTCAAACGAGACTGTAGCCGGTCGGCTCTGACCCTCGAGCCGCTCATCGAAGAAGGCCTGAATCTCTTCCTCCGTCACGGCCACCGGGGGCAGGTGGTCGCGATTCTGCTGCATGTAGGAGTCGATGAGTAACCGAGCGCGCACCTGCGCACGAAGCATCTGCCGGTACTGAACCAGGCTCCGACCGGATTCGGCGATGGCCCGCTGGAACGCGGAGGCCGAGGGGAAGCTGTTGCGGACCTCGCGGAAGCGGCGATCCGTCTCGCTGTCGAGCATGTCGGCCGGGATCTCGATGTCTGTTTCCTTGGCCTTCTGCAGGACGATGAGCTGGTCGACCATCTCTCCGGCGGTCTCCGAGTAGAGGCTGTCGAAGGCGGCCGTTCCCGGCTGGGGTATCTCCATTCCCTGGGCTCCCATTTGCACCAGAGATTCCAGCACCTCGCTGCGCAGCAACACTGTGTCTCCGACCACCGCCACCACCCGATCGACCAGGTCGATCGTGTCGGTCCGAGCGGCACTGGCCACCCGTTCTACCGCTTCCTGGGCAGTCACCGGTGCCGGCGCCACGAGCGGAAATGCTCCCATCCACGCCGCGACCAGCTTCGGAACATGCGGCCGACGGACGAACGCCAGCGCCGCTTTGAGAGTGTGAGACCTTACTGCCATCTGCCCCCCGCTCAACCCTCTTCTGTCTCCTCCGAGCCCACCTCCGGAATCGCCGGTTGGCTATCGGGCGTCGGCACGCCGCCGAGCCCGTCAGCCCTCAGCTCCTGCGCCGTTCGGGCGGCGGCCCCGGCGCCCCTCTCGTCTACCCGGATTCCGTAGGCCGGATCCAGGCTCAGACGGAAGCTGCCGAGCCACGGAGCCGGCCTTGAAGACGTCAACACGCGTTCCACGAACGCAGTGCTCTCCAGCTCCAAGTCGTACCGGGGATCCGTGACCAGCGCGTGGCTCAGCTGCATGCCCGAGGCGATGTTCGAGAGCTGGTACGCCATCCCGGTCGCCATCTCTCGGCGTTCCTCCTCCGACGGCTCGGTCCCTTCGTCGAACGCGGCGGTCGTCAGTATCTCGTCCCTCGCAAGTTCCATCAGATAGAACTCCAGATCCTCGTCACTTCCCTTCGCGAACAGATTCTGGATGTCGCTTCGGACGAGGAACAAACGGCGCACCTCCTCGACGGTGAGCTCTCCTCCCCGCCACGTCACGAGTCTAAGGCCCGCCGGCGTCCGGCCGTCGTCCATTCCCTCGTCGCTCGCCACACGCCGCGCCACGTCCACCGCTCCCTCCATGACGGCCCGCCGCGCGTTTTCCACCAGGGAATCGACCGCGGTGGCCGAGCGCTCCTTCTGGCGCTCCTCCAGAACCGAGGCATAGAGCAGGTTTCGCGATTCCCGGAAGTCGGGCACATGACGGCCCTCCACCCGGTAGATGTAGATCGCCTCGGAGGTGGTGATGACCGGGCTGACTTCGCCGGGCCGCAACGTGAACAGAACGCTGTCCGCCGCCGACGGAAAGTCATCGTGGCCCTGATACGAGAGGACCTGCCCTCTCGCTTCCAGGGGCTGCTGGCTATTAGCGCGTGCCACTTCCAGGAAATCGGCCCCACCGGCTACCTGCTCGCGAATCCGGCCAGCCAGGCGGTGCACGCTGTCGACGTCGGCCTCCGTGGCCTCCGGAGAGAGCTCCAGCACGATCTGGCGAACATCCAGCCGGGTCAGGGGCTGCTCGTCCTCGAAGTACTTGAGGAGCTCCTCGTCGGTGGGCTCGATTCCCTTCAGCACCACGCTGTCGCGGTAGCGCTGCACCGCCATGGCGGCGATGAAGCGCTGGTCCTCCAGCAGCCGCGCGTAGTCGAGCGACTCGGTCGTGTCCGCGCTCTGGTAGACGGTGGCGAGGGCTACGTAATCGGCCCACAGATACGCCACCTGCTCCGCCCAGTGCGCCGTCAGGGCCGAATCGGGCATCGGCGATGCCGCCATCAGCCGACCCAGTGTCTCGGCTCCTAGCTCGAGCCCGGCCGCCTCGGCCGCCGGCCTGGAGTGAACCGTGAGCGCGTCGTCCAGCGGGCCACACGCGGAGAAAAGGGCCGCGACCACGGCCGCGGCGCCGAGTGGTTTGTATCTCGTCATCCGACTGCTTGTCGTTTCGTTCTCTCGGGTCAGTCGCCTCACATGGCGACCCGGGTACCGGCCAGGAGAACCAGAGCCTCCACCAGCGTCGGCAGAAGAGGCTGGACCCCGGCGCGGGAAAGCACCAACGATAACGGCTGGGTACGTCGGACTTCAACTACGATCTGGCGCTCGGTTAATGCGTCGCGGAGCAGGGCCAGCCGCGGGAGCGCCTCCGGAGCGAAGTTGAGGCGCGCCGTGCCACCGGAGACTCTTATCCAATCGATTCCCAACTGCCCGCCGAGGACCTTTAGGCGCAGCGACGCCAGGAATCGAGCGGCCGCCTCCGGCAAGGCGCCGAACCGATCGCGGAGCTCGTCCTCCAGCCCGTCGAGCTCGGCCAGCGACGAGGCCCGTGACAATCTCCGGTAGAGATTCAGCTTCTGGTCGGATCCACCAATATAGTCGTCGGGCAGGTACGCCTCGCCCTCCACGCTCACCTGCGTCGGTGCCGGCGCACGTTCCGTGTCCTCTCCCCTCGTACGCCTGACGGTCGCGTCGAGCATTCGCTGATAGGTGTCAAACCCCACCGCCTGAGCGAATCCGGACTGTTCGGCTCCCAGGAGATTGCCGGCGCCCCGGAGCTGAAGGTCCTTGAGCGCCACCCGGTATCCCGATCCGAGCTCCGTGTGGTGCTCCAGGATGCGCAGCCTCCGTACCGCCTCCGGGGTGACGTTTGCGGGCACGATCAGGTAGCAGTACGCGCGGTGATGGGACCGACCGACCCGGCCGCGCAATTGGTACAGCTGGGCCAGACCGAAGCGGTCGGCACGATGCACGATCATCGTGTTGGCGGTAGGAACATCCAGCCCGTTCTCGATAATCGATGTCGAGACGAGGACGTCCATTTCGCGGTTCATGAGCTCCGCCACCGTTCTCTCCAGGTCGCGCTCCGGCATCTGCCCGTGGGCAACAGAGACCCGGGCGTCCGGAGCGAGACGGCGAACGCGCTGCGCGAGGGACTCGATGGTCTCGATGCGGTCATGAACGAAGAAGATCTGCCCGGCTCGATCGAGCTCCCGGCGCATGGCATCGTGGATGATCGAGTCGCTCCACGGTAGGACATGAGTGATCACCGGCATGCGGTCCCGAGGCGCCGTCTCGATCAGCGACATGTCCCTGAGCCCGCCCAGCGCCAGCTGCATCGTGCGTGGGATCGGAGTCGCAGTAAGCGTGACCACGTCCACGGACCGCTTCATCTCCTTCAGCCGCTCCTTGTGCCGCACGCCGAACCGCTGCTCCTCGTCTACCACGAGCAGGCCGAGATCCCTGAACCGGACGTCCTTCGAGAGGATCCGATGGGTGCCGATCAGGACATCCACCTTTCCCTCGGCCAGGTCTCCCAGGGTCCGCTTCTGCTGCACGGCCGGTCGAAGGCGTGACAGCGATTCCACACGCACCGGGAATCCGGCCAGGCGCTCGCGGAACGTGTGCAGGTGCTGCTCGACCAGCACTGTCGTCGGGGCCAGCACCGAGACCTGCTTCCCGTCCTGCACCGCCTTGAAGGCTGCCCGCACCGCGATCTCGGTCTTTCCGTACCCGACATCCCCGCAGACCAGGCGATCCATGATCCGCGGGGACTGCATGTCCGTGCGGACGTCATCCCATGCCGAGCGCTGATCGGGGGTGTCCTCGTAGAGAAACGACGACTCCATCTCCATCTGCCAGCGCGTATCCGGGCTGAACATAAAGCCCCGGCCCACCTCGCGATGGGCGTACAGCTCCAGCAGCTCGGCCGCCATGGCACGAATGGATTCCAGAGTCCGCTTCTTCAGCCTCTTCCAGCGCTTGCCCCCCAGCTTGTGCACGGGCGGCGCAGCGACCGGCTTCTCGCCGTCGCCGACACCCGTCCACTTCTCTACCAGATCGAGGCGATAGTGGGGGACTCGCAGGATCTCGCCCTCGGCGTACTCGATCTTCAGAGTCTCCAGAGTCTCCTCCCCCACCTGGACCCGCTCAAGGCCCGCGTAGCGGCCGATGCCGTGGTCCATGTGAACGACGTAGTCGCCCGGCGAGAGCGAGGCGACCGACTCGAGGGACGCCACGCCGTGGAGGCGCCGGTGCCTGCGGACGCGCCGGGAACGGCTGAAGATCTGGTGGTCCGTAAGTACGAGCAGACCGGGCGGCCCCGGCAGCCGGAAGCCTCCGCTCACGCTCCCGAGAGCCAGCGTCACCCGGGCCGCCAGCCGGCGGCCGGCCGTCTCTTGGAGAATCTCCTCGAGGCGCTCGAGTTGGCCCTTGTTGTCGCACAGCAGCAGCACGTCGTCGCCCCTGGCCAGGCTGCCACCGATGACCTCCACGAGTCTTTCCATGCGGCGCTCGATCGCCGGATGGTCCTCCAGGCCGAAGTCGATTACATCGGCGGCCGGCGACCGCGGGTCCCAGTCGGGCCGCACCGCGATCCTGGCGAGCCGGGCGAGGCGGAGATCCGCTTCCTCGGGTGGGAGCACGAGTGCCTCGGCCGGGAGCGCTTCCCTTTCTTCCGCCTGGGTCCGTGCCTCACCGACCTCCCGCCACAGCTGCAGACCTCGCTCCCCCGCTACAGCCGCCTCCGTTTCGATGACGAGGCCATCATCCGGCAGGAGCTCAAGGAGGGCCCTGCGCTCGATCCCGCCTCCGCCCCCGCCTTCCGGCCTGAGCTCCAAAGGGAGGATCGAGGCACCGTCGAGCCTGTCGACCGAGCGCTGGGTGAGAAGGTCGAACCTTCGAATCGATTCCACCCGATCCTCCCAGAGCTCTATTCGCACCGGCTCGTCGCAACCGAACGGGAAGACGTCCACGATGCCGCCACGGACGGCGAAGTCTCCGAGGTCCTGTACGGAGGTCGTCCGCTGGAAGCCCATGTGTTCCAGCCGCCCCGAGAGGTCGGCGCGCCTCCACACGTCGCCCACCGTGATCCCCAGTTCGAAGCCCTCGGAGAGCGACCCCACCGGTGACCGCTCGACCATCCCCCGGGAGGTGGTCACGAGAATGCGCGCACGGCCGGTCAGGAGAGCAGCCAGAGTGTCCACCCGCTGGCCCGATATCTCTACGTGCGGGTCGGAATCCTCGTAAGGAAGCGTTTCGCGCTGCGGCAAATAGAAAGCGCCGGCGCCCAAGCTCTCGAGATCGGCGTGGAGCTGCTCCGCCTCCCCTGGCACGTCGGCCACCAGCACTAGCGGCCGTCGCTCCGGTCCGGCGATGGCGGCGGCCAGAACGGCCGGAGCCGCTCCCGGCAGGCCCGTCGCCACCACCAGGCGTCCGGGGGTCGCCGCCGCGTGGAGCTGGCTCCGAGCCTCGGCCGTGCCGGCGAGGAAGCGATCCAGTATCATCGGGTGCGTCCTCTGGCGGGTGCTGCGAGAAGGGCCTCGGCCAGCGCCAGCAGAGCCACCAACGCCAGGAAGACACCCGAGAGATCGGCGCCGATACGGCCACGGTAGACCGTATTCATCCAGGCCTCCGAAGAACGGGCCGACCTGACTTCGAAGCCGGGAAACAACTCCTCGAGGGCCCTCGCATCGGCTACCAGCGGATTGGACTCGCCGGCCGGTACGTTGGCGGCGAAGCCGGCCTCGACGCGATCGGCTCCGCGCCCCGTGATGACGCGGTAGAGCCCCGACCGGTAGGGAGTGAACGGCGCTCCACCGTCCACTCGACTCGTCGTTCCGTCCGGGCCCAGCACCGAGTCCGCGCCCGGGGGGAGCAAGAGGGGCTCGCCCACGTCGAAGCTCCTTCCAGGCCAGCCGGCACTCTGGGTCCAGCGAAGAAGCAGCGCCTCGACAAACGGGATCATAGCCGCGCTCACCGGAAGGGAGGTGGCCCGCGGGTCCAGGGAGGAGGCCAGCAGAAGGCTCGTCCTCCGCCCGTCCGTCTCTCTCACGAGCCATGGCGCCCCATCCTCTGTCCGCAGCAGGATGGTATCCGCTCCCGTCGCGTCGACTGATCGCCAAAGTCGATAGCGCCGATAAACACGTATTCCGGCCAGACCCCCTATCGCCTCATCCGCCGCCAGTGCCAGCTCGCCTCTCGCCGCGTCGGTCACCACCCGCCATGGCATTCCCAGCAGTGACAGTTGCGCGTTGAACCGGCGCAGATCGACCGCGTCCGCGGGGGGGACCAGAACCAGAATCTGCACTCCCGACAGCGATTCGGGCGCCTCGACCACCCCTTCAGCGATCACCACAGAGGCATCTCCCGGCAGCGTCAGCATCCCGTCGGAGGCCAGAGTTTCGAGCGCGCTGGAAAGGAAGCCGTCAGCCGAGCCCAGGTGCCGGATCCCCGGAGCCTGGGCGACCCTGAAGACGAAATGTCGCGCGTCGTCCAGACGCAGGCCGGACGGCGAGATCTCCACCCTGCCCCAGTTCAGGCCGGGCCGCGCTCCGACCAGCGTGAACACGACCTCCGAGCCGGCCGCGGCACGCGCGAGCCCTACTGTCTCGCCGTCCAGTTCGAGCCGAACGGCCAGCGTGTCACTTTCCTCCGCGTTTCGGGGCATCCTCTCCACCCGTGCCGTCACGGTCCGGGTCGCAGGGGCCCCGCCGCCGGAAGGTCCCCCCACCTGGGCGGCGAGCACGGCGATGTTGGGTTCGGCCGCGACCGTGGCTACAGAGATGACGACCGGGAATCCGTCCGACGCCGGAAGCGGCTCTCCGCGCAGGTCCGCCGCCTGGAGGTCCGTGTACACGTGCAGCTCGCGGGCTCTGGCTCCGGCGGGCAGGACACGCAGCGCCTCGCGGGCCGTGAAGGCGACATCTCCCGCGCCGTGCGTCGGCGGGATCCGCGAGAGAGCGCGGCGGGCTTCGTCGCGCCCCACGCCGAGGCCGACCGGCTGCCCAACGGTGGGCAACACCCAGAACCGATCCGCAGGTCCGGCCTGGGCAAGGGTTTCCCGCGCCCTGTCCAGTTGAGCGTCGAGAACCGTCCTTCCGTCCAACGCCCTCGTCATGCTGGCGGAGTTGTCGACCAGGACGGCCACGTCCGTGGGAGCGTGATCGGCGGTGCCTCCACGGCCCGCAAGCGGTCCCGCGGCCGCCAGAGCGACGGCGCCCAGGAGCAGGACCCGGACCACGAGAAGCAGCCGGTCCCTGATCCGCAGCGATCTGGCGGTGCGCCGCAGCGCTCGATGCAGATACCGGACGGCGGGGAACTCTATGCGCTGTCGGATATCCCTCCTGAGCAGATGCAGAGCCAGAGGAACCGCCGCGGCCAATCCGATGGTCAGCGCCCACGGGCTGACAAAGCTCATCCCAGGCGCGCCCGTTTCTCCAGGTACCGGCCGAGAACGTGCCCGAGCGGCGTGTCCGTGGTGAACAGGTGGTAGTCTGCACCCATCCGCCTGCACTCCAGGCGCCAGCTCTCCACGGCCTCGTCCACGGACCGCCGGTACTCCGTTCGCAGGGCCGCCGAGTTCGTCAGCAACTCCTCTCGAGACTCCGGGTCGAAGAAGAGCGCATCACCCGAGGCCGGGAGATCTCTCTCCGCCGGATCCATGAGGTGGAAGACGAGGATTTCGTGTCCTCGGTGCCGAAGATAGTGGAGGGCCTTGCGGGTCTCCTCGGGCTCTACCAGAAGGTCGGACACGAGAACGACCAGACCTCTCCTGCGGAGCCGAACTGCGACCTCGCGGATCGCCGCGCCCGCGTCGGTCGCTCCCCCTTCCTCCAGGGCCACCAGCGCCCGCAGTAGCCTGGAGAGATGCTGCCGGGCCGCCCTCGGCTCCACGTGCTCCCGGATGCCGTCGTCAAAGGCAACGAGTCCCACCGCATCGGCCTGTCGGAGCAGCAGCAGCGAGAGCGCCGCGGTCAGAAGACGAGCGTACTCGAGCTTCGACACCGTCCGGGATGAATCCGAGGTCCAGGCCATCGAGCGGCTGACGTCCACGAGCATGTAGGCCCTGAGGTTGGTCTCCTCCTCGTACTGCTTGATGAAGTAGCGGTCCGAGCGGGCGAACATCCTCCAATCGATGAAGCGGACATCATCGCCCGTGTAGTACGGGCGGTTCTCGGCGAACTCCACGGAGAAGCCGCGGTGGGGGGAACTGTGCAGCCCGATCAGGAATCCCTCGACGACTCCACGCGCCACGAGCTCCAGCCGGCCGAGGGCGGCCAGGACCAGCGGGTCGAGGCGATCCGCCCGGTGGCTTCCGTAGGCTGCCGGAACCGCGGACCGCCCGGATGGTCTGTCCGGGGCATCCATCTCGCACGCTCGCGTGTTCTCATTCAGGTGCCAGGTCGTCTCGACACGACGACCCCACCGGCGTAGATGATACGTCGGCCGGGCGGCGGCAAGCCTGCGCCGCGGCTGACACCCGGCTCCGGGTGGGGTAGCACACCCGCAACGGACCGGATGTTCCTGGCGGCGGACGGGACATCGCACGCGACGAGTTCCTTGCGGAATCAACTAGAAAGGGAATGACGATGAGGATGTGGGTGGCCGTTGGGGCGGCGGGCGCGGTGCTGTTGGCGCTCGCCCCGGAGACGAGGGGGCAGATGGAGGGAGACAGGGAAGTGGCGGAGAGGGCTGCGGTGACGATCACCGTCGGCGATCTGGAGAGGCACATGGGAGTCCTGGCCCACGACTCGATGCGAGGTCGGGATACGCCGAGCCCCGAGTTGATGGAGACGGCGCGCTATATCGGACAGCAGTTCGCCTCGTTCGGCCTCTCGCCGGGCGCGGGCGATGGGTTCCTGCAGCTCTACCCGCTGACGCGGTTTCGCGAGGGCCCGGAGGATGCGCACCACCTGATCCTTCGCGGACCCGAGGGCGAGCATCGCCTCGCCTACGGCAAGGAGTACTTCGTCGAGCACAGCCTCGGGCGGATCGAGGCGGCTGGCGAGCTGGTGCACGTCGAATCGATGTCTCGGATGGGAGACGCTTCGGGCCAGGTGGCCCTGATCACGGCGACGACCGGAAACGTACGCCAGGTGTTCGGCGGCGGGATGTCGAAATCCATCGACGCGGCCCGCCCTGCGGGCGTGCTGGTGGTTGTGGACGTACCGCAGCAGTACTTCGACCGGCTGCGCGAGATTCGAAGCGGTGAGCGCGCGGTCTTTGGGGAACTCGAGGGGAGCGGCGTGCCAGTGCTGGTGGTAGCCCAGTCCGCGCTGCCGGCCTCCCTGGCGCGGGCCACGGCGAGGGGCGAGCCGACCGACGGGTGGACGGCCGAGATGGCAACCGCCAGCGAGGTAGATATCGCCGAGGCACCCAACGCCATCGGCGTCCTGGTGGGGTCGGATCCGGAGCTGCGCGACGAATACGTCCTCTTCACCGCGCATATGGACCACGTCGGCGTCGATCGGCCCGTGGACGGAGACTCGGTTTACAACGGCGCTGACGACAACGCATCGGGGACCGTGACCGTGATCGAGCTCGCGGAGGCTTTCGCCAGCCTGGACTCTCCGCCGCGCCGGTCGCTCATCTTCATGGCCGTGAGCGGCGAAGAAGATGGACTGCTCGGTTCGCGCTGGTATGTCGAGCATCCGACCTTCCCGCTGGAGAAGACCGTAGCCAACATCAACCTGGACATGGTGGGACGGAACTGGCCCGATACGATCGTGGCGGTCGGGAAGAACCAGTCGAGCCTCGGCCCCCTGGTGGAGAGCCTCGCCGCCGGCCATCCCGAGCTCGATATGGCAATCATCGACGACCCGTGGCCCGAGGAGGGCTTCTACACACGGGCGGATCACTACAATTTCGCGCGCAGGGGAGTGCCGATCCTCTTCTTCTTCAGCGGCACGCACGCGGACTACCACCGGCCATCGGACGAGGCCGACAGGATCGACTACGAGAAGATGTCACGTGTCGGGCGGCTGCTCTTCTATCTCGGTCTCGAAGTGGCAAACGCCGACGCGCGCCCGATCTGGGACCCGGAAGCGTACGAAAGGGTAGTAGGGAAACCCCGCACCTGAGGGCCGTTTTGGTTGAACGGCCCCACCGGCGAGTCTACATTGGAGAGGGCCGGAACAGGAGACGGCCCGGCCGTCTCGACCACCTGGCTCACGATTCAGCGTAGGATGGTTACGATGTCAGACAGCAAC
>JBDGYE010000071.1:0-16810 GCA_039584255.1 Gemmatimonadota bacterium
TCTCGTTGGTCTTCGTCACCCTTCTGGTCGCGGCCGCGCTGGCGCTTGAGGGGGGCGAGGGATCGCTGGCTGCGGCCGTGTTCGGAGTGGGTCTTGTCATAGGGTCGGTCGGATTCGCCCTGCGTCTGCGCGGCTTTACCGAGCGGGTGCGGGAGATCTGAAGACGGCCGCGTTCGGACACGGCGGAGTCCTACTCCCGATTCCGAACACGCGCAATCAGCGCTTGGGTTTGTGAGGACGGCTGGGTCTCGTACTCTTCGGCGAGCCGGCGCGCGAAGTGCTCGTAGGCACGTACGGCGCCTGAGCGGTCGCCGGTACGGTCGAGCAATTCGATGAGGCGGTGAAGCGTCCCTTCGTCGAGCGGCGTGAGTTCGACCGCCTTGCAGGCCCACTTGCCTGCCTCGACCTTGTTCCCCTCCGCCTCCGTTGCTTCCGCCACGCGCCAGGCGCAACCGGCGGCCAGGCGCTGCAGGCGAAGCCGTTCCTGATCGAGCCAGTGCTCGAACTCCGGCGAGTCTGACAGATAGAAGCCTGGCAGCAGGTCACCGGCGTACAGACCCAGGGCACGGACATCCTCTCCCGAGCGGGCTGCCTGTTCGAACAGAACGGCATCGCACTCGAGGCTGGCCCCGCTGACGCCGAGCTCCTCGTCGCCTCGCGACCGGAGAACGTCGGATCCCAGGGCCCGGCGCAACACATACGTGGACTGGCGCAGGGCGTGCCGCCCCCGGTCCGGCTCGGCGTCGGGCCAGAAGACCCCGATCAGCTCATCCCTCCGCTTGAAGCCGCCCTCACCGCCGACCGCCAGATAAGCCAGAAGAGCAGCCCGCTTGGGCTGCGCCAGAACGGACATCACGCTCCGCCCGTCGGGGCCGAACAGTTCCAGGCTGCCAAGGGTTTTGAGGCGGAAGGCCGCCGCGCGGGCTGCTTCCGCCGATGGCTCCGAAGTTGTCTGTTCCAGCGCGAGATCCGACTCGATCTTAGTGATTTGCGTCGCCCCGAGGCGTGCGAGCCGAGCAGCCACGTCTCCGGCTCGCGGCCGGCGGTTCGGATCCTTGGCCAGGCAGCGGAGAGTCACATCGTCGATATCGGGGGAAATCTCAGCACGCCAAGTCACCAGCGGTTCCGGATCCTGCGTGAGATGGCCGGCGACAGTCTGCTGCACGTTTGCCGAGTCGAATGGGCCGCAGCCCGTCAGGAGCTCGTAGGCCAGCAGGCCGAGACCGTAGACATCGACCCGATCCGTGGGTTCCTCACCGCGAAGCTGCTCCGGACTTAGGTACGCCATGTCGCCGATGATGTGACCTGCAGTCGTGAGGCGTTCCTGCGGCTGGTCGCCACTGGCCAGGATTCCCGCCAGGCCGAAATCGGTGAGGAAGACGTTCCCTGACGCTTCCTCGTAGAGAACGTTCGATGCCTTGACATCGCGATGGAGAATACCAAGCCCGTGCGCGGCTTCCAGAGCGGATGCGACGTCGGCCACTATCCGGCACGCCTCGACAACCGGAAGCGGGCCTTGTGCCGCCAGTCGGTCGGCCAGACTCGGACCCCTCACATACCTCATCACCAGGTATGGAACCTCGCCGCGGATCTCTCCGACGCGGTAGACGGACACTATGTGCGGGTGTGATATGCGCGCTGCCGATTGCGCCTCGCGATGGAAGCGCAGGCGGGCCTTCGGGTCCCGCGCGTGTCTTGGGTTCAGCACCTTCACCGCCACCAACCGCCGAAGGGCTGGCTCGCGTGCGAGATAGACGGAAGTGACAGAGCCCCCGCCGAGAAACCGTACCACCTCAAGGTCGGGACTCAGTTCCTCGGCAACCACACGTTCAACCTCCCCATCTCCGGGGACGGATCTAGAACGCTCCGAGTCCGTCGTCATGACTGACTACCTAATCCAGCCGCAAAGGGACTATCAGGCTGCGTCGAGCTCCGGTGAGGCATGCGGGCCGCGGCAACCAAGGATCGGGGGCGCCGCCGGTCCAACGGGTGACGGTGGCACGACGGCCCGGTGACGGCTCTCCAGCATCGTGTGGGCGAGTCCGACGAGCGACGAAGACAGGCCGGACCAGCAAGCCGGGGACGACCGAACGCGACGGAGGAAACGATGCTGAACCGACAATTGACGAGACTGATCGCGAGCGGGCTGACGGCGTGCCTCCTGATGCTCGCCGCGGCGTGCGACGCGAGCCTGCCGACGGATCCCGCCGCGACCGACGCAGAACACTTGACGGAAGCCGGATTGCGCGGCGGGCGGGACGGTGAACCCGTTAGAATCGCGCGCGAGACGGAAGAACAAGACAGGCCCTCACGGAAGCCCTGGAAGGCCGACAAGTAACGAGGAGCCCTCCCGACATCGCGCCCTGGTGTCCGCTCGGACCGGAACCGCTGAATCGTCTGTCGGAACCCGCGTGCGCTACTCAGCCGGCAGGCTCCTTCTCCATGCTTACTGTGACGATGCCCGCCGGCTACTCCCACGCTCCCAGGCCGCGGTCGCAGCATCCCCCGTCGCCTCCGTGGGATCCAGGTCGCGGTCCGGCATCTCACCCCCCGGACCGAGCAGGTAGTGCTCCAGCCACCTCATGGTCCGGAGGTTGGACTCGAGACGTGCTGCGGCGTTCCGGTTACCATGCCCTTCACCGGGGAAGAAGATCAGACGAACCGGTGCCTGCCCTCTGAGCTTTAGGTGCCTGTACATCTCCAGCGACTGGCCGGGATTCACCCGCTTGTCTTCCGTTCCGTGCATGATGAGCAGCGGCGTACGCGACTGGTGGGCCCACGCGATCGGACTGCGCTCCAGGAACAGCTCCCAGTCGTCCCACGGGCGCAGTCGGTTGTGCACCAGGAACATCTCGTCGGGAATGTCGGTCGTACCGACCTTCGAGATCTGATTGCTGATTCCGACCCGCATGACCCCCGCCGCGAATCGGTCACTGTAGTACGTAGAGAGCCAGGCGGTGGCGTACCCGCCGTAAGAGCCGCCAGTCACCCCGACCCGGTCCGGATCGACGAGTCCCGCCTCGATCAGGTGGTCGACTCCGTCGACGATGTCGTCGAACTCCCTCCCTCCCATGTCGGCGTGATCCAGCATGCTGAACTCGACGCCCCGTCCGGTGCTGGCCCTATAGTTCGGGTAGAGCACCGCTATTTCCCTGGCCGCCGCAACCTGTCCGGGCCGCGAATACGAAGTGAGCCACCCATTTCGGGAGTGGGCCTCGGGACCGCCGTGAACGTAGACCACGAGCGGGTACCGCCGGCCGGCCGCCTCGTCCAATGGCCGGATGAGAAGACCCTCTATCTCCAGGCCATCTCGAGCCGTCCACCGCACGACTTCCTGGGAGGCGAGACGCACCCGATCCAGCCATGGATTGCTGTTGGTGGCGCGGAGTGGAACCCGATCGCCATCGTCCAGGACGAATAGTTCGAAGGGGTGGGCCGGAGACTCCCCGGCAAACGCCATCGTCCTGCCGTCCGCCGAGAGACTCAACGAACCCAAGATTGGACCCCCAGCCTCAACGATAGTGCTGCGACGGGTTCCGTCCTGTCGGATCTCGCCCACCGTCGTCTCCACTCCCTCGTTGGCCAGATACAGTACGGTCTGGTCATCCTTCCAGGCTGCGGTAACAAAGTGCCCTTCGAAACCCGGAACGAGGTCTCTGATCTCTCCGCCGCTCGCGTCGACGACGACCAGCCGTCCCTCCTCAGGGTCGTTGATCGTCTGGGCCGAGATGAAGACCATGTGTTGACCGTCCGGGCTCCAGGCCACCGATCCCAGTTTACCGGGGTTTTCGATTGCTGCCACGACTTCCCCTGTCCCGGCATCGAGCACCCGGAGCCTACGATACATGTAGTGGTCGTCCACCAGCGGCGTCGGAGCCAAGGCGACCACGAGCTTCGACCCGACGGGGGCCCAATGCAGCTCGGAGGCGTTGCCCTGAACGGCCAGCAGCCGCGGGGAGTCGGCACCCACGAGTCCCAGTTCCGGGCTTACATCGGCGACCCAGACGCGGGTGTACCGGGCGTCTTCCTCGTACGCCTCTGCCTTGAAGCCAAGCTTCCGGAGTTCATGCCGTCTCTCAGGCTCCGGATCCGTTGCCAGGAAAGCGACCTGCTTCGCGTCCGGGCTCAGTGTATAGGAGTCGATGTCCGTCTCGTGCTCCAGAAGCCTGCTCGACTCCCCTCCGCCGAGCGGAATCATGTAGAGTGCTCGGACCTCGTCCCCCGCCCTCTTCGCGAGGTAGGTGACGGCTTCCGAGCCGGGTGTCCAGGCGAGCCCGGTGACGTTGACGTCGCCGCCCACATAAAGATGCGTCGTCTCCGCTTCGAGGTCGTAGATATAGAGATGACTCCAGGCCGGGCCATCGTCTTCGTTGAAGGGGTCACGGGGTACCGAAACCGAGTAGGCCACGCGACGCCCATCCGGAGAGACCGTTACGCGGCCGACGTTTCTGAGGCGCTCGACCGAGTGAGGCGTCAGCACATCTCCGGCCGGGCTCTGACCCCAGACGGGTAGGGCCCCTGCCGTCAGCAGGGCGGCCACGGCCAGCGTCACCCGCGAGCCGATTCGAGTCAAAGCGGACATGGTATCGTTGCCTCCGCTTGCGGTGCGTGATTGGAGGATGATGCTACGGCGGATCGAGCTCTTACTGGAGAGTGGAATCTACGAGCGCCGGTACTCGGTGTCACTTACGGGAAGCTGTCTCAGTCGCGGGTGATCGCGGACGGACCCGACTCCCTGAGAGGGCTGGCTGCCTGCGATTCAGTCTTCGGCGTGTCCCGTCCTAGAAGGGCGAGTTTTCGAGAATCCGTTGCACTTCCTCCAGGCTTCCCGCGTTCCAACTCGGGCCGACCGGATTATTGGCGACAGCATGCGTGAGGAGAAACGTGAAGCGTGCGACGCGGGCGGCTTTGTCCGGGTCGATCTTCTCGACATGATCCGAGGGCTCGTGGTAGTCCTCGTGATCCCAGGTGGTGAGGAGGATGGAGGGGATCTCCTTCTTCACGAAGCTCACGTGATCGCTTCGAAGGAACGCCCGCTCCGACGGGTCGGGATCCGACGCGATCAGAAGGCCCAGCTCGGGGTTCTCTTCGGCAATTCGATGCGACAGAGGACCGAGCGAGGTGTACTCCTGGCCGATAGCGATCAGGCTATCTGGGGCGTTCCGGCTGATCATGTCCAGGTTGATGTTCGCCACGATGACACCGGGAACCGTCGGCTTCTGGGCGTAGTGGGTCGAGCCGAGGAGACCCTTCTCTTCCCCGCTCACGGCCAGGAAGACCAACGATCGGGCCGGCGGTCGGGAGAGCGCGGCGACGGCCTGCGCGACTTCCAACAGGAGGGCCGTGCCCGAGGCGTCGTCGTCGGCCCCGTTGTAGATACTGTCTCCCTCGGCACCGGGTGTTCCTATGCCTACGTGATCGTAATGAGCCGATAGGACCACGTACGTGTTCCGAAGATCGGGGTCGCTCCCGCGCACGAGCGCGACGACGTTCGCCGGCTCGGAAACCTCACGCGTGAGAGGGGCCGCCAGAGAGAGCGAGAGACCCTCGAGAGGCGCAGGGGCATCCAAGCCCTCCTCGGCCATGCTGGCAAGCTCGTCCAGATCGTGTCCGGCAGCAGCCATGGCCGAGGCCGCGGACGTGTAGAGCAGTCCCATCGTCGGGGCCTGCATGCTCATTGGAGGCCCCGACTCTACCTGGTCAGCGATGGCGCCCACGACCTGTTCCGGGAGCTCGGGAGCCAGGACAATGACCAGAGAGCTGACCTCAGCTCGCCTTGCCGCAACCATGGCGACAACGAGCTCCATCCCCACGTGCGGTGGCGTCGTGACGACGACGGTCTTGCCGGCTACCCCGTCCGGGAGACCCTCGAGGATGGATTCGATCCTGCCCAGGAAGAGAACCTCGGCTTCTGATCTCTCACTCTCCCCCGCGATCACGAAGAAGTCCGACCTGTACTCCAGCGACTCCTCCTCGCCTGATTTCCCTGCGCGGAGGTCTAGGCCGTCGAGATCGAGGGACTTCTTCTCGTAGGTGTATCGCTGGAGAAACGAGCCGTCGTCACCGGCGGGCTCGAGCCCGTACGAAGCGAAGGACTCCGCCAGATACGCGGCGGCCATCTCCAGTCCGGGACTCGGCGTGTCACGTCCGGCCAACTCGTCCGAGGCGAGATAGGCGACGTGCTCGTACATCTCCTCCGCCGTGATGGTCTCGGCGGCCATCTCCGCCCCGACGCTGGGTGCGGCCTCGACGGCCTCCAGGTCCACGGACGGCGTGCTCCCGCCTCCTCCGCTCGAAGCACAAGCGGCTATCAGGACGACGGCGAGAAGTGCGCCTGGCACCTCTATTCCCCTCTTAGCAGGCATCTAGTGTGCTCCTTGCAGGTCGGATCTCAGTCCGGGAAGCGCCCAAAGTGAGCCTGGCCAGGCGCAGGGGCAACCGGCCACCGGCCGCGGATACGGCAGCAGTGACTCGGGATCTTTGACGTGGCCGCCTCGCGCGGCGAGCTTGGCAGTCGTCCAGGGGCCCAGGCGCGTGGAGAGTGCGCCCAGGTCCGCTACCCATACAATCGGAGTCCTCGATGTCGGGAAAGAAACTGCCGCCGACGGCCTACGTCATCGACGAAGGGCAGGAGTACGTTCCCTACACACAAGGGCAGTCGCTGACGGAATTCACCGTCAAGGCCGTGCTGACCGGAGCCGTGTTGGGCCTAATCTTCGGAGCCGCGAACACGTACCTGGGACTCAAGGCGGGCCTCACCATAAGCACGTCGATTCCGGTCGCCGTCCTGACCGTGGTCGCCTTTCGTCTCTTCCAGGCTCTCGGGCTCGACCATTCCATCCTCGAGACGAATACGTCGCAGACGGTTGGATCCGCCAGCTCCTCCGTCGCCTCGGGGGTGCTGTTCACGATTCCGGCGCTGTTCATGTGGAGTCTGAGTCCGGCCTGGGCCCAGATCAGTCTGCTGGCGATGTGCGGTGGTCTCATCGGGGTGCTGGCCATGATCCCGCTCCGACGCTACCTGATCAAGGGAGAGCACGGAAAGCTGCCGTATCCCGAGGGGATGGCATGCGCCGAAGTTTTGGTCGCGGCCGAAGAGGGCGGAAAGCAGGCTGCCGGAGTCTTCTGGGGTATCGGGATCGGGATGGCCTTCAAGCTCCTCACCGACGGCCTCAAGGTCGTCCGTGACGTCTTCGAAGTCTTTCTGCCGGTCCGGGCCAGTGTGTCCATCGCCGTGTCGCCGCCGTTGATAGGCGTGGGGTACATCCTGGGAATCCGGATCGCTACCGTGATGGTGGCCGGAGGCGCCTTATCGGCGCTGATTATCATCCCGGCGATCTACCTGTGGGGCTCCGGCCTCTCCGAGCCCCTGTTCCCGGAGACGGAGAAGCTGATTCGGGACATGTCCGCACCCGAGATCTGGAACCGCTACATCAGGTACATAGGTGCCGGCGCCGTAGCGACGGGTGGGCTGATCACGCTCATTCGCTCGATACCGACGATGGTGGAGTCGTTCCGGCTGGGCGTTCGACAGATCACGCGGCGGGCCGGGGAACTTCTCCCGGCGCCGGATCGAACCGATAGGGATGTTTCGGCCCGAACCGTTCTCTTCATTCTACTAGCCATACTGGCCGTGCTGACGCTCGTTCCAGGAATCCTCGGTTACCTGGATTCTATCCCGGTGAGGGCGATTGCCTCGTTGCTGATCGCCGTATTCGCCTTCTTCTTCGTCACTGTCAGCTCGCGGATTGTAGGACTTGTGGGGGTCACGTCGAATCCGACGTCCGGAATGACGATCGCCACGCTGCTCGGGACCAGCCTCGTCTTCCTGGCCTTTGGGTGGACGGACATGGCGGGCAAGGCTACGGCGCTGATGGTCGGAACGGCCGTGGCGATCGCGGCTTCCATAGCGGGAGACACGTCACAGGATCTGAAGACGGGGTTCATCCTCGGAGCCACGCCGCGGTATCAGCAGATCGGCGAGCTAATTGGTGTCATCACATCCGCCGGGGTCGTAGCTCTGGTGGTGATGCTGCTCCATGCAAACGTGCCGGGTGGCCTGGGCGGTGCGGAGCTTCCAGCTCCGCAGTCCGTTCTGATGAAGCTCGTCATCGACGGCGTTCTGGATCAGAATCTGCCCTGGCTCCTGATACTCATCGGGATCGGGATCGGTCTGGCGGCGTCGATGTTCAAGGTTCCGGTGCTGGCTTTCGCCGTAGGCGTCTACTTGCCGCTCGACACCATGGCTGCGGTCTTTCTGGGTGGGCTGCTCAGGTATGTTCTGACCCGCGGGCAGCCGGCTGCCGAGGCGGAGCGCCGCCGGGAGCGCGGTGTTCTGTTCGGCTCGGGGTTGGTGGGTGGCGGTGGGCTCACAGGCGTTCTCCTGGCGCTGTGGGTGGCACTTCGGGGTGGGGAGCGAATCGAGGGGTTCCCGCTCGATCTGCCGGGATACGCGCAGGAAATTCTGGCTCTGCTGACGATCGCGGCGATGCTTGGGATCATGACCTGGTTCATCCAAAGCGGTCGCTCTGGGCGCACTAGTAACGACGAGCCCGGGTGGGAGAGCGGCTCTGTGAGCGTGTAGGGATGGCGGCAGGACCGCACCGGGGCAGTCCGCCATAATCTAGTGAGCCGGGTCGGGCCGCCTGTCCAGACGGGGCGCCGGCTCTACCCGCTGGCTTCGTGTCTTTTCCGGGGCGCGTCTACAGGTACGTGATCGCCAGAATGATGAGGAGGATCACGATCAGGATGATATAAGTCCTCTTCTTGCTACTTCTCGCCTCGGCCATTGAATCCTCCTTGCGGTTCGCGGCGCTTCGCGGCGGCACGGCCGCCCCCACAATGCTATGTTTGAAGGTACGCAGTCGTCAACGATCCGGCCGATGTCATCGCCAGTCCCACAAGACCGGAGCGTTCCTCCCACTGGTCGGGGGCGGACGAGATGAAAGCTCTGACCGTATTTCTCTCCCTCGTGTTTGCCACGCTCTCCTACGCCCAGGAGACGGAGTATCGGGAGGCACGCTTGCAGATGGTGCGCGAGCAGATCGCCTCGAGTCTCGGGGGTCGTTCGCCCGTGACCGACGAGGCGGTACTGGAGGCCATGCGAACGGTTCCACGCCACGCCTTCGTCCGCAAATCTGACGTCCGTTCCGCTTACAGCGATCGGCCGCTCCCAATCGGGTACGGCCAGACGATCTCGCAGCCCTACATCGTAGGCGCCATGACGGAGATGCTGGCCGTCCGTCGCGGTGACGTCGTCTTGGAGGTCGGGACAGGATCGGGTTACCAGGCGGCGGTACTCTCATCGATCGTGGACAGCGTCTTCACATTGGAGATCGTCGAGCCGCTTGGCAGGACAGCCAGCGATCGTCTATCGAGGCTCGGCTACGACAACGTTACGGTAGAGGTCGGAGACGGCTATTTCGGGTGGCCGGAAAAAGGGCCGTTCGACGGAATCGTGGTGACGGCGGCCGCGAGCCACATCCCTCCACCCCTCGTTGACCAGCTCAAGCCGGGTGCGCGGATGGTCATTCCGGTGGGAGCGCCTTTCCAGGTCCAGGCCCTCATGCTGGTGGTAAAGCGGCGCGATGGCACCGGCGTTCAGCGCAATGTCGGGGCCGTGCGCTTCGTTCCGCTTACGCGGTGGCAGTGACCTGCAGTCGGGCTGCGCGAGGTGACTCCGGTGTCTGACAGGAGCAGCAAGGTCTCGGATGAGGCAGTCAGCCGGCCACCCGCTTCCGAGGCTCCCCCATTCCTGCTCACGGCGGTCCTCGCCATCGGCGGCGTAGGCATCGCCTTCGAGATCGCGCTGGTTCGCATCTTCTCCATCGCGCAGTGGCATCACTTCGCGTACATGATCATCAGCATGGCCCTTCTCGGCTTCGCCGCCAGCGGGACCGCGCTTGGACTGCTTCGGAATCGGATCATCGGGAGAGAGGCGACCCTGTTCCGAACGGGCGCGCTGATGCTGCCTCTATCGCTGGTCGGCTGCTACGAGCTGAGCCAGAGCATTCCGTTCGAGACTCTCCAGCTGGCGACACAGCCACGGCAGGTCCTGCACTTGTTCTCTCTGTACGCCGTGCTGTCGGTGCCGTTCTTCCTGACCTCCTGGTGCATCGCCTTGGGATTCCTGCTCCGGCCGGCCACTGTAGGACGTGTCTACTATGCCAACCTGCTGGGATCGGGTCTAGGCGCGGCGCTCGTCGTCGCGGCGCTGTTCATCCTTCCGGCACACGGGATGCCCTATCTTTTGGCCGCGGTGGCGTCCGGGGTGTTCCTGCTGGCAGGGCGCGGGGCGGGTCGATGGAGCGCCGCCGGAGCCATCGTCCTCCTGGCCGCCGCCGCCGCCGTGGCCGCGCGCGGCCCGGTGGCGATCCGGCTGTCGGAGTACAAGGGCCTGTCGTATACCCTTCGGCTTCCTGAAGCCGAGATCGTCGCCGAGACGGAAAGCCCGTTGTCACGGCTGACCGCGGTGAGATCTCCGCTCATTCGGGAGACTCCGGGTCAGATTGCGGGCTACTCGGTCCGCTCTCAGGGCGCGTTGCCGGAGCAGATTGGTATGTTCTTCGATGGCGGCTCGATCTCTCCGATTCATCGCTTCGAGGGATCCGTCGAGCGGTTCGCGTTCCTGGACCACGTCACGTCCGCACTCCCCTATCGGCTGGTCGCCAGTCCCGAGGTGCTGGTGGTCGGGGCCGGCGGCGGTACCGAGGTGCTGAGCGCCCTGTACCATGGGGCGGCCGCGGTCACGGCCGTAGAGCTGGACGCGGGGGTGGCCGAACTGGTGGCCTCACTGGCGCCGTTCGCGGGCGGCCTCTACGGGCGCCCCGACGTTGAGCTCGTCACGGCAGAGGGGCGGGGCTTTCTGGCCTCGAGGAAGGATGAGACGTACGACGTAATCCAGATCTCGCTTCTGGACGCATTCACGGCCTCATCGGCAGGGGTCTACGCCCTCAGCGAGAGCTATCTGTACACGACGGAGGCGATCTCTCTCTATCTCGATCGGCTGACCGGAGAGGGAGTCCTCTCCATCACGCGATGGCTGAAGACCCCTCCGAGAGATGCCATCAAGCTGTTCGCCACCGTGGTCGAAGCCTGCCGGCTGGCGGGACTGGAGCCGGCCGCCCACGTCGCATTCATTCGCTCGTGGAATACAGCGACCATCGTGGTGTCCAGGGCTACCCTTGATGACCCACGGGTCGAGCTCGTTCGCGAGTTCGCAGAGAGTCGCGGCTTCGATCGAGTGTACCACCCGGGACTTGACCCGGCCGAGGTGAATCGGTACACGGTTCTCGAGGGACCGGTCTACTACCAGAGTGCCCTGAGAATCCTGTCCGCTGGCTCGGAGAGCTTCTTCGCCGACTACCCGTTCCACGTGCGCCCGGCCACAGATGACAGGCCTTACTTCTTCCGGTTCTTCCGCTGGAGGAGCCTTCCGACGCTGGTTGGCAGTGCCGGACGCGACTGGGTCTACTATGTGGAATGGGGATACCTGGTCCTCGTGGCCACGGTGGCCCAGGCGGCTCTGGCCTCCCTGCTCCTCGTGCTGCTGCCCTTGTGGCTGTTGTTGAGGCGCCGGCCCGGAGCCCCGTCGCGCGGCGCCGTATCTTGCTATTTCGCGCTCTTGGGACTGGCCTACATGTTTCTTGAGATTGCCTTCATCCAAAAGATGATGCTGTTTCTGAGCCACCCGCTGTACGCCGTAGGGGTCGTCCTGGCAGCCTTTCTCTTCTTCTCCGGTCTCGGAAGCCTGTGGGCGGACCGGCACCGGCGCCGCCAGCTGCGCCGCGTGGGCACCGTAGTGGCTCTGCTGGCTGTGCTGTCCGCCCTCTACCTCGTCGTCCTTCCATCCCTGTTCAACGCGTGGGCCGGGTGGACGGCGTCGGCGAAGGTGGTCGCGAGCCTCGCTACGTTGGCACCGATGGCCTTTCTGATGGGCATCCCGTTTCCCACGGGCCTGCAGACGGTGGCCGACCGAGCCGACGTCCTGGTTCCGTGGGCTTGGGGCGTGAATGGCGCCGCCTCGGTGGTAGGGGCGACTCTGGCGACTACGGTGGCGGTCCACGCCGGATTCCGGGTCGTCGTGATCACCGCTCTGCTCTGCTACGGTGCGGCCCTCCTCCCACTTCGAGGTCTCGTCACCGAGTAACTGGACCGGGCGCCGGCGTCCTTCTCGTTACCGCAGAGACAAGGAGCTTCGACGGGAATCCAGCCGAAGTCCCAAGCTCCGGGCGGTGGCGATGGCTTCCTGGTACTCGGACGAGGTGACCTGACGGTCGATGTCCGGAAAGCAGCCCCGCCCTACCTTGGCCGCGGGTCGATACTGGTCCATGACATTCACGTACGACTCGGGCCCCAGCTCAGCGGCGATCCACTCCAGGATCGCGTTCGTTTCGGCGACGCAGCCGGGCATGACGAGGTGGCGGATGAGGAGTCCCCGACGAGCCAGACCATCGGAATCTACGACCAGCGGACCAACCTGCCGGTGCATTGCCAGGATGGCCGCGCGAGCCGCCTCCGGGTAATCGGTCGCCTTGAGGTAACGGCCACTCCTCTCCTTCGACCACAACTTGAAGTCCGGCATGTAAATATCGACGATCCCGTCCATTAACGAGATGCTGTCGAGAGAATCGTAGGCGCTCGTGTTGTAGACCAAGGGAACGGTGAGCCCTTCCCGAACTGCGAGCACAAGAGCCTCCAGCAGCTGCGGGACGACATGCTCGGGGGTGACGAAGTTGATGTTGTGGCAGCCCTGCGCCTGCAACTCCAGCATCATCGCGGCGAGCCGGTCGGGCGGTGAGCCCCGCGACGAAGAGGGTTTAACGCCCTGGCTGATATCGAAGTTCTGGCAGAAGACACACCTGAGGTTGCAGTGGACGAAGAAGATCGTCCCCGAACCGTTCCAGCCCCGAAGGCAGTCCTCCTCGCCAGAATGGGCGAAGTAGCTGCTCACAACGGCGTATCTGCCGGTCTTGCAGGCCGACCAGCGGTCGGCGAGCCGATCTACTCCGCAGTCACGCGGACAGAGACGACAGTCTTCGAGCAGCCGCAGCGCCCGTTGGGCCCGGTCCGAGAGTTCTGCTGCGGAGAGACCTATGTAGGCGGCTTCCCACATGTGTATCGATCCCGACGGTGGTCCCCCAATCAAGACTGGCCCACTCGATGGCGACGCAGTACTCCCCTGCCCTCTCAGCCCATAGCCTGTAACGAGACCTGACGCCGGCGCGGGCGGTTGTCGAAGTCACACAGGACGATCTGCTGCCACGTCCCGGTCTCGGGACGCCCGTCCCGTATCGGGACCGTAATAGAGGGACCGAGCAGCGCCGCTCGCACGTGAGCGTATCCGTTTCCGTCGCCCCATCTCAGGTCGTGAGCGTACTCGGCATCTCGCGGAACGATTCTCTCTATCGCCCGCTTCAGATCGGCCACTGCACCGCTCTCGAACTCGATTGTCGTAACCCCGGCCGTGGATCCCGGGACGAAGACGACGAGCATCCCATGGAGGATTCCCGAGTCGCGCACGAACGACTCGACTTCGTCGGTCAGGTCGACGACATCCGTCGTTCCGCTGGTGCTCAATTCGAGCGTGCGGCGGTGCAGCTGCATCGGTTCACTCAGAAGAACTGGCGCCAGAGGGGTCGGAACCACCAGAAGTCGTGAAAGACCCACGCCAGAAAGACCCAGATCACGACGACCCACACCCACCAGCCGATGACTTCTCCGCGCTTCAGAACCATCCGGGTCTCCTGTTCTCGGGCGCCGATCTAAGAAGCAGCCGTCCGCGTTCGCCGACGGCGCCAGCACATATTAGCCTCAGACGACCGCCGTTTGCAGGGGCAGCGGAAAGGCCGTGCCGAGCCACACCGACTGGCGAGAGAACCGGCCGCCGCGAAATACGGGCGATGGAGGAACCATGCTGGAGGCGAAGATACGGATCCACCAGGGTGACATCACGCAGCTGGCGTTCGACGCAATCGTCAACGCCGCGAACGACCGACTGGCACCGGGAGGTGGAGTGTGTGGGGCCATCCACCGGGCTGCAGGCCCGGAGCTGGCGGTGGAGTGCGCGACCGTCGGCGGGTGCCCGACAGGAGAGGCACGCCTTACCGGAGGATACCGGCTGCCTGCCCGCCACGTGATCCACACGGTCGGTCCCGTGTGGCAGGGGGGAGGCGGCGACGAGGATCGGCTGCTCGCTTCCTGTTACACAGAATCCCTGAGGCTGGCTCGAGATGCCGGGCTCCGCTCGATCGCCTTCCCGGCCATCTCCACCGGGGTCTACGGCTTCCCCCTGGACCGGGCCACCCGAATCGCCGTCCAGACCGTTCTGCGTTGGCTGGAAGGCGAGCCGAAGCTCGACGAGGTCGTGTTCGTGGTTTTCGGTTCCGAGGCCGAGGCCGCTTATCGACGGGAGCTGGGCGGCGGACCGTAGCGCTGCGCTGTATTTCGTCCGTCCTCCTACGCCAGTTCCTCCAGTGTGCCGAGTAGCACCGTATAGAACTCCTCCACGGAGGGAATCTTCACTCGCTCATCGGGAGAGTGGGGGAAATCGATCTGCGGACCGAAGGAGATCATGTCCATACCGGGATACGTTTCCGCCACGATCGAGCACTCGAGCCCGGCGTGTACCGCCCCGATCTTGGGCTCGCCCGCGAGCCTTTCGTGAACGTCCCTGACGATGCGCAGCATTCTTGAGTCCACGTCCGGCTGCCACGCCGGATAGCCCGCATGCTCCTCGACTTCACAACCGGCCATCGCCCCGGCCGCACGGATCCGCTGTCGGAGCGCGGCAAGCGCCGACATTACCGAGCTACGGATGCTCACAAGAACCTCGAGGCGTCCGTTCACCTCCTTGACGACGGCCAGATTCGTGCTGGTCTCCACGAGCCCCGGAATGTCGTAGCTCATGCTCATGACGCCGTGCGGCAGTGCCGTGAGCAGCTGTAAGACCCGAGTGGTCGCTTCGGCACTCCACGCATCGCGCGGTGCCTCGGCAGCTTTGATCTCCCAACTCATTTCGGGGTCGGCCGGCCGGAATTCGTCCCGGATCGCACCCAGCTCGCGGTCCAGCAGTGCGCGAACTCCGTCGCTATCGTCTCGGCTCGGTACCACAACGGTGGCCGCGGCCTCACGCGGAATCGCGTTGTGGGCGTTTCCGCCCTCCAGCCCTCCCACAAGGATCGTCTCGTCCAGCGAGGCTGCATACAGCGCCCGCGCGAGGAGTTGGATCGCATTCCCTCTCTGCAGGTGGATGTCGACGCCGGAGTGACCACCCTTCATCCCGGAGACCCGTACCTCAATGGCGTGTGCCAAGTCCGGGACGGCCGTGCTGTCGACTGGAAGATGGAGGTGGGTGTCCGCACCCCCCGCGCAGCCGATCGTCAGCACTCCCTCCTCTTCCGAGTCCAGATTGATGAGCTGTCGACCCTGAAGCATGCCGTCGGCGAGACCCGCGGCACCTGTCATCCCTGTCTCCTCATCGATGGTAAACAGGAACTCGAGCGGCCCGTGCACCAGTTCATCATCCTCCATGATGGCCAGCATGGCGGCGACGCCAATGCCATTGTCGCTGCCGAGAGTGGTCCCGTTGGCCTTCAGGTAGTCACCGTCGCGCACCGGCTCGATCGGGTCGTTATCGAAATCATGCTGGACGTCGGAGTTCTTCTCCTGCACCATGTCGAGGTGAGCCTGCAGGATGGTCACCTGGGCGTCATCCTTGCCTTCCGACCCGGGCTTTCGAACGACGACGTTGCCCGTCGCGTCTTGCTTAAACTCGAGGCCGGCACGCTCAGCGATCCGTATAACGTAGGCACGGGCCCTGTCTTCCTTCTTCGAGCCTCGCGGTATGGTCAGGATGTGGTCGAAGTGTGTCCACAGGTCGCTGGGAGCCAGCTCGGAAACGAAGGTCATGGCGTCCTCCTAGTATGGTCGCACGACCGCAGGGCTGGGGCCGCGGCCAGTTCAAGCCATCCTGCAGCCGGTCTCCGGCGGGCGATCGGTGGTTCGCCGTAGGAAACTCGGACCACGATATCGTCCTATAGACGGCCCGTCTATAAGTTGTCGGGTCTTCGCGCTGGATCGTCTTGTTATGTCGTCAGTTAGATACGGCGGAAACGCCGAGGGACAACTTCTTGGACAACTCAGCTTCGGGAACAGGCTCCACGAGCGCCCGCAGGTGCTCCCGCGCGAGCTGCGTACACTTCATCGTCATGGCGAGCGTCGAATGCCCCACGGCCTCTTTCACGAGGACGGCCTCTTGTCGTCCCAAGCCAGCTCGTGACTCGGCGGTGCCTGAGATCGTGGAACCGGAATCCCGCAGGCAGCTTCGCGTCGTCACGCGCCTTCGTGAGGCGCTTGCGGAACGTCGTGATCCGGTCGCCGGCCTAGCAGGTGCTCCAGGTGTTCTGGTGATGGAAAACCCAAGGAGACCGCTCGCCGTCGTAGGTTGCGAACCGGAACCGCGCGAAGTGGTCCTTCATCGCCTGACGAAGCCGGGGCGTCATGGGAACCTCCCGAGACTTCCCCGTCTTCGTCCGGGGCCCACTACGCTTGTCCGATTCCCTCCAGATGAGATCCTTCTCCTCCGACGCGATCTTGATACGGCTAACGTCGAGACGAACGTGATGCCACTGGAGTCGGGTGGACTGAGTTCAGGGGTCGGTAGAAAGCTAGCCTCGGTTCCGACTCTAAGCCACGGCCGCCGAACCGAACATGGGAGCGGTCGTTGCCCTTCACAGGTCTGTATTCTGCCCCTTCACCAGACCGTCGTGTGCCCCGTACAGGGGGTGATCCAACAGGTGTAGCATGAACA
>JBDGYE010000131.1:0-4188 GCA_039584255.1 Gemmatimonadota bacterium
GAGCGGCGCAGTGCCGCGTCACCGATCTTCCGTCCCCCGATATCCTCCAGAGTGCCGCGCACTCGTGCGTACTCCCCTCGCAGGTAGGCGGCGGCGTGGGAGGAGTTGGCGTTCTGCGGGAGGTACAGGATCTGGCAGGGATACTCTAAGTTACGCCCCCACACGCCGGCCAGATTTCGCGCGGCGTCGCAGATCGGGTGAGTCACGAAGATGTCCAGCTCGACCGTTCCGGTGAGCGCGAGCTCCAGAGACGTCTTCAGTATCGAGCACAGGTAGGAACCGAAGCGCGAGTCGGCCCTCGTAGCTTCGACCGGAGCGCCTCGAACCTTGAACGGAAGCATGCCGGCCGCGTGTGCTATCTCCTCCGGGAAATAGACCTGAAAGTGGCCGACGACTTTGCCTCCGGACTCCCGCCACCGCCGGACGGTCGGGAAGTCCGGATCCTCGACCAGATCGCGGCATCGCGCCAGCACTTCGTCCAGCGACTGTCCATCCCACTCCGGCATCAGGCGGAGGGTCGCCTCGCGGCTCAACGGTGGCTCCAGGCGGGCTTCCGCTTCTCCTGGAAGGCCTGCAGGCCCTCCACGGCGTCCTGCGTGCTCATGAGGTCCTCGACGTAGAGCTGGCCGGCCCGTGACAGCTCGGCGGCATGGTCCGAGCCTCGAGCTCCGCGGAGCATGCGTTTCCCGACTCTGAGGGCGGCGGCGCTGTGCCTGGACACCCTCCGCGCCAGGTCGAGCGCCACTTCGTCCAGCTCCTCGTCCGGCACGACACGCCGCACCAGACCGGCCCCCTCCGCCTCCGTCGCGGTGAGGGTATCACCGGTGAAGACCAGCTCGGCCGCGACACCGGGAGGGCAGAGGTCCGGCAGCAGCGCGCATGCGGCTGGCGGAAGCACGCCCAGCACGATCTCGGGCTGACCGAACACGGCGCTCTCACTGGCAACGATAACGTCCGCCGCCATCACCAGCTCGAATCCGCCGCCAAGGCACCTGCCCTGAACCGCCGCGACGACCGGCAGAGGAAAACCCTCGATCGCTGTCACGGTGCCAATGAATTCCGGGATGAGCTCCTCATGCGTCGGCGGGAGATGCTCTCCGACGTCCGCTCCCGCCGAAAAGTGCTTTCCCTCGGCTGAGAGGAGAAGAACCCGGAGCGATGGCTCGGCGGCCAGGCGATCCAGCTCGCCGCGCAGCTCGGCGAGGACCTGTCGAGTGAGGATGTTGAGCGGAGGGTTGTCCAGGACGACACGGCCGAGTCCGTCCTCCAACAGCGCTCGCACGATCATAGGCCTGCTCCCTGCTTGTTCCGGATCCCGGTCATTGTGGTGCCTCGAGACTGTAGTAGACGTGGATCTCCTCCGTCTCCTCCAGCATTCGCGGCACCACCTGCAACTCCATGCCGATCTCGATCTCGTCTTCGTCGAGCGTGTCCCCGAACCGGGCGAGTGCCCTTCCGCCTTCGTCCAGATCCACGACTCCTACCACGTACGGAGCCTGGTGCTCGAAGCCGGTCGGCGCCGTAACCACCTTGGTGAACGTGTGCAGTGTGCTGCGGCCGCTGATCTCCACGAACTCGAACTCTTCACCCATGCACTCCACGCAGTCGGCCTTGGGGGGAAACACGGTCCGGCCGCATCTCAGGCAGCGGGAGGCCATCAGCCGACCGTCCCGCAGGTGCTGCGCGAACGCGGCTACCTTCGTGTACGGCGAGTAATTCACCAGACCGAACCATTTGAACATCGCTCAATCCCTCGTGAGCACGTGTACGAAGCAGTATTGGCCGATCCCGCCCACGTTGTGCGTGAGGCCGACTGACGCGTCAGGAACCTGCCGATCTCCGGCCTCGCCCCGCAGCTGCTTGCAGATCTCGTAGATCATGGACACACCGGTGGCCCCGATAGGATGTCCCTTCGCCTTCAGGCCTCCGTCCACGTTTACGGCAACCCTGCCTCCTATGCGAGCCTGACCGTCCTCGACGAACGGGCCGCCTTCGCCCTTTTTGCAGAAGCCAAGGTCCTCGTACGCCATGATCTCGGCGATGGTGAAGCAGTCGTGGACTTCCGCGACCTCGATTTCGTCGGACCCGACCCCGGCCATCCCGTAGGCCTCCGCGGCCGCGCGCTCCGCGCTTGGTAGGCCCGTGAGGCTCGGGCGGTGCAGGACCGACATGCTGGCCGTTGCACAGCCCAGGCCGGACAGCCAGACCGGCTGCACAGGCAGGGCCCTGACCCGCTCTTCGCTTGCCAGGATCACGCAGGCGGCCCCGTCGGCGTTCGCACAGCAGTCATAGACGTGGAAGGGACTCGCCACCTCGTCCGACGCCAGGGCCTTCTCGCGCGTGATTTCCTTCCTGAACATCGCATACGGATTGAGGGCCCCGTAATGGTGATTCTTGATGGCGACCTCGAGCAGCTGCTCCCGGGTGGTGCCATACTCGTGCATATGCCGCCTCGCGAACATGGCGTAGTAGGCGGGAAACGTGGTGCCGAAACCGGATTCCCACTGGACCTCCCCGACCCGGCCCATCAGAGCCAGGATCTCCGCCGTCGTGAGCTCGGTCATCTTCTGGCACCCGATGACCGCCACGACGTCGTGCACTCCCGCACGGATCGCCATCCAGGCGCTCCGCACGGCGGCGCTCCCGGAGGCGCACGCGACCTCCGTCAGCCACGTCGGCTTGGGCAGGAGTCCTAGGTACTCCTGCACGACTCCGGCGAGGGAGCGCTGCTTGTGGTATTCCGGCACGGCGCCGATAACTGAAGCATCCACCTCCTGGCGCTCTATGCCGGCGTCTTCCAAGGCGGCGCGGAACGCCTCGAACGCCAGCTCCTGCACCGAGCAGTCGCTCCGGTGCCCGAACACGCCGTGCCCGATGCCGATGATCCCGACTCTGTGCATGGCTCCCGTTCCGCCGCTACATGTACTGGCCGCCGTCGACCTTGACCACTTCACCGGTGATATGCCGAGCGCGCTCCGAGCAGAGAAAGACCACGGCGTCCGCGCAGTCTTCCGGCGACCCGAGCCGGCCCAGCGCGCTCTCGTCGATGGCCTGCTCGATGAATCCGGCGGGAAGCTGTCTCACCATTTCGGTCGCTACCATTCCTGGCGCGACCACGTTGACGTTCACGTTGAACTTGCCCAGCTCCCTGGCCAGCGCCTTGCTCATCGCTATCTCGCCTGCTTTGGAGGCCGCGTAGTTGGCCTGGCCGAACTTGCCCCGGAGGCCATTGATGGAGGCGATGTTCACGATCTTCCCGCTGCGCTGATCCTTGAAGACCGAGGCGGCCGCCTTGTTGTAGTTGAAGTATCCCTTGAGATTGACGTCGATGACCGTGTCCCACTGCTCCTCGGACATCTTCCAGATCACGCCGTCGCGGTTGATACCCGCGTTGCATACCAGGATATCCAGCCGACCGACCTCGCTGAGGACGGCGTCGACAACCCTGCGTGCTTCCTCGTGACCCCTGACGTCCGCCTCGATGGCCATCGCCCCCCGCCCCATCGCCTCGATCTCCGCGACCAGGCGGAGTGCCTCCTCATCGACGACCCGGTCGACGATCGCCACATCGCAGCCTTCCCGCGCCAGCGAGCGGGCAATGGTCGCTCCGATGCCGGATCGGCCGCCCGTTACAATGGCGCTCTGCCCCTCGAGTCCCAGGTCCATTCCCGTTCTTCCGGTTTCCGGATTCCGGCCGCGAGAGGGCTCACCCCTCTGCGCCCGGCGACTCCTGCTGATACTGGGGCGAGATGGCCCGCAGCATCTCATCGTCCCACGGGTGTCCCTCGGCAAGCAGCTGACGCAGCTTGATGAAGTCTACCTCGCGCCTTCCCCTGGGCCCTTCGTTGTACGCCCGGAAGCCTGCCATGGCCTCCGTCATCATGTTCAGGGCCAGCCACTCCCTGTTGGTCACGCTGGTGTTGTCCCAATGCCACTGCTTGTGCTTCCGCAGGCTGTTGATAGTCTTCGAGGTGCAGTCCGGCATCAGCATGAGGAGCTTGGTGCACAGCGCTTCCACCGCCCCGTCGAGCCTCGTGAGGTCGCTCTTGGCGTGAGAGAGGATCTCCTTGGCGGCCTCGCGCTCGGACCCTCGCTTGAAGTCTCCGCACACGACGTTCCCGAACTCGTCCAGGAAGCGATCGGTGATCACCATCGGGTTCGGAATCCACTCGCCGTCGAGCGTGAGCG
>JBDGYE010000072.1:0-14666 GCA_039584255.1 Gemmatimonadota bacterium
GTGGGGCCTGGCGGACTGGGCATGCATCATGGCCGGCCTGGTCGTGGTCACCGTCTACCCCACACTGCCTCCGGACCAGGTCCTGTACATCCTCCGGGACGCCGGCGTGAAGGCGCTCTTCGCGGCCGACCAGGAACAGCTGGACAAGATCGTCCACGTTCGCGACGGGCTTGCGGAGCTGGACCGCGTGATCTTGTTCGACTCCGCCCGGGCGGAGAGCGACCTCGAGGTCGTGACGCTGGACGAGCTGGAGCGGTTGGGGGCGGAGGAATCACAGCCGCCCGGTGGATACGAGGAATACGCGCAGCGCGCCAGGCCCGCGGACGTGGCAACGCTGATCTACACCTCGGGCACCACGGGCGACCCCAAGGGTGTCATGCTCACGCATCACAACCTGTTCACGAACACAGTCGCCGCGGCGGGTTCTCTCCCGATCTCGGAGGAGGACCGGGTGGTGAGCTGGCTGCCCCTGTCGCACAGCTTCGAGCGAACGGCGGGACACTTCGTGATGTGGCACGCCGGGGCCGAGATCGCCTACGCCGAGTCGGTGCTCACGGTGGTACGGGACATGGGCGAGGTACGTCCCTCCGTCGTGATCGCCGTGCCCCGGCTGTACGAGAAGTTCTACGCCGCCGTGGTAGAGGCCGTGGAGGCCGGCAGCCCGGCGAAGAAGCTGGCGTTCCGCGCCGCCAGGCGGGTTGGCGATCGGTACGCTGCGAAGCGGCTGGCCCGCAAGAGGATCGGCCGAGGCCTGCAGGCGGCGTACCGGTTCGCCGACCGCGCGGTGTTCAGCAAGCTGCGCGAGCGCACGGGCGGCCGGGTGCGCTACTTCGTCAGCGGTGCCGCGCCCCTCTCGCCGGAGATCGCGCGCTTCTTCTACTCGGGCGGGATGACGGTCATCGAGGGATACGGCCTGACGGAGACGTCGCCCGTGACCAACGTCAACCCTGCAAACGACATCCGGTTCGGCACCGTGGGGCCACCGATCCCCGGAACGGAGATCCGGATCGCCGACGATGGAGAGATCCTGATCCGCGGCCCCCAGGTGATGAAGGGCTACTTCGGCCGCCCGGAAGAGACCCGGAAGGCGATCACCGAAGACGGATGGCTGCACACGGGGGACATCGGAGAGCTGGACGCGGACGGCTACCTCAGGATCACCGACCGGAAGAAGAATCTCATCGTCACTGCCGCGGGCAAGAACGTGGCGCCTCAGCCCATCGAGGAACGGATAGCGCGCTCCCCGTTCGTGGAGCAGGTGGTCGTGCTGGGGGACAAGCGCAAGTTCCCGCTGGCCGTTATCGTTGCCAGCCTGCAGGCGTACAAGGTCGTCCTTCCCGGGCGCGCGATCACCGAGGCGGACCGGGTACGCCTCGTCGACGAGCGGTCGCTGCACGACCTGGTGGAAGGCGACGTGTTCCGGCGCGTCGAGGACTTCGCGCGCCACGAGCGTCCCAAGCGGATTCTGCTGGTCGGCGAGCCGTTCACCATCGACAACGAGCAGCTCACTCCGACGCTGAAGCCGAGGCGGCAGATCATCGCCGCGGCCCATGCGGCACGGATTGACGCCGTCTACGCGGAGGCGGAGGCGGAGGCGGAGTTGGAGGCCGGCTGAGTTATGAACGCACAGGCGGTGGTAGTCCTCGTTACGGGTCCCGACACCAATACCCTTCTGGATCTGGGCCGGCGCCTGGTCGAGGAGCGTCTGGCCGCCTGCGTGAACGTCTTTCCGACCGTAACCTCCGTATACCGATGGGAGGGTGAGGTCAACGCCGAGCCCGAGGCCCTGGCCGTGATCAAGAGCACGGCCGGCCGGACCGCCGAGCTGGAGCGGCGGACGATCGAGCTGCACCCGTACGATGTGCCGGAGTTTGTCATCCTGCCGGTGACGGGCGGATCGAGGGCGTACCTCGACTGGCTGGCCACATCGGTTGGAGAAAGGAGTGGGGATGCCGAGTCGTAGTCGTAGCGGTGGGGGACGTTCTCAGCCGTCGACGAGGAAGAAGCCGACCGTCGCGCAGGCGGACGACGTGCCGATGCCGTCCGACGAGGACGCAGAGGAGCTCCAGGAGGCGAAGGAGATAGGGCAGGTCGAAGAAGTCGAGGCCGCCGGCGAGCCCGAGGCGGTTTCCGAGCCCGAGGCGGCGCCCGAGCCCGAAGCGTCGCCCGTGCCGGTTTCTGAGCCCGACGCGGAGCCCGAGCCGGAAGCGTTGCCCGAGGAGGAGACATCCGAGGAGGAGGAGACACCCGAGGAGGCGGCTGCGGTCGAGCCGGAGGCGGCCTGGTCGCCCAGCGAAGAGAAGGCCGAGACTGAGCGGCTGTACCGCAAGGGCCGGGAGCTGGCGGAAGAGGGACTGTTCGATCAGGCCGCATCGACGTACCGGGAGGTGCTGCGGCGCGACCCGCGGCACATCAAGGCCCGCAACAACCTGGGCTACGCCTACGACCGCCTGGGGCAGAGCGCGAGGGCGCTCGAAGAGTACCGCTCGGCCCTGGAGCTGGAGCCCGAGAACGTCCGCCTGTTGAGCAACATCGGTGCGCTGCTGGGAGCCATGGGCCACTACACGGAGGCCGAGGCCGAGTTGAGGACGGCTCTCCGGATCTCGCCCGACAGCGCCGACGTCTATCTCAACCTGGGTCTCGTCTTCTACCGCAAGGGCCTGTACGAGTCCGCATCCGCGGCTCTGAGCCAGGCCATCGATCTGGATCCCGAGTGTGCTTCGGCCTACTACTACCTGGGCGAGTCCACGAACCGCCTGGGTCGGGTCGAGGACGCGCTGGAGTCCCTCGAGAAGGCCGTGGAGCTTCAACCCAACAACGGCAGGGCCTTCTACACCATGGGCATCCTTTACGACAGGCTGCGTCAGCCGGACCGCGCCATGGTGGCCTACAGGAAGGCCCGAGAGCTGCTCGAGAGCGACTGAGCGTCCGTCCGGACCGTGATCGAGATCCTCGAGGTCGAGCTCGCCGACGTCTCCGCCGCCGCCGTGCTGCGGCCCGTTTCGGGCGACTGGTCCGCCGTCAGCCCGGCTACCCGTCGCCTCGAGCTGGCCGCGGGTACCGAGTGGGCCGACCGTTGCCGCGCTCTGGGCGACCTGCCCGTCGGATCGGCCGTGATCACCGATGCCGGAGGCCTGGGCGCCGAGTTCGTCATCCACGTGGCCATTCGATCTCCGGAGGAATCGGTGAACGCTCGGAGCGTCCGGCGGGGAGTCACCAACGGGCTCCGCCGGGCCGAGGAGTGGGGAATCACCGAGGTGGCCCTCCCGCTGATGGGCACCGGGCCCGGCAACCTGGAGCCGGACACGGCCTGCGAGGCCATGGATGAGGCTCTCAGGAGCTTCGCCGGCGCATCGGAGGAGGCGCGGGTGGTGGTGTGCTGCCCTGATCCGTTCGAGCTGGAAACGGCACGCCGCTGGTGGGGCGACACCGCCGTCCCGTCGGCCTCCCCGGTCAGCCCAGGGCCCAGCGTATCATGACCAGTATCATGCCGATCCCCGCGCCCAGGACGTAACCCAGCCTCACGATCAGGTTCAGCTCGCGCTCGGTGACCGAGCGGACCAGTCGCTCGAGCTCCGGGATGGGGAACTCCATGATCTTCGTCTCGACCCGGTCCGACACGCGGACGTTCGCCGCCACCTCCGGGATCTTACTCGAGATCCACTCCCAAACCGGGTCGCCCAGGGCCTCGGTCAGCCTCTCGGCGGCTCCCTCACGCCCGTACTTCTCCAGCGAGCCGATGGGCTGAGTCACCAGTCGCTCGATGAGCCACTCCTTGAAGCGCAGATAGAGCCCGTGGCCGGTCTCGGAGATGAGGCCCGCGGCGAGCCATCCTCCGGCTCGTCCGGCAGGCACGAACCGCACGACGTCGGCCCAGCTTCGATCGCCCGCCCGGAGGACGGCGGCCTCCACCCGATCCAACAGAAATTCCCTCACCTCGGGATCCTGGGCGGCGTCCAGCACCCAGCTCGTGATGGAGTCGAGAGCGCTCTTGACTTGCGGATCACCGGGCTCGCCGAGCACCTGCACGACCGGCCGCCGCAGGAAGTCCACGATGGCCTCGTTTACGCTGCGGGCCATGGCGTCCTGCACCTCTCCCTCACGCAACAGGTCTCCAAGCCGGTCGGCACCCTCCGCCTCCAGCGTGTCGATCACCTTGTCGACCGTCTCCTCGGTGATGATCAGCTTGGCGACGACCCGCTGGTGGAAGCGCAGGTCCTGCATGAACCGGTCGAGCAGGTCGTGGATCGCCCTCTCCACCCGTGTCCTTGCTCTCGGGTCTTCCAGCAGACGTCCCAGACGCTCCATCGCAAGCGGCAGGTAATCGCTGATGGCGTGCTCCACCGCCGCAACCAGTCCTACCGGCAGCAGCTCCTCGAACGAGCGCCCGGGCTGGAGGATTCGGACTGCAGCACGTTCGAGGTGGGCGTGGACGGTGTCGGCGAACGAATCCGATTCCACCAGACGTGTAAACCACTCCTCGGTCTGCTCGCGAAGCTGCTGGATGCGCTCCTCCCCCAGCGACTCGGCGATCGACTCTCCCTCCAGAGATGCGGCGAGCGTATCGAGTATGCGGGCGGCGTCCGAAGCGAACTCCTCCGAGGCGAGAGCCGTCGCCACGCGGCCGTGCACGGCATCCAGTAGGGTCTCCAGGATGCGCCTGACCTCGGTGAGGGCGGCCTCGGGAAGGAGCTCCGCCACGGCCGGCTTGTCGCCTTCCATGAGTCCCCCGACGAGATCTTCGAGCTGGGTGTCGAAGGCCTCGCGCAGCCGCTGGTCGCGAAGCTCGGCGGCCACGTCACCCGGCGTCAGAAGCGTCGTTCCGATGGTGTTTCCTATGGTCCGGGCCATCCGCGTCTGGTTCTTGGGCACCGCTCCCTGGAGCCACCTGATCTCGCGGCCGAAGATCCGAGGGGGATGATACGGGTGGAACAGCATCGTGATGGCCACGCGGTTCGTCACGCCTCCAGCCAGCGCCCCGAACAGCACCGTGATCGCATCACGCAGCCACGCCATGGCCGCCTCGCTCACGGACCACGCTCCTCGACGCCGACGCCGGCCACCGGTCGTCGCTCGCCTCCCATCACCAGGGTGCCGGCGACGCGGAAGATCCGCACGCCCGGACCCTCCTCAGCCAGCTCGGACAGCTCGTCCAGCTCTTCGCCGGTCGCCTCCAGCTCGCAGAAGATCCCGGCGCCGGGCAGCTCCAGGGACCAACGTCCACTGGATCCCGCGGGAGCGGTCAACGTGAGGATGACGGGGTCCGGCCACTCGCTGTCGAGGCCTTCGAGCCAGGTCCATGCGGTGGCCTGGGCGTCCGGCTCGGCACGATCGCGCATGAGAAGAAGGCCGTTCCCCAGCGTGTCGGCCACCAGGAAGCTCTGTGAGATGGCGGCGGGAGGAAGATCCGAGGCCAACCTGGCCCGCTGGCGTTCCAGGAGCAGGCCGGCCTCGGCGCCGCCGGCGTCGCGCACCTCCGCCAGGCGCAGAGCCTCCCGCTGACCGGTGGCGGACGTCCAGGCGGCGATCTCCCCACCGGTGGCGATGCGGAGTCGGCCATCCGGAAGCTCGATGAGCAGCGCGGCGAGCTCGGCCCCGTCACCGACCCGGACGCGAAGGGGGCCTGTTGGCACCACCCGCCACGCGGCTCTCGGGACCGGCAGCGAGTCGCGGCGAGCGAGGACGTCCCCCCAACCCTCGCCGGTCGACATCCAGCCGCGGTAGTCCAGGCGGAGAGTAGCGGGCCCGGTCCTGTTGTTCAGGCGCAGGTGCAGAAGCAGCGGCTCGATGCGGAAGCTCACGAAGGTAAGGCCGGTATGGTATACGGCGCCCGGCACTCCCTCGGCCGGCGCCGCCTCCGCTTCAGGAGCGGTCCGGTCCACGGGCTGCTGAGCGGGCTCGCCGCAGCCTGCCAGGAGCAGAAGCGCCAGGGTCCTGCCTGTAAAGCCTCTCGCGGTCATCATCCCGCCTCTGATGCGGATTCCCGCCGACAAACTACCGGCCCCGCCCTGACCTGTCACCGAGGCCGGGGCCTCCTAATCTTAGGTCGCTCGGCCGCCCGAGCACCCCTCAGCCGAGGCGTCATGCAGCTCTATACGAAGATCAGCATCGCCCTGATTCTGGGCGCCGTCCTCGGAATGCTCGCCAACGCGCTGAGCGTGCAGCCGCTTACCAGCGGCTCGTCCCCTCGGCCGGCATCATCATCCTCGTGGTTGTCCTGGAGGGAGCCAATGCCGGGACCGGAGTCGACCCCGCCGCCGGAATCGCCCTCGTTCTCGGGGTAGACAGGATCCTCGACATGCTGCGCACCGCGGTCAACGTCACCGGCGACCTGACCGCCGCGGCGGTCATCGAGCGGTCGGAATACGACTACGCGCTGGGGAAGGGAAGGGCCGCGGCCTGAGGGTGTGCGCCAGACCGACCGTGCCTCCTCGATGATCTCCCACTAGTGACCGGTGTGCACCTGGGCGTCGATTCCCAGGATGTCGTCCAGCCGCCCCAGAAGCTCCCCCACCCGGCGGGCGTTGCTTCCGAAATCTCGCCCGGCGGAGCGCGACGTGGATCGCATGTCCACGCGCGTGAGTCCGTTGTTGTCCAGACCCACCCAGACGGTCAGGTCGTTAGTGGATGGGGGGAGGTAGGGCCGGCACCTGACCGTCAGGAGTCCCCGGTCTTCGTCCGCGTGGACCAGCGTCCAGCGCCGGCGTCGCTCGATCTCCCGCACGAGGAGATCCCACACCCGGGCGAAGGGCGCCGAGTAGGTGCGTCCTTTGGGACCGTTGGAGTGCCGGGTGTCGACTGCGTTCTCGCTCATTCAGCGGGCGGTGGCGGACCTGCGACGGGGCCCCGCCGGCGCCTCCCCGGCGAGTTGCCGCGCCCCGAGCAGTCGGATACGTTCCGGGATCCACGACACTTCATAGAAACGCCTGAGAACGCGGTATGCAAGCCATTCTGCCTCTCGCCGGCAAGGGCACTCGCCTCCGGCCGCATACCCACACCCGTCCGAAGCCTCTCCTCCGGGTCGGCAACCGCCCGGTCCTGGACTACGTGCTGGAGGACCTGGAAGCGGCGGGCGTGGACGAGATCATCGGAATCACCGGCCATCTGGCCGAGGACATCGAGGCCTATCTGCGGGCGGAGCACCCCGGTCTGCGCTTCCGCGGGGTCGAGCAGATCGAGCAGCTGGGGACGGCGGACGCGATCCGCTACGCCGAGCCCGTCGTCGACGGTCCGGTTCTGATCGTCTTCGTCGACACTCTGTTCGACGCGGACCTCGGTCTCATCGAGGCCCGTGCGGACGTGGACGGCATCGTGTGGGCCAAAGAGGTCGAGGACTACCAGCGCTTCGGCGTCATCGTCACCGACGACGAGGGCTGCATGGAGCGCATAGTCGAGAAGCCACAGGAGCCCATCTCCCGCCTGGCGAACATCGGACTCTACTTCATCCGCGACTGGGAGCTGATGTTCGAGGGAATCCGCTCCGTGATGGAGCAGCCCCCCCACCTGGGGGAGTACTTCTTGACCGACGCCTTCCAGTTCATGATCGAGCGCGGCGCCCGCCTGCTGACCGCGGAGGTGAGGAACTGGTGGGACTGCGGCAAGGTCGAGACGCTGCTCGAGACGAACCGCCAGGTGTTGCTGCACGGGGCGGCACGGCGGCCGGCGGATGCCGATGGCGTAAGCTTCGCGGATCCCGTGCTCGTGGCGGACGGCGTGGTACTGGAGGACGCCCAGGTGGGTCCGAACGTCAGCATCGCGGCCGGCAGCCGCATCCGGGGCAGCCGCCTCAAGGACTGCATCGTGGGCGAGAACTCGGTGCTGGAGAGCTGCGACCTGCATGACTCGATCATCGGCGACCACGTGAACGCGAGGCATCTCACCGGCAGCGCGTCCCTGGGCGATCACGCGTGGGTGGACGGAGGGAGCTAGGTGGATCCGGCCGACCTGATCTACGACTGGAACCGACTTCCCGGGAGCTTCGCCTACTCGGGGGCTAGTGTCGAGCTCGACGACGAGACCTTGAGAGACGGCCTCCAGAATCCCACGGTGAAGGACCCTCCGATCGGGCAGAAGCTCGAGATGCTGCACCTGATCGCCGAACTGGGGATCGAGGCCGCGGACATCGGCCTTCCGGGCGCCGGTCCGAGGGCCCGCGAGGCTGTTCTTGCCTTGGCCGGCGAGATCGCCGACCAGAACCTCGGCCTTTCCGCCAACTGTGCTGCCCGGACGGTAAAGGCCGACATCGAGCCGATCGTAGAGGTCGCGCAGGCCACGGGCCTCCGGATGGAGGTCGGAGCCTTCATCGGCTGCTCTCCCATCCGGCAGTACGCCGAGGGCTGGGACCTGGATATGTTGCTCAGGTCCACCGAGGAGGCGGTGACGTTCGCCGTATCCGAGGGGCTGGACGTGATGTACGTGACCGAGGACACCACACGGTCGCGCCCCGAGACCCTGAAACGGCTCTACTCCACGGCCATTCAGTGCGGAGCCCGGCGCATCTGCCTGGCCGACACGGTGGGCCACGCCACGCCCCACGGTGTGCGGCAGCTCGTGCGCTTCATGCGCAAGGTCGTCTTCGATTCGGGTGAGGAAGTCAAGATCGACTGGCACGGTCACCGCGACCGGGGGCTGGCCATGCCGAACACACTGGCCGCGATCGAGGAGGGAGTCCACCGGGTACACGGCACGGCCCTCGGGATCGGCGAGCGCGTGGGCAACACGGAGATGGACCTCCTGCTCGTCAACCTGAGGCTGCTGGGAATGCACGAAGCCGACCTGACCCGTCTGCCCGCGTACTGCGAGCTGGCCGCCGAGATGTGCGGCGTCGAGATCCCGCACTCGTATCCCATGATCGGACGTGACGCCTTCCGTACAGGCACGGGCGTGCACGCCTCGGCGATCATCAAGGCCATGCGGATGGGGGACGACTGGCTCGTGGACCGTGTCTACAGCGGCGTGCCGGCCTCGATCCTGGGGCTCGAGCAGAAGATCGAAGTCTCCCCGGTATCGGGCCTCAGCAACGTCCGCCACTGGCTTCAAGAGCACGGATACGATGCGGGCGACGAGCGACTCACCAAGGCCGTCTTCGCTCTCGCCAAGCTCAGCGACCACACCCTGACCCGTCAGGAGATCGAGTCTGAGATCCAGACGGTCCTGACGGGCGGCGATCCGGTGGAGGTGGAACAGGCTTGATCGGGCGTCGCTTTCTCGGCCTCACGGTACTGTTCGCGGGTCTGCTGGGCGTGTTCTCCGTCCTGACCCTGGCGGCGCTCGACCGCCCGCGAATGGCCCTCGGTTCGCTGGTGGCGGGCCTCGCCGTGGCGTCTCTCGGCGTGTGGATGCTGGCCCGACTTCCTGCCGGTGGAGGACGGGGACAGGGGGTGAGGCCAGTGGGGCGAGGCCTGTTGCTGGGGGGTCTGCTGGCGGTCGCACCCGGCGCGATCGCCCTTGCGCAGGACCTTCCACCGGCTCCGGAGGGGGAGGATGCGGACCCGTACCGGACCCACTTCTCGTCGTTCGACATCGGGTTCGGAGGAGTCTTTCCCGACGACGCCCGTGCGGGCATCTCCTACGGCGTGGGAGTCGACGCCGCCAACCTGTTCATCAAGGGGGCGAGCCTTCGATTCGCCTTCCGCTTCTGGAGTTCGGAGGCCACGGCCGATGACGGCCGGCCCGTCGACCTGGACGACACCACGATCAGCCTCGTGGTCAAGAAGAGCTTCGGCGGAACAGGTTTCCACGGGTACGCCGGCCTGGGACCCGGTTTTCACTTCATCAACGCGCGGTTCCAGGAGTTCATCGATGAGAAGGAAGAGCGCGACGGCTTCCGGCCCGGGCTGGACGCCGTTCTGGGGGCGGAGCTGCCCATGTATGACAGGGGATTCATCAGCCTGTTTCTGGAGGGGCTGGGCAGCCTCGTGTCCGGGGTGAGCCACGTCTCGGTGCATCTGGGATTCAGGATCCGCTTCGACAGGCTCGGCACCGGAGGCTGAGGCACCTCTCCGACCGCGGGTTCCCCGTCGCCAACGTGCCGGGCGGCGGCTAGAATGGGACGTTTCTCGACAATGGGTGTAGATCCAATCGCACCCGCCAGAGTCGTGTCAGTCCGCCGCCCGGAGCGATGGCGCCCGATCAGAGAGAGCGAATGGACTACAGGAGACTCGCAACCGCGGTCGTCGCCCTGAGCGCAGCCAGCCTCCCGGAGGCCGGTCTCGCCCAGGACGAAGCGCTTCCGCATTTCCCCTTCGGGACGGCGGTGATCGTACTTCCCGTCCAGTCGGTGACGCCGCTCCCGGACGGCAGCTGGCCCGGACACGCCGGCTCCGAGGAGGAAGCGCTGCGAGCGATGGACGCCGAGCTCTCCTTTGCACTCGGCGAGCGGCGGGCGGCGGAAGAGTGGGTCTTTCCTCCGGACCTGGAGCGGGCCCTTTCCCGCAACCCGATGTTCGCGGAGATCGATCCGGAGCGCCTGGCCTATCAGGGCCTGATGACGAAGCCGGATAGCCGGAAGATCCTCTACGACCCCCTGCACACGGAGCTCCGGTCCCTGGCAGCCCTGTTCGACACCCGGTACATGATCCTCCCGCTCTCGCTCGAGGTACGGCAGGATCTCGGCGGCGAGGAGGCGTTCGAGGCAGCGCGCGCCGCCGGAGGCGGGCTCACCTACCGCGCGAGTCTGCTCGTGGCCCTGCTGGACATCCGGGTCAGTGCCGTGATCTGGCACGGGGAAGTGAAGGGCGCTCCCGGGACCCTCGGCTCCGGGGCGCTGCTGGCCACCCTGGCTCAGCGCTTCGCCACAGCGCTGGCGGAATGAGCGCGGCCGCGATACGAAGCGCGGGCCGGCGCCCGAGAGCGCCGCGAGCGGCACGGGCCGCGTTCCTGATCGCCCTCGCCGGACCGGCGCTCGGTGGCTGTGACGAGCAGGCGGAGCTGACTCTTCCCGCCGAGCCGGACCTGGAGGGTCTTTACGGCGCCAACGTCCCGGTCGTGCTGACGGGGAACGTCGTGGACGTGCGCGCGCGGCAGAACCCGGACCAGCTTCGGCGCGGAGGCGAGTTGTGGGCGAAGGTCGGGCCGTACATCTACCTCTTCTCGCCGCAGACGAAGGAGCTGTTCGAGACCTACTCGGGGATCGGCGGGGTCCGCGTGCGCACCTACGATTATCGCGACCGTGTAGTCGCCGAGGCGCTGCTGGAACGCGGAGCGCTCAACAGCCTCACGTGGCCGAAGGCCCTGAACCTGGTCGCCAGGGCCCGTCTGGAGGGCACCAGCCGGCCCAGCTACATGATCGACCTGGTCGAGTACGGCGAGGACGTGGCCCGCTTCGAGTACAGCTCCCGCTACGTACCGCCACAATGAACCGCGACCGACGGTTTCCCGCGACAGGATCGTGCTCGTGACGCACACGGTCACGCTGATACCCGGCGATGGAATCGGTCCGGCCATCACCGACGCAACCGTCAATGTCCTGCAGGCGGCCGGGGCGCCCGTCGAGTGGGACCCACAAGAGGCCGGGCTGGCCGCCGCGGAGCACGGGCACGACCTGCTCCCCCAGGAGACCCTGGACTCGATCGAGCGGAACCGATTCGCCCTCAAGGGCCCACTCACGACGCCGGTCGGCGCGGGGTTCCGCTCCATCAACGTCGCCCTGCGCAAACACTTCGACCTGTACGCCAATGTGCGTCCCGCGCGGAGCATCGTTCCCGGCGGCCGCTACGAGGACGTGGACCTCGTGATAGTCCGCGAGAACACCGAAGGGCTCTACGCGGGCATCGAGCACTACATCGGCATGCGACAGGATCCGCGGGCCGTAGCCGAGTCGGTGATGCTGATCACCCGCTACGGCTCGGACCGCATCGTGCGGTACGCCTTCGAGTACGCGGTGGAGCATGGTCGGAAGAAGGTCACCCTGGTCCACAAGGCCAACATCCTGAAGTACACTCAGGGGCTGTTCCTCGAGGTGGGGCGGGAGGTGGCCAAAGCCTACGCCGATGCCGTGGAGTTCGAGGATCGGATCGTGGACGCCACCGCCATGCAGCTTGTCCTGGATCCTTACCAGTTCGACGTGATCGTTACCGAGAACATGTTCGGCGACATTCTTTCGGACCAGGTGGCGGGTCTCGTCGGCGGCCTCGGATTCGCGCCGGGAGTCAACATCGGGAAGAGCGTGGCCATGTTCGAGGCCGTGCACGGCTCCGCCCCCGACATCGCCGGCCAGAACATCGCCAACCCGTCAGCTCTCCTGCTGGCGGCCTGCCTGATGCTCGAGCACCTCGGACTCTCCGAGACAGCCGGTCGGGTTCGGAGGTCGCTGAAGGGGGTCATCAACGAGGGGAACACGGTCACGCACGATATGGGGGGAACCGCCTCCACCAACGAGTTCGCGGAAGCCGTCATCGAGGGACTGGGAGCCGATGACAAGGCCGTTTGACGTGGTCGCCCACGAGGGCGAGGGTGAGCTCGCCTGCAAGCACTGCGCGGAGTTCTATCCGCGGAGCGCGCTGGACCGACACCTGTGGTGCCCGCCGTGCCGGACGCAGCTCGAGCGGCAGGCGAAACGCGGGCAGCACCTGATAGCCGCACTGATCACTCTACCGTTCCTCATCTGGATCGTCGTGGAAGGGACGGAAGGGGTCCTGCCTTCGTACGCGTGGATTCTGCCTCTACTGGCGGCCTACTATCTCGGAAGCCGCATCGGGCGCGTCCTGATCCGGGGGTTCATGAGGGCCAAGAGGGGGCCCTGAGCCCTTCGCTGGCCTGCCGAGGCCCCGTACGCTACCATCCTGCCGGTTCGAGCAGAAGCATCCACGACAGACAAGGCCGCAAGCGACATGAGTTTCGACGGTGTGGACTTCTACGGGATCGACGGGCTGCTCGGCGAGGAGGAACGAGCCGTCCGGGAGATGGTGCGCGACTGGGTGGAGGACGAGGTGATGCCGATCATCAACGACCACTATGTCGAGCACACCTTTCCGGACGAGCTCATCCCGAAGATGGGCGAGCTCGGCTTCTTCGGCGCCAACCTTCCGGAGGAATACGGCTGCGCAGGTCTCAACAACGTCGCTTACGGACTCATCATGCAGGAACTCGAGCGCGGCGACTCGGGGCTGCGCTCGTTCGCCTCGGTGCAGGGAGCGCTCGTGATGTACCCCATCTACGCCTTCGGCTCCGAGGATCAGCGCAAGGAGTGGCTGCCGAAGCTAGCGACCGGCGAGAAGATCGGCTGCTTCGGCCTCACGGAGCCCGACTTCGGCTCCAATCCCGGGGGAATGCTCACGCGCGCCGTGAAGGACGGCGATGAGTGGGTCCTGAACGGCGCCAAGATGTGGATCACGAGCGGTTCGATGGCCGACGTGGCGATCATCTGGGCGAAGACCGGCGAGCTGGACGACGTGAAGTCGATCAAGGGCTTCATCGTCGAGACGGACCGCGAGGGCTTCGGCGCCAAGGACCAGGTGGGGAAGCTCTCGCTGCTCGCCTCCGACACCAGTGAGCTGGTGCTGCAGGACGTTCGGGTACCCGACGGCAACCTGCTGCCGCACAGCGGAGGGCTGAAGAGCCCCCTGTCGTGCCTCACGCAGGCCCGGTACGGGATCGCATGGGGGGCGATCGGGGCGGCCATGGCCTGCTTCTGCGAGGCGCGCGACTACGCCCTCAACCGCATCCAGTTCGCCGGCAAGCCGATCGCGAGCACCCAGATCCAGCAGGTGCGCCTGGCGGACATGCTCACCGAGGTCACCAAGGCGCAGCTCATGGCTCTACAGCTCGGACGCCTGAAGGATGCCGGCTCCTACACGCCGCAGCAGGTCTCGATGGCGAAGCGGAACAACGTCGATATCGCCTGCGAGTGCGCCCGTGAAGCACGTCGGCTGCTGGGCGCGAACGGGATCCTTGTCGAATACCAATCGATGCGCCACATGGCCAACTTGGAGTCGGTCTACACCTACGAGGGAACGCACGACATTCACGGCCTGATCCTGGGCATGGAGATCACCGGGATACCGGCATTCGAGTAGGCGCGGTTTCGCTCCTCGCCGGTGCACGCTCCCGTTGAGACGAGACCAGAGCCGGCCGCCTACTCCGTCGCTTCCGCTTCCGCGGGGAGCGCGGCCTTGCGACGGGTCTCGATCAGGGACTCGGTGAAGTCCTGCCGCTCGGCCAGCAGCTCGACCCGCTGATCCACCCCTTCGAGCTGGTGCCGCACCCCTCTCAGCTCGTCGCCGATCCGGGCCAGGATCTCCCTCTCCGGCGCCGTCTCGTGCCGGAGCTTCACCCACTCCTCGAGCGCCTTTCCGAGTCGCCTCGATATCGGGAACAGAATGATGAACGTACCGATCAGGAAGGCCATGATGAGGACGACGATCAGCTCCGCGATCTCGTATGGCATCGGGCTCTCCACAGCGAATGACGGGCCTTTGGGGTCGCCCTGACGTACGTCGGCGCGCGCCACCGGGTTTCCAGGCCGGGGTGCGGCCCGGGCTTGTGCGACCCCGTCGCGTAAGATAGCATCCCCTCCCACCCCGGGCGCCCGTAGCTCAACTGGATAGAGCGTCGGACTTCGGATCCGAAGGCTGGGGGTTCGAGTCCTCCCGGGCGCACTTCTGTAACCCGCTGCAGTATTGACCATTTACCTCTTGTCGTTCGTAGCCCTCAAGGCGCCTGCGATG
>JBDGYE010000010.1:0-42551 GCA_039584255.1 Gemmatimonadota bacterium
CCGCGCACCAGTCTCGGCGTCCTTCTGGATCAGGCCGTCATCGATTACATCGAGGGGCCGCTGGGCGGATTGGTCGGCGCGGCCGACTACCCCGAGTTCGGAGAAGGCCGCATCATAGAGCTGCCCTAGGTCAGCTCCCGGGCCCGGGGCACGCTCGCCACGTAGCACACTGCTCGGCGTCTCGCGCCCTCAGCAGTAACTCACGTATACGGTCTGCGATCTCGTCCATGCCGATACGGTACGGCCGGCGATCAACGGGGCGTCAACAAGGCGAAAGCGCCCGTCTCAGTGGACCACACACCGCTAGACTCCGGATGCTTACGTGCGAGCAGCCCACAGGAAGGCCTGGGAGCGTCGTCTGTGACCGGTTTGGGAACTGGACTTCAAAAGCGTCAACGACGCCTTCTAACGTCTCAGAGCGGGCTCCAGCAGCCTAGTTGACTTCCCGTTGATGCCCACTGCTACCCTGAGGGAGATCGCGACTGTTAGAGCTATTGGGGCACGATTCTCAGCCGCTCAAAGTAGTCTACAAGCTCCTTTGGAGGTCGCGTGTCATAGCCTGTGCCTACATTGATTGAGCAGATAGCATCGATCACCGCATCGTAGTAGTCCAGCGCTGTGACCGGTGGGGCCTGTGGTGAAAAGAATCGAAGCGCATGGGCATAGTCCGCGTGCGCGATCTTGTCCCGGCGGTCCGCCAGGTCCTTGATTCTGGGCTCGATAGAATGCCAGTCTTGCGGAGCGCGACACTTGCCCCGGCCATCGAGCCGGGGGGTGTCCTTCAGCCGAGGCCAAAACCCGTCGATCAAGGGCTTGAGGTTGCGTGGCGGCTTCTTGCCCATAGAAACCAAGACCCTCTTCATCCGATACTCCAGAGCGAAGGCGCTGAAAAGGATTACCTGGAGGGCATTGTCGATGTCCTCGTCCACCCGGCGGTTTGGATGATCGACCATCGCTGTGCCCATCGGCTTCCCAAAGCGTCCGGCCTGGTCTTTGGCCCAATGGAGGTAGGTGTGCCATAAACGGCGGTCTGCGTCACTCTCACCGTCGAACGTACGTGGGCATGCGTCTGGCTCCAACTAAGGTCTCTCTCCGGCGTCAGCCACGTCGGATCGCACTGTACTACTCCTGCGGCCCAGCAAGTCTCTTCTGCCAGGCAACCAGTCCCCGACTATCGGCCAACATCAACTCCATGCCCGGACAAGCGCGGCTCGACCCCGGTATTCGCCGCAAGTGTACGATGATCGAGAGAGAGGGACAGAAGATCATTGGCACGGTGTTCTTCGACGAGACCGGCGATCCCGTAATGCGATGGCGGCTGTACCGGGGACTGGAAGCTTGCCTGCAAGGCGGCGGGACACTCTGAGAGAATCCTCCACGACTTCCGGAGGACAGCTGCACGGAACCTCAGCCGCGCAGGCGTGCCTAGGTCGGTGGCCAAGCGACTGACTGGCCACAAGACTGACTCAGTGTTTGAGCGATACGACATTGTCGACGAGGGACGGCTCGAAGCGGCAGGCGCACGGCTAGAGGCGCTCTACGGGTCCGAACCGTTACAAAACACCCACAATCATGGCGTGGCGAAGGGATGAGAATACCTCTAAGTCTATGCCGGAGGAGGGACTCGAACCCTCACCCCGCTTGCGCGGGACCGGATTTTGAGTCCGGCGCGTCTGCCGATTCCGCCACTCCGGCGCGACGTGGAACCTGTAGCGTTGACAGAACAACCGCAATCGACGGCACCGGCAATCGTGCCACCGTTTGGCCATGGGCCAAGGCCTGACGGGGTGGTTGGCGCTCACGGCTCTCGAGGAGGCCCCCCCGGCTAGCTCTCTCCACCGCGCAGCCGCGTCGGCTGCCCTCGCACCGGTCAGGTCTTAGCGTTCCCGGACTGCGAGCAGAACTGACTTGCCTCGCTCTGGGGCGATTGACGGAGCAGCCACTCAGAGGCTCCTTGTCCAAATCCGGCACCGAGGACGGCGAAAGCCCTGTTTGGGGCAGATATCGGCGGTCGCGCGCTCGTGCCTCCGTCAGCAGCCGCCTCGCTTGCCTGCACTCCTTCCGGCCGCTAACGTATTTCGTCAGACATATTCTCCTTCTGGACTGCCTGGTCGAGAGGAATCAACGAGGAGGAATTCCATGAAGAAGTTCGCAGCAGCGGTCGCCGCCGCGCTCGTCCTGACCCTTCTCTGGACGCCGAGCGCGCAGGCCCAGCAGATGACCGTCGGCTCTTGGAGCGGCACCTGGACCCCAGTAGGGCAGCTTCCGGCCGGGCAGCGTCACGCTCCAAAGGACCCGCAGCAGATCAGTTTCGCCGTTCGGTTGGCCGTCAACAATCCTCAGGGCCAGGTCGTTATCGGCAACTCCCAGTACGCGATGGAGATGCTGAGCGTCTACGACCAGGACACCGATGGCCAACCGGAGTACTTCACCTTCGCCTGGCAGCCCCGCGAGGACTACTGGCTGAGCTGCACCCTCACGAACAGAGGCGACGAGCGGTTCAGCGGCCTCTGCTGGGACATGAACAGTAGCGAAGGCTGGATGGAGATGTGGCGGGGAGGTGCCCGGGCGCCCACGCCGGGGGAGGGCAGGCCAACCGGCTGACCGGACCGGAGACGTCAGTCAGAGCCTCGCGGCAGCGGTGGCGGTCGATCCCGGATCGACCGCCACCGTTCCACATCCGGATCCGCAGTCATCAGCTCGTCCGGCATGCATCTGGATTCACTCTGCCGGCGGCCTGACGATCTGGTATCGCCTGGCGAAGGGCACCTCCAGCTCATCCTGCCAGACCCCGTAGACGGCCTCCTCGGTGACCGCGGTCAACCAGAAGCCTTCAGGCGCCGCGAGCCGGCCGCGGAACGCGCCCGTCGGCCCGAAGACGTCCCAAGCATTGATGTGCCACGGGTTGGCCGCGAAGGCCGTGGCGTCCGGATCGGTAGCCGGGTCGTACACGCCTGCCCAGAGGTGTCCATCCGGCTCCGAGGCCCACACACGGAGCACTGGAGGAAGCTCGGCCTCGAAGACGAGGCGGTCCATGAACTGTTCGATGAAGTTCGCCGGTGCTCCGCTGTCCTCCATGCCGCTCCGGAAATCTTCCGCAGCTGCCTGCCGAAGCTCAGTTGTCACAGGTACGGGTTCGAGCTGTCGGCGAACGACGCGATGCAGCTCCCCGGATGGCCGGTGCTGGCGGATCTCGTACGGCAATCCTGGGGAGAGGAATACCGATCCGTCAGCACCGGGCGCCCACGTTTCTTCAGGCCCGAGGAGCCGAATCTCGCTGTCACTGGCCGTCGGTTGAAACACGGTCCAGGTCAGGATCGTGTCCGTGTCCGCCCCGTCGGTCGAGTATCGAATCAGGTGAACCGGCGCTTCCAACTCGCTTTCGGGGCCGGCCGCGAAAACCACGAACTGAGCGAAGACGAGGCCCGTTCCCGTAACCTGCCATGCGCCGAAAGCGGCCGCCGAACGCGTCCCGTCCTCGGCCCGTGCCCCCGCCGGCCGAAACGAGTCCAGATAGACGCCCTCCTTGTCGAGCCAGTGCAGTGCCGGCGGAAAACTCTCAGCGACGGCGAGCCGGTCGTCGCCTACCGGAAGGACCGAAGCGGGACTACGAAACTCTCCCGGACCCTCCCCTTCCCCGCCGAACTCCCCGACGTGCGTGCCCTGTCGGTCGAACACGTGAATAACGTTGCTCTGACGGTCGAGGACGAGCATCTGGTCGTCATGACCCGGACCGACCCACACGAGCCTGCCGAAGGTGAGCGGACCGTCGAGTTCGCCCACTAGCAGGTCCGGCTCCAGGCGCCACGCCTCGGCCGGGCTCCAGCCCGGCCCTGTGTTGAGGACGATTTCGACTCCCGCCGAATCCGAGACGATTGCTCCGGATCCAGCGATCTCACTCCCGTCCGACCCGCACCCGGTGCCTGCAAGGGCCGCCACGAGAGGCAGCGCCATCGCACCGGACCATCCATGCCGGGCGCAGCGTGCGCCCGCTATCCCTAGCAGTCGCATGAAAGCCTCCTGACTGAAGTGTTCTTGCCCGACCCTCAGGCGCGGCGGGCCACCAGGTAGCGGTAGGCGACCGGAATCGCTACGAGCACGAAGATCGTACTGGATATCAGGCCGCCGATGGTGGCGAGAGCCAGCGAGTTCCAGATGTTCTCGTCCTGAGACTGCGCGAAAAGGACCAGTGGAAGCAGCCCGAAGACCGTGGTGGACGTGGTCATCAGGATGGGTCGCACACGCTCCAGCGTTCCCTGCACGATCGCCTCGCGCGTGGGCAAGCTCTGCCTCAGCTCGCCGATGTGGTAGACCAGCAGGATCGCGTTGTTCACGACGATACCGGCCATCATGATCGCGCCGATGTAGGCCGTGCGCGTGAACGTCGCATCGGTATAGAAGAAGATCAGGAAGACCCCGATGAGCACCAGCGGCAGGGTGAGCAACACCACGAAGGGCGCGGCCAGCGACTCGAACAGTGACGCCGTGACCATGTAGATCAGGAGTACCGCGAAGATCACGGCCAGGTACACGGCCGTCTCTTCCTCCTCCGACCAGCGCCAGCGCTCGTCCTCCTCGATCTTGTATCCAGGCGGAAGCACAGTGGCGTCCACGACGGCATCGCGAATCAAGTCGCCCAGCTTACGGGGGCCCCGGAACTCCCAGGCCACGGTGCGCTGATACTGCTGGTCCTCGCGCAGGATGCGCGACAGCACGTTCCTGCGCTCGACCGTCGCCACGTCTGCCAGCCGAACCTCGCTTCCTCCAGGCGTCGGGATCCTGAGCTGGCTCATGTCAACGAAGTCGAACTCCCTGTAGCCCGCCAGCTTGACGGCGAACGGGATCTCCTCCGCCCCGACCCTGAGCAACTGTGTCCGTGGGCGGTCACTGGGCAGGTTCGTGCTCACGTATCCGAGCAGGTCCTGCACGGAGAGATCGTGCGCGCCGAGCGCCTCACGGTCCACCGTCAGAAAGAACTCGAATTCCTTGTCTCGCTCGTACCACATCCCGCTGGCGTTGGGATCGACGTCCTGAATGCGGCTGAACCGCTTGAGGCGCTCCGCCAGATCCTCCGCTATGGCCTGCACCTCGAGGTAGTTGTAGCCCAGGATCTTCAGCGAGTAGTTGGGCGGGCTTCCGCCGCCTCCGTAGAAGCTCGGCCCGAAGCCGTAGACCCTGACCTCGGCACCCGAGAACTGGTAGCTGTAGGCAACCATCTGCTCCTTGATCGCCACGGGCACCTGGGTCTGCTCGAGCTCCTCGGGGAAGGTCACATAGATGTAGGCGAACTGTGGTTGCACGCGCGTCTCGTAGCGCTCCACCTCCGGAAGGGTGGCAATCTTCGCCTCGAACGACCTGGCGAGCTCGTCCGTGCGCTCCAACCCCGCACCCCGCGGGAAGCGGATGTTGATGCTGATGTAGGTGTCCTGACCCCAGAAGGCCGACCAGCGGATGCCGCGTGTGACGTGCTTGTCGAACAGGAGCCAACTTCCACCCAGAGCGGCGAGGCAGACCGCCGTGATCAAGAGCGGATGATCCAGCGCGAAGTGGAGCAGTGCTCTGTAGCCGCGGATGTAGTATGGGGCGGGCCGGGCCTGTCTCTCAGGCCCCCCGGGACCGGCCCCTCCTTCCATAGCATTGCCGTTCGGCACCCCGTATACGCGTGCACGCCAGTGCGAGATACGGCTGGCCATGGTCGGCACGAAGGTGAACGCCACGAACAGGCTGGCGACGATCGAGAAGCCGACGGCGAAGTCCAGCGGCAGGTAGTAGATGCGCAGCTCCCCCTGCAGGAACAGGAACGGAACCAGCACGATCGCCGTCGTGGCGGTGGCTGCGATGATGGGGAGAACCACCTGCCGGGCGCCGTCGAGCGCGGCCTGCCGCCTCGATTTTCCCAGATGGCTGTGACGCTCGACGTTCTCCAGGACCACGATCCCGTTGTCGACGATGAGTCCGAAGCCCCAGGCCAGCCCCGCCAGCGTCAGCACGTTCAGCGAGAAGCCGCCTATGTAGAGCATGTTCACGGCGATCAGCACGCTGAACGCGATCGTGGCGAAGACGACCAGCACGGCGCCGAGCGAACGCAGGAAGAGCGTCAGCACCAGGAAGATCACGATCGCGGCCGCTATGGCCCGCAGTCTCAGGTCGGTGAGCTGCTTCTCTATCTCCTCGCTCTGATCGATGTCCAGATCGAGGAGGACCCCGGGCGGCAGCTTGATCTGCAACGGCTCAGCCTCCGCCTTCACGGCCTCGGCCAGGCGCACTGCGTTCGTGCCCGGCTCGCGGCTCACCAGGATCGAGACGGTGGGCTGGCCGTTGATCCGGTAGTATCCCTGTGGATCCGCCGTCTGCTCGCGGACCGTTCCGACGTCTCTGAGCCGAACGGGACCTTCGGGACGCTGGAGAAGAACCAGATCCTCGAGCTCCGAGACCCGGCTGACACGGGTCCGCACCGCCAGGGTGAGCTGCTGCCCGTCCAGGACCAACGATCCGGGGGCTCGCAGAGTGGAGAGGTCGCGAATCCGCTGGTCCACGGCCTCCGGACGAATACCCAGCGCTCCCAGCTTCGCCCGGTCCAGCTCGACGGCCACTTCGCGCTCCTCGCCACCCCATACCAGGACATCCGCGATCCCGTCGATTCCGCCGAAGACAGGCTCGATCTCGTCCTCGGCGATCTCGGCCAGCCGGCTGAACGTGTAGGGACCCGACAGGTTGAAGAGCAGGAAGCGCTGCTCCTCTTCGGAGAATTCGCGAGGGACGTACGGCTGGATGACCGGAAACACGCCCGGCGGCAGCTCATCCCTCAGCGTGCCGTAGCGCTCGCTGAGATCCAGCCTCGCGTAGTCCATCCGCGTGCGCCGGTCGAATTCCATGTCGATCTCGGTCGTCGAGCCCGTCCCCCGCCGGTTGGCTCTCGAGGTGGACGTGATCTTACGAACGCCCTTGACCTGTTGGGCCGCGGCCTCGAGCGGGGCCGTGACGAATGCCTCCATGGCCTCGGGCGACGCCCCTCCCCAGCTAGCCGTGACAGTTAACCTCGGGTAGTCGACGTCCGGCAGCAGCTCCACCGGTATCAGGCGGAAGCTGTAGGCTCCCAAGGCCACCAGCGCGACATAGACAGCCGCTGTCGCCACGGGCCTCTTGATCGACAGATCTATCACGCCCCGCCTCCCCTGGAATGCGGGCAACCCGCGCCGCCGCCTGGCGGCCGCCTCGCGCTCTCCCCTATTTGTCCCTTCACTGTCATCCTGCCGTCAATCGCTCAGCGCGGGACCGATCGCGGCGTCCCTGAACGACACGCGCCGGCGCACCCGACCTTCGCCTGCCGCGGCCGCGCCGACCGGCTCCCGGGGCGACACCATGAGGCTGTACACCACGGGTACCACAACGAGCGTCAGGAAGGTGGCCGAGATCAATCCGCCGATGACGGCCACCGCAAGCGGCGCCCTCAGGTCCGCACCGGCACCCCAGCCCAGAGCCAGTGGGGTCAGCCCGAAGGCGGTCGTTATGGTGGTCATGAGAATCGGCCTCAGGCGCAGACGTCCCGCCTCCAGTATCGCCTGCCGCTTGGAGGCCCCTTCGGCTCTCTTCTGATTGATGAAGTCGACCTTGATGATGGCATCGTTGACCACGATCCCGATGAGAATCACGAGCCCGATCCCACTCATGGCGTTGAGGCCGTCGCGGGCTATCCACAGGGCGGGAAGCGCTCCGATGGCAGCCAGGGGCACCGACACCAGCACAACGAGCGGCTGCACCACCGACTCGAACTTCGCCGCCATGATCAGGAAGACCATAAACAGCGCCAGTCCGAAGGCGAAAACGAGCGACCGGAAGCTCTCTCTCATCTCCTCGCGCTCTCCGCCTACATCCAGGACCGTGAGCGGTGGCAGTCTGACGTCCGCCACCGCAGTCTCTGCTTTCGCTACAGCGCCGGCGATTCCGCCGCTCCGGACATCGGCCAGGACCTGTACGGTCCGGTTCTGCCCGGTACGGCGGATCTCGACAGGCCCATAGCCCTGCCGCGCGGTGACGGGCTCGCGGATCGGAACTCCCTGATGGGTCAGGGAGAGCACGTCGGAGAGCTGGCGCCGCTCAGCGAGCGGCAGCCGAACACGTATGTCTATCTTCTCCGAGAACTCCGTAAACGGACGGTCTGTTTCGGCTCCCCTCAGGAAGGCTTCGATGGCATCCGCTACCTCGTTGACTGAGAACCCGTAGCGTGCAGCCGCCGCCCGATCTACCTCGACCTCCAGCTCAGGCTGTGTGAGCTGCAGGTCGATTCGTACGTCGGCTATCTGGTCCAGGCCGGCTATCCGCGACGAGACGTCCTCGGCGACCACGATCAGGCTATCCAGCTCCTGCCCACGCACCTTGATCGCCAGGTCCGCCTCACCCAGGCCCAGCGCGCGGCCGAGCGAAGTGGCGCGTCCCGTCTCGATGGCCACCGCACGGGAGTCGATGCCGCTGGCCACCAGCGAGGCGCGGAAGTCGTCAATGACGCGTCGCACAGGCGGAGCGTCGGCCGCCAGACGTACCTCCAGGGCGGCGTTGTTCAAGCCGGTGAGCTCCCTGGTTGCCAGCTCCGCCTCCCGCGCCCGCCCAACCCTGGTGAACACTCCATCGACGCCGGCGGTCTCGAGAAGTGTCGCTTCAAGACGGGTCGCCGCTTCCGCTGTGACCTCCAGCGGAGTGCCCACCGGAAGGTTCAGTTCTACCAGGAAGGCTCCCTCATCTACGTCGGGCATCAGACTGCGCGGCAGCAGGCTCCCGACGGCTCCCGCGACGACCAGTGCGCCGAAGGCCAGGCCGATCACCGCGGCCCGGTGCTCCAGCGCCCACTCCAAGGCCCGCTCGTACTGCTCCGCGAAGGAGCCGAAGCCCCGATCGAAGGCGCTGAGGAGCGGTTCGAAGAGGCGCGACAGCAACCGTCCGATCGAGCGAAAGAGATCCGCGAAGGTGATTCGGATCGAGTCCACCACGTACGTGGCCGCTCCGGCAAGCCCACTTCCGACGGCCCGCCCCGCCGTGCGGAGGAGGCGGATGGGCCGAGGGCCTCCGGGAGGAGCCCTCTCGGTCCGCCCTCCGGTAGCCGGCGACGGATGCGCTTCGCCGCGGCGGACCACCCGGACTGCCATCACCGGGAGCAGCGTAAGGGCCACCGCCAGGGAGGCCAGCAGCGAGAAGGTCACCGCCAGGCTGAGGTCGGTGAACAGGGCACCCGCCACGCCCTTCACGTACAGGACGGGCCCGAAGACGGCGATCGTGGTAAGCGTGGCGGCGGTAATGGCTCCCGCCACCTCCTTCGCCCCTACCGACGCCGACTCGGCGGCGCTCCTACCTTCCTCCTGCCGATGCCGGAAGATGTTCTCCAGCACCACGATGGAGTTGTCCACCAGCATCCCCACGCCAAGAGCCAGGCCGCCGAGAGACATCACGTTCAGGCTCACGTCGGCCAAGTAGCACAGGGCGAACGCCGCCATAACCGAGATGGGGATGGCCAGCCCGATCGCCACCGGATACCTCGGATCCCGGAGAAACAGGAACAGCACGAGGAAGGCCAGGATGCCACCCACGAGCAGCGCGGATGCCACGTTCGAGATGGCGTCGGAGATAAAGGTCGCCTGGCTCTGCGCCACGCGGATCTCTACCTCCGGGAACTCGAAGCCGATCTGCTCGAGCGTGTCGTCGACCCGGTCGGCGACGCGGACCGTGTTGGATCCGGCCTCCTTGTAGACCAGGAGACCGATGGCTTCCTCGCCGTTGAAGCGCGCGAGCGTCTCGCGCTCCGCCTCGCCCTCGAAGATCCGGGCCACGTCGCTCAAGCGGACCACGCCACCCGCCTCTGGTCGGGCGATGACCACGTCCTCGAGGTCGGCCACGGTCTGGAACTCTCCCAGGGTCCGCAGGCTGTAGCGGAAGCGGCCGCGCCGGATGCTTCCTCCCGGAGCGCTGTAGTTGGCGCGATCCAGCGCCTGGGTGACTTCCGCGATGGCCACGTCGTGCACGGCGAGCTTCACCGGGTCCACGACGACCTGGATCTCGCGCTCCGGCCCGCCGGTGATGGCTGCCAGCGCGACGCCGTCCAGCTGTTCGAGCCGGCGCTTGAAGACGGCGTCGGTGAGGTCGCGCAGCTCGGCCAGGTTTCCGCCCGTGATGGCTAGCGAGATGATCGGATCGTTCGTCGGGTCGGAGGTCAGGATGACTGGCCGCTCCGCGCTCTCGGGAAGCTGGTCGACCAGGTTGTCGAGACGCTCCCGCACGTGGAGCATCGCGAATTCCATATCGGTGCCCCAATAGAACTGCAGGCGCACCAGCGATTGCCCTTCCCGGGACCGCGAATCCACCGACTTGACGCCCGGAACGCGGCTGACGACCGCCTCCACCGGCTCGGTCACGAAACGCTCCACTTCCGCGGGCCCCGCGTCCGGGTAGGTCGTCCACACCGAGAGCGTGGGAAAGGCCACGTCGGGGAGCAAGTCGATGGGAAGGCGGGCGAACGAGACCGCGCCGAGAACGCCTATGGCCAGGTAGACCATGGCAGTGGCGACGGGCCTCCGAATGGAGAGGTCGGATACTGCCATCAGCGGCCTCCGAGGTCGCCGCCGACCTTCTCCTCCAGGCTCGCCCATCCGATCAGGTAGTCGTACCGCTCCTGGAACAGCTGCTGCTCGGCCTGCTGAAGCCGATCGATCGCCTGCTGGAGGTTGAAGTAGGGGATGCTTCCCAGTCGGTACTGCTGCCGAGCCAGCTCCAGTCTCTCCGATGCGAGCCGAACGTTCCGCTCCAGCAGCTCCAGCCGACGGCTGCGACGCGTGAGCTCGTTTACCAGGTCGCGCACGTCCTTCTCAATCAGAAGCTCCTGAGCGAGCAGCTCCGCCCTTGTCTGACGCAGCTGCTGGTCGGCCTGAGCCGTCTGCCGCTTGCGCGTGAACCCCGAGAGCAGGTTCCACGAGCCGACGATGTTGAACGTGGCGCTGGTGTTGGCCGGTGAGAAGTCGAACAGGTTCTCGTCCTCCGCGAGCTCCTTGTTACGGCCGAACGAGAGCCCGATGTCGATCGTCGGCAGGTACTGCGCCTTGGCCGACCACTTCGAGGCAGCCGCCGCCTTCTCGTCGTATCGGAGTGCCTGCAGGTTCGGGTTGCTCGCCTTCGCGGCCTCCGTGAGCCGGCGCGGATCGAGACCGTCCGCGTCCGGAACGAGGTCTACGTCGATCAGCTCGGTGTCGTCCGGATGAGCCTCGTTCACGTCGACCGCCAGAAGGACCTGAAGACCCCTGAGGGCTCGGCGCTGTGCGTCGCGCGCGTCCAAGAGACGCAGCTCGGCGTCGCTGGCGTCGATCTCCGCGCCTAGGAGGTCGCTGCGCGAGGCGGCGGCGATTCGGTACCGCCTCTCGGTGAGATCCAGATCCTGGAGCCGCGACTCGAGCTGTCTCTCGGCGACGGCGACAAGCTGTTGCTGCTTCAAGGCCTCGAAATACGCCTGCTTGACATCGCGTATCACGACCCGCTCTGCCGCTGTGAGCCTCATGTCCGCTGCGTCTTCCCTCGCCGCACCCGCCTTGACGTTGGTGATCCGGTCCGGATTCAGGATCCCGAGCCCGAGAGAAACGCCGAGGTTGCTGCTCTGTCTGGTGTCCTTGAGCGGGGGATCGATGAATCCCGCCGATCCCTCGGGCGTGACGAAGGTGACGTTGGTGAAGTCGGTCGATGACAGGTTCGCGTTCAGGCGTGCGGTCGGCAGGAAGGCTCCCCAGTCGGCCCACCGGGAGGAGGTCGCCGCGGCGGCGGCGGCGGTGGCCGACGCGACGTTCGGGTTTTGGACGAGAGCCGTCCGCAGGGCCTCCTCGAGGGTGAGGATCTCCTGTGCGACGAGTGGGCTGCTGGAGAAGGTAAGGACGGCTGCCAGTGCGACGAGAATCCGGAGCGGCACTGCGCCACTCACGATCCACCTCCCTCCGCTTCGGGCGGATTGGTGATCCGCACCAGGGCATCGTGCGTGAGAGTGGTGTGGCCACCCACCAGAACCATCTCGTGTGCCGTGACCATGTCGGTTTCCTCCGCAGGCACGATCTCCACCGCGAAATCATTCTCGAGTCCGGTGGTGACGTATCTCCATTTGGCCCGACCCGTATCCGAGCCCTCGGAGTCGGGCTCGAACACGAATACCACCTCCCGGCGGCTTCTCTCGACGATGGCCTCCTTCGGGACCGACACGCGATCCTCGAACAGACGCCCCGCAATGCGCACCGTGGCGTGCATCCCCGGTAGGATCCGCGCCTGGGGATTCCGGAGCCGGATCGTCACCCGACCGACGTGGCTCGTGGGATCCACTACGGGATTCACCGTGACCACCGTGCCAGTGAACTCCTCGCCCCGGAATGCGGTGAAGGCCACGGTCGCCTCGCGCCCCACGTCCAGCACCGCGATCTCGCCTTCCAGGACCTGGACGTCCACGTCGACGCTTGAGACGTCCACCACCGTAGCGACTGAGTCGTTGACTGACAGGCGCGTCCCCTCATCGACCGTGAGGTTGGCAACCCGCCCTGCGTACGGCGCCCGGATCTCGGTCTTCGCCAGGTTGTACTGCGCCTTCTCCAGGCGCGCTTCCGCGCCGGCCAGGCCGCTGCGAACCCGGGCCTGCCGCTGCCTCTCCTCCCGGAGCTCCGGATCCTGGATTTGCTCGTCTCCGAGGGTCAGGTCCTGGTACTCGGCCTGCGCCTGCTCCAGCGCCCCCTCCGCCTCCCGAACGTCGAGCCTGTACTGGAGCGGGTCGATGCGGGCGATCACGTCTCCTGCCTGGACGAACACTCCTTCCCTGAAGGGCACTTCGACCACCGGTCCGCCCACCTCGGCATGCAGCGGGGCCGATCGGAGCGGGGCGGCCTGTCCTTCGGCGTTTACCCACAGGATGAAGGTGCCCTGCTGAACGGCGGCCCCCTCTACTGGCACCGCCACCCCCGTCGCAAACGCCGACGCCGCGGCGGTGCTTTCGGCGGCGGCTCGGGCGGAATCCGCCACGGCGCCACTGGCCTCCGACCCTTCCGAGTCCTCGTCCTGCTGGAGGCGCCAGAAGACGCCTGCGAGCGCTGTCGCTCCGACGAGGAAGACGATCACTGTGACGAGATAGCGAGACTTCATTGGATTCGGTCCCGATTCGGTGGCGTTCTTGCCCGTTCCTGAATACCCACGGAAGCGTCAGTTCATCACAGATATATGGGCGGCCTCAAGCCCCTATCAGAACACCCGGATACGCCTCGGTGCTGACCGAGGCGCCGGCACGCGGGGAACGCGGATCTCGCCTCACGGCGTGCCGACGGCTTCCTTTCCCGTGCTGCCCCCCGTGCTGTCCACTTTGACCCGTTAGACGGGGTTTCCCCGCCTCCAGTTGCCTGCCGTGCCGCCCGGTCCTCTCACACCGGCAGAAAGTAGAAGGCCATGCCCAGAATCACGTAGACGGCTATGAGCTGCACTCCCTCCATCCAGTGAGATTCGCCGTCCAGCGAGATGAGCGCCATGATCCCCACCGACGCCGCAACGGCCACCACTTCGAAAGGAGTGAAGAGTAGATCCATGGGGGCGGGGCCTATGACGTAGCTCAGGAACACAAGGAGCGGCGCCACGAACAGGGCAATCTGGATCGACGAGCCGACGGCAATGTTCACGGCCAGATCCATCTTGTTCTTGATCGCCATCAACACAGCACTGGAGTGCTCGGCGGCGTTGCCCACCAGAGCCACGAGTATCACCCCCACAAACACCTGGCTCATGCCGAGGTCGTGCGCCGCCTCTTCGAGCGAACCTACCAGCGTCTCGCTCATTACACCCACGGCGGCCGCGGACGCCAGCAGCATCAGGAACGCGCTTCGCAGGCCTCCCGCGGCGGCACCAGACCCTGGGTCGGCGTGGCCGCCCTCGACGTGCGACCGAGCGCCGAGATACAGGTGTGAATGCGTCTTGAGTGCGAACACGAGACTCAGGATATACGTCACCATCAGGACCACGGATATTTCCAGACTGAGTCCCCTCTCCAATTGCGTGAAACCCTCGCCGGCCGATGCGTGAAAGATCGCCGGCACGACAAGTCCGATCGCGCTCAGCACAAGCATCGTCGCCCCCAGGCTCGCCGCCGTGCGATTGAACCTCTGCACCGTGTGCTTGAGCCCTCCCAGGAACGCGCTGAGGCCGAAGACGAGCAGGATGTTGCCTATGATCGAGCCCGTGATCGACGCCTTGACGACCTCCTGAAGGCCCGCTCGAAGGGCGAAGACGGCTATGATAAGCTCGGCGGCATTCCCGAACGTGGCGTTTAGAAGCCCCCCCAGGCCCGCGCCGACGTGTTCGGAAAGCCGCTCGGTGGCCCGCCCCACGTAGCCGGCGAGGGGAATGATGGCGATAGCCGAGGCGATGAACACGGCCGTCCCGGAGGCGTGGATCGCGTACTTGAGAATCAGAGCGATCGGGACGAAGACGAGCAGCACCGCGAGCGCGTTGTCGATGCTCAGGAATCGCCTCGCTCCGGATCCGGATTCGCTCACCCAACCTCTCCGCGCGGAATCGCCGCAGTTGCCCTGTGGCAGACCCTGATTCGCCGACCTCCGGACGCATCTCGCGTCGGGCTCTCAACTTGGTACAGGAAACATTGAGCGCTGGGAGCGCAAGAGGGGAAAAGGCGCCGTCCGGATTCGAACCGGAGTAGGGGGCTTTGCAGGCCCCTGCCTAGCCACTCGGCCACGGCGCCGACTCCGCCCGGAGGCAACTCTCTCTCCGGGGCCGAAAGGGTAACGCCTCGTTTGCGGTCGGTAAAGGGCGGATGACGGCCGCAAAAGCGTTCTTGTGCCTGCTCCTGGGCGCCTCTATACTCCGCGCGAGACCCTCCCCGGCGCGACCGGGCCCACCTCGTGCGAACACCCTGGAGACGACACGTGTCACCGAGCGCCGCGGCCGGCATCAGACGATGGGTGGTTCGCGGCACTTGCGTTGCTTCCGCCTTTGCGCTCGTACCCGCGGCGGCTGTCGGCCAGGTGTTGGATCGGGATGCGCACCTTCCCCGAAGCGGGCAGCTATGGATCGAGGCCGCCCCCACTTTCCACAACTGGAGCGATCAGTACGCCCTCAACAGCGCCGAGGTGGCGTATGGCTCGAGAGAGCCGCTGACGGCACACTACGGGGGTCCGATTACCGCGCGGCTGTTTCCGGGCCTCGATCCCCTGCTTGAGCTGGTGAACGCCGACGCGGGAGCCCTCGGCTTCGATCCGCTGACCGTGTCCGACGTCTCCATGGGCTCGCTGGACTACGGTACGATCAACATCGATCGGCGCGAGATCCCGTTCCGCATCACGTTCGGGATCCTGGACCGGCTGGCGCTGGAAGTCGGGGCGCCGCTGGTTCGAGCCCACGTCGAGGCACCGTTCAGCTTCGATTCCGCCGCGGCAAACCTCGTGCGGGCCGACGCGGCGGTCACTCAGACGTTCCTGGATGAGCTGGCATCGGCACAGGTCCAGCTCCAGGCCCTCATCGATGCCGGAACGCTGACGCCGGAGGACCAGGCCACGGCCGAGGCCCTGTTGCAGGAGAGCGGTGACTTCTCGACAGCGCTTGCGGCGCGAGTCGACGAGGGCAGCTACCTGTTTACCGAGGGCAGCACCCCGGGCCAGCAGATGACGGCCACCTACGGAGCTTTCGCGACGGGTTACGGCTCGTTCGGCATCACCGTTCCGGGGTTCGGGTTGCCCGCCTCCGCCAACTCCGAGGACCTGAACGCTTACTTCCAGCGGAGTCCGGTTCTCGGCCAGACTCCAGCCGACGCGACCCGGGGATGGTCGATCGGAGAGATCGATGTCGGACTTCGCATCGGGCTTCTGGACACGTTCGGGCGACCACAGAGGCCGCCAGCGCCGGTTCCGCCTGAGACTGCGCCCGCGGAGGTAGAGGGAGAGGAGCGTGCGGTTCCGGCAGCCGCTCAGGACACAGCCGACACCGGTGAAGCCGATGAGGTCGGAGCACAGGAGGCCCTCCCGCCGGCGGAGCGGGTCGGGCTTGATCCCGTCGCACAGCAGATGGCCGCCGAGGAGGCACTGGCGGCTTACGAGAGCGGTTTCCGTCTCCGGACGACAGTGGGGGTACGCTACCGGTTTCCGGTCTCCGACCCCGACCGGGATCCGTTCCTCGTTCCCGATGTCTTCTTGCAGGAGCCGATCGGCGATGGGCAGGCTGACCTCGAGCTGGAGCTGTTCCAGGACGTCGGGCTGGGGTCCCACGTGCTCTTCGTGGCCGGAGCGAGATACGGAATCCAGCTGGCGGACGAGCTGACCCGCCGGGTGGCGGCCCCGGACCAGCCGTTCGCCTACGGGGAGCAGGAAGCCAAGGTAAGACGGGACCTCGGCGACTTCTTTGAGCTCAGGATCTCGCCGCGGCTGCTGCTGAACGACGTTCTGTCCGTGGCGGCGGAGTACACGTACTGGAGCAAGAAGGTCGACCAGTACTCGGTCGTGGAAGGCACGGTGAGCAGCGCCGACCCCTTGGCCGGCGAGACCTCCGAGAAGAGGCACCGACTCGGTATCGGCCTCTATTACCGGACGACCACTCGGTACGCTCTCGGACTGAACCGCCTGCCCGTGGAGCTGGCCTTCATCTATCAAAGCTCCATCGGCGGGCGGGGCGGTCGTACCCCGGCGTCCGAGGTCGTAACGGGAAGCCTGCGATTCCCGCTACAGCTGTTCTGAGAGCATCTCCTGCGCATGGGCGAGGGACACCTCGCTGTGCGGGTCCCCGCCCAGCATGGATCTCCGTGAGCATGGCCCGGGTCAGCTTCCGCTGGGACGCACGTCCCCCCAGCGGAGCTTCTGGCGCAGGACCGAAAAGAAGTTCTGGTCAGGCAGTCTGATGAGACGCACGGGGTGCGGAGACTTGCTCACGCGAACTCTGTCCCCCGCTCCGAGCCGTCCGCCCGTCTGCCCGTCCACCGTCACCAGGATCCCCTCCATGCGGCTGAGAATCTCGACCGTGATCCGGGATGCCGCGGGAACCACTACGGGTCGCACGGCCAGCGTGTGGGGGCAGATCGGCGTGGCGATCAGGGCGTCGAGACCTGGGACCAGGATCGGACCGCCGGCGGACAGGCTGTACGCGGTCGACCCTGTAGCCGTCGCCAGGACGATCCCGTCGGCACTGTACTGCCCCACCTCCTCATCATCCACCCAGACTCGCATGGCGATCAGCCGGGCAAAGCCACCCTTGTGAACGACAGCGTCGTTCAGAGCGTAGAAGCTGGGCGCGGGTTCGGCGGACCCCGATTCATCGGCGGTCAGCACCTCGATGTGTAGTGCGATCCGCCGCTCTTCCAGATAGTCGCCGCTCTCGAGACGGCCGAGCATCTCCTCCAACAGCTCCGCTGGCGCCGTGGTCAGAAAACCCAGTTGCCCCAGGTTGACGCCTACCACGGGCAGGTCCCGTGGCCCGGCCAGTCGCGCCCCGCGGAGCAGCGTGCCATCCCCACCCAGGGTCATCAGGCAGTCGACCTCATCGAGAGCGTCCTCGAGGATCCGACACCCGCCGGTGCCCTCCATGCCAACGAGGTCGCGCGAGAAGAGGACCTCCAAGTCCAGCTCGCCGGCGTGTTGGCGGAGCCGACGGACGATCTCGGGAAGGAGATCGTGTGCCGGATGAGCCAGGATTCCCAGTCGCACCTCAGTGCCTCCTGTCGATCACGTACCTGGCGATTTCCCGGAGCCTCTCGGGGTGAGAGAGCCCTTCGATCTCGCGGGACGCCGACGCGGCGTACTCGCGGCTTATGCGTTCGGCCTCATCCAGCCCGAACAGTGCCGGGAACGTCGCCTTCCCGAGCTGTACGTCGCGGCCGCTCTCCTTACCCAGCTCCGTCGACGTGCCTCGCATATCCAGAATATCGTCCACCACCTGAAAGGCCAGTCCGAGGTAGCGACCGAAGGAGCGAAGGCGGGCGATTGCCTCCTCGTCGGCAGCGGCGGCGACGCCCCCCATTACGACGGCCGCGCCGATCAGGGCCGCCGTCTTGCCCAAGTGAATCGCCTCCAGCTCGGAGCGCGTGACTTCGCAGCCTTCGGCACGCAGATCGAGCAGCTGACCGCCCACCATCCCCCGCGCGCCCGAGGCCTCGGTAAGCGTCCGGATGAGACGCCGCACCGTGGGACCGTCGAGGCCCAGACGGGCTCCTCCGTCCACCACCGCCCGGATCGCCAGTGGCATCAGAGCGGCTCCCGCGAGCACCGCATTCGGGACTCCGTAGCGGACGTGAAGGGTGGGGCGTCCCCGACGCAGAACGTCGTCATCCATACACGGCAGATCGTCGTGGACAAGGGAGTAGGCGTGTACGAGCTCTACGCTGCACGCCAACAGGGCGACGCGTTCGCTCTCGCCACCGGTGGCGTGGAACGATGCCATCACCAGGAGCGGCCTGAGTCGCTTGCCGGGGCCCAGGACCGCGTAGCGGACGGGATCTGCCACGCAGTCGGGCACGTCCTGAAGTTCCGCCTCCAGCAGCTCCCCGAGTACGGTGTCCACCTCGCAGCCCATCGTCCAGACGCTCTCGCTCTCTCCGGACCCGGCTGCGACCCGTCTAGTAGCCTTCCGCCTAGTCGTCGTCCGTCTCCGCATCGACCTCGAAGCCCAAAAGGCTCAACTCGCCCGATGATTCCTCGATCAGCTGTTCGACCCTACCGCGCGCCGAATCCAGCAGCCGGCTCGCCTCGCGAAGCCTCTCGACACCCTGCTCGAACAGCGCGAGGGCTTCGTCCAGCTCGAGTTCCTCACCACCCAGCCTCTCCACTATCCGCTCCAGGTCCGCCATGACGCTCTCGAAGCCGTTGGAGCTATCGGTCATCTCTCCATCCTCCCCGGTTCCACCGCGTCCACCCCCTCCACCTGACAATCCACGTTTGCGTCCACTACTCGCAGGCGAAATGAATCGCCCACGCCGAACATCCGGCCGCGGCGGAGCACGGTGCCGTCGCTCCGGACCGGAACGGCGTATCCGCGGCTGAGGGTGCCCAGCGGGCTCAGAGCCTCCAGTCGGCCTGCCACCGTGCCCAGTCTGCTCTGCCTCGCGGAGAGCCCCGCGTGTACCGACTCTCGGAGCCGCGCCGCTGCCGCCCGGGCCCGCTCTCCTTCTCTCCGCGAGCGTGCCCGCAGCCCATCCACTAGGACGTTTGTCAGCCCCCGCAGGCGGGCGGTGAGCACCGCTCCGTCGGGTACTACCGACTCGGCTGCGGCCGACGGAGTCGGGGCCCTGAGATCGGCCACGAAGTCGGCGATCGTGAAATCGATCTCGTGGCCGACGGCGGACACAGTCGGTATCGGGCAACCGGCGATGGCGCGCGCCAGCGATTCGTCATTGAAGGCCCAGAGGTCCTCTGCCGAGCCACCCCCCCTCGTGATCAAGATCACCTCGCACCCGCCGTAGCTCACCAGCCTCAGGAGCGCCTCCACGATCTCCGGGGCCGCTTCCGCGCCCTGCACGCGGCAGTCGGAGACTATGATCCGTGTCCACGGCGCCCTTCGGCGGATTACGGCCACCACGTCCCTTAGCGCGGCAGCGCTCCGGGATGTAACCACTCCGACCCGACGGGGGACCGGCGGCAACGCGAGTTTTCGTTCTGGATCGAACAGGCCCTCGGCAGCGAGCTTCGACCGGAGCCGCTCGAAGGCCAGCCGCCACAGCCCCTCGCCTCGAGCCTCAAGCGAGCGAACGACGAGCTGGTAGGCGCCCCGCGCTTCGTACAACGTCAGCTGGCCGAGAGCGCTGATCTCCATCCCTTCGTCCGGATCCGTGGGAAGGCCCTGCGCGTCGGATCGGAACATCACGCAACTGATCTGCGAGCCTTCATCGCGGAGGCTGAAGTAGCAGTGGCCTGAGGTATGCCGCCTCCAGCTCGCCACCTCGCCGAGAATCCAGAAGGGCCGGTATGAAGACTCGAGGAGCTCCCTGACCGAGGCGTTCACGCTAGAGACGGCGATAGCCGTCTCTGGGCTCGCGCCCGGTGCCGCCCCGGCGTGGGCCTCGGTGTCATCCCTTCGCGTCGAATCGAAGAGCGAGAACTGGGCTATCGTTCCTCCGCGTCGATCACAGCCCGTTCTGGATCCGGGCCGCGGTGACGGTATTCTTGAGCAACATGGCTATGGTCATGGGGCCTACGCCGCCGGGGACTGGGGTGATCCACGATGCCTTTTTCTTGACATCGTCGAAGGCCACGTCGCCCACCAGACGATAGCCCTTGTCGCGCGTCGCGTCGTCGACCCGATTGACGCCCACGTCTATGACCACGGTCCCTTCGGACACCATGTCGCCAGTCACGGCCTCCGGCCACCCTACGGCCACGATCAGCAGGTCCGCGAGCCGGGTGATGGCGCCGAGGTCCTTCGAGCGGCTGTGCGCCATGGTCACGGTGGCGTTGGCCCACGGCGCCTTTTGGGAGAGGATCGCGGCCATGGGGCGCCCCACGATGTTGGAGCGGCCAACGATCACGGCGTGCTGGCCGGCGGGGTCGTAGCCTATGTGCTGCAGCATGACCTGGATACCGGCGGGTGTACATGGCCGGAACGCGTTCGGATCTCCGGCGTGCATTCGCCCGACATTCACCGGATGGAAGCCATCAGCATCCTTTTCGGGGAGTATGCGCTCCATGACCGTCTTCTCGTCGACCTGATCCGGAAGCGGAAGCTGTACGAGAATGCCGTGCACCGCTGGGTCGGCGTTCCACTCGTCAAGAACGGATAGAATCTCGTCCTGCGAAGTGTGCTCCGGAAGACGCATGTCGACCGACTTGATTCCGACTTCGGCGCACTTCTTCTGCTTCATGCCGACGTAGACCTTCGAGGCCGGGTTCTCACCCACGAGCATCACGGCCAGGCATGGCTCGACGGCCTGTCCTCGAAGCTGATCGGCCTCGGTCTTCACCTCATCCCGCACGGCCTGGGCAATAGCGGCACCGTCGATGATCTGCGCGGACATCTCCACATCCTCCATGGCGTTGATGGCGGAAGGCGGCGAAACGGCGCACCTGGTGCGCGAGTCTCTTCCAGGCCCGGCGCTCCCCCCGCTCGGGCCACCCATGGCCCCGATCAGCGCGCGAAGTTTACCGCTCGGGTCTCCCGGACCACAACGACCTTGATCTGTCCGGGGTACTGTAGCTCTTCCTCGATCCGGCTGGCCGTCCTCTCGCTCAGCTCAGCCATTTCCTCATCGCTAATCCGGTCTGGCATCACCATGATCCGAATCTCGCGACCGGCCTGGATAGCGTACACCTTAGCTACCCCGGAGTAGGAGCGGGCGATCTCTTCGAGCTTCTCGAGCCGCTTCACGTAATGCTCAAACGACTCCCGACGGGCGCCAGGCCGGGCGCCCGAGATCGCGTCCGCGGCCGTTACGAGGAAGGTCTCGGGATAACGGGGCGGCTCCTCACCGTGGTGCGCCCGAATGGCGTTGAGTACCGGATCCTTTTCTTCCAGACGCTTGCACAGCTCGTACCCGATCTCGACGTGGCTGCCCTCCTGCTGGTGGGTGAGCCCCTTGCCGACGTCGTGGAGCAGGGCCATCCGCTTGCAGAGCTGGACATCGAGCCCGAGCTCGGCAGCCATGTTGGCTGCCAGGAGAGCTACCTCGAGGGCATGCCTGAGCTGGTTCTGGCCGTAGCTGGTGCGGAACTTGAGATTGCCGAGAACCTCCACTAGCTGCGGGTGAAGGTCGTGGATTCCCAGCTCGTAGAGCACCTCCTCCGCCGCCTCGAGCATCTCGGCCCGCACGTCCTCCGCAGCCTTCTCGACGACTTCCTCGATCCGGCCCGGGTGGATGCGACCATCGGCGACGAGTCGCTCCATGGCGATCCGGGCGATCTCGCGGCGTATCGGATCGAAGCTGGAGAGAATCACCGCCTCGGGAGTGTCGTCCACGACCACGTCCACGCCCGTGGCGGCCTCGAACGAGCGGATGTTGCGGCCCTCGCGGCCTATGATCCGCCCTTTCATGTCGTCGCTCGGAAGCGGAACGACCGAAACCGTGATCTCGGATGAGTGGTCGACCGCAAGTCTCTGGACTGACATGGCGATGATCTTGCGAGCCTCGCGCTCGGCTTCGCGGCGCGCATGCTCGCGGATGTCTCTAACGGTCTGGGCCGCCTCCGCCTTCGCCTGGTCCTCGATCTGGCCGATGAGCTCCCGGCGGGCTTCCTTAGCCGTGATTCCCGCTACCGACTCCAGCCGGCGCTGGAGCTCGCCGCGCTCCTTCCCCAGCTCGTCCACGGAAGACTTCAGCGATTCCTTCTGTGTGGCCAGCTCCTCCTCGCTCCTGGACAGTCTTTCCTGCCGCTGCTCGAGAACGTCGACCTTCCGCTCCAGCACCTCCTCGCGCTCGACGACTCTCTTCTCGAGGCGCTCCACCTCGGCCCGTCTCTTCTCCGCCTCTCCGAGCAACTCCTCCTTCAGACGGTAGCCCTCTTCCTTGCCTGCGAGCTCAGCGCCGCGGCGCAGGTTCTCCGCCTCTTTCCCGGCCGCGTCGAGGATCGATTCCGCCTCGCTCCGGGCACCTCCGCGGACTCGGCGAGCGTGTCGCCTCTCCAACACGCGACCCACGATCAGACCGATCACGAGGACGCCGAGGCCGATGAATATGTACGCGTAGTCCATCTACGGCTCCATCTATATGTACATATCTGTGCGGTCCTACCGTTGCCGGCGTGTCCGTACGTCGCTGCGTGCCTCAAGCACCGGCTGGAATGCGGATGAGAAAGCCGGCGCAACCCCACGGGGTCCGCCGGCCGATGATGGCACGACCCTGCTTGCCGCGGCGCCGCGCCGCGGATGCCGTGCTATCTATTCCTCAACAAAAGCCAACTAGCGAGCCAGCGCACGCCTCGGTGCCAGTGTCAAGTTGTCCCCTCCGATCTTGCTCCGCAAGCCGGATGGGTTCCGGCCATTCCCGGAGCGCGACCTGGGAACCGAGCCGTCAACGTCAGGCTCTCGTGGCTGCGTCCACCTGCTTGCGCAACGCCGTCAGCCGCTCGCAGGCCGTCTGGGTCTGCGTCTCGAGGGCTGCCTTGCTCCGAAACATCTCGTCGGTGATCTGGAGCGCGGCCAGGATGGCTGCCTTGTGGGGCTCGGGAACGTGACCGCTGACGTGCGCACGCTGCACGGCGTCATCGACGTACTTGGCGCAATCCAGCGTGTAGGCCTCTCCCATGTCCGAACGGATCGAGTACTCCTCGCCGAAGATGGTGACCCGGACGGCTCTCTTATCCCCTTCGTTCACGGCAAGTTCTCCTTCGGCCGGTTCAGGCGGTGGACTCGTCCTCCAGAACGATCAGTCTGCTGCGTATGCGGTCGGCGCGGGTACGTGCCTCGCGGAGAATCTCGCGCAAGCGCGAGTTCTCCTCCGAGAGCTCCCGTAGGCGGCGCTCCAGCGAGCGCGGATCTTCCGCGTCGACAGCCGAACGCCGGAGTGTATCCTCAAGCTGCTTGTGCTCCGCCTCGGCCTGCTCGGCTCGCGCGCGCAGCTCCTGGAGCTCTTCGAGCAGGCGCGCAACGCCGGACTCGAGAGCTGTGATCTCGCGCTCGACGGCGCGGGAATCAGGACGAGCGGACTCTGACATCGAAGCTTGCCTCCAGCCTCCGTATGACGGCGGACATACCCGCCTCTACGTCTGCGTCGGTAAGGGTCCGGTCTGGATCGCGGAACACCAGGTGCCATGCCAGGCTCTTGCGGCCGGCAGCGATCTGGCCGCCCTCGTAGACGTCGAACAAGCGGAGCGACTCGAGGGTCTCCGGAGCCGCTTCCCGGATCTCCCGGGCTACCTCTGCCGCACCGACCTCCGCGGAAATGAGAAACGCGAGGTCGCGGGTCACTGCCGGGAAGGTGGGAAGCGCCTCGAAGGCCCCGAAGCGTTCCAGCCGCACGGCAGCCAGACGGAACTCCAAGGCCCAAGATGAGGCAGACCACGGCGGCGCGTCCACCACCTCGTCGCGTACGCGGCCCGCGACCCCCACCAAGCCCTCCGTACCGAAGATGCAGAAGCTCTCATCACGTAGCCAGCGACGGACGCCGAACGCAAGGTCCGTGTCCTCGTCGGGCGGGGAGGTCGCACGTACATCGCCGAGACCCAGACGCTGGCAGAGCTCCTCGATCGTGCCCTTGAGATCCCACACGTCTAGATCCGCGGGCACATCACCCCAATGCCGGGGATGGCGCGCACCGGTCAGCACCGCTCCGACGCGCATCTCCTCCACGAACGGCGTGGCGGCCGGAGGCCCGCCTCCCTCGGCGCTGGACCGCACCGGCCCGGAAGGGAGGGCGAAGACGGTTCCGATCTCGTACAGCCGCACGTCACGCCTGCCACGGGTGTAGTTGTGCTCCAGCAGCCCGACGAGCACCGGAACCAGGTCGGTGCGCAGGAAGCCCTCGGCGGCCGACAGCGGCTTGAGAAGTGACACCGGTCGTCCCGAGGTGCGTGACTCGCCCACGAAGGCAGCGCTCCTGGCCTCCAGAAAGCCCATGCCGGCCAGAACCGACCGCACGCGATCCGCCCGCCTCCACACCGCGCTGTCGGGAACCACGCTCGGGCGAAACGACCTCGCCTCGTGCGGAAACGACTCGTAACCGTAGCGGCGGGCCACTTCTTCAAGCAGATCCACTTCGCGCCGCACGTCCACCCGCCAGCCTGGCACGCGGATCAGCAGGCCGGCCGTCGGCACGTCGGCCGATCCGTCACCGGCGCCGGTCGCGGTCTCGAAACCCAAGGGCTCCAGCAGGCCGGCAATCTGGTCCACCGAGAGCCGGAGGCCCAAGACCTGCCGGACCCGGACCGGGCGCAGTGGAACGTGGCGAGCAGCGGCCGGCTGCCGGCCGACGCGAATCCCCTGCGGCGCTGCCGTACCGCCCGCGGTCGCCAGGATGAGCTCCACACACCTGCGGATCGCCCTCTCGAGACCCGTCTCGTCGATCCCGCGCTCGAACCTATACGACGCATCGGTCGCCAAGCCCATGGCGCGGGCGGTGTGGCGAGTGTGCAGCGGGCCGAAAGCAGCGCACTCGATCAGGATGTCGGTGGTTTCCCAAGTGACCTCGCTTTCGGCGCCGCCCATGACGCCCGCCAGGGCAACGGGACCTTCGGCGTCCGCGATTACCGTTACCTGGGATCCCAGCTCGTGCGTCTCGCCGTCCAGGGTGACCAGTGGCTCGCCCCGTGCTGCCCGGACCCCGATCTCACCTCCGCGGATCCTCCCCAGGTCGAAAGCGTGAAGCGGCTGATTGAGCTCCAGCAACACATAGTTGGTGGAGTCGACGACGTTGTTGATAGGCCGGGACCCGGCAGACCGGAGCCGTGCCTGAAGCCACTCCGGCGACAGGCCGACTCTGACGCCGCGAACAACGGCCCCCAGATATCGGAAGCACCTCTCTGGATCCTCTATCGTGATGCCGACGCCGGCTGCCGACGCGGTCTCTACGCCGGACACCCAGTCCGGCTCCCAGGCGGGTCCGTCGAATCCCGGCAGTCTGAGGTCGGCCTCGCCGCCCGGGGCGAGCTCTCTCGCGACACCCAGGTGACATGCCAGATCGATCCGGTTCGGTGTCAGGTCGATCTCCAGGCGGGCGTCCGGCAGATCCAGGGCCTGCGCCAGGGGCTCGCCCGGCCGGTGCTCGTCCGACAGCCGCATTATCCCGGCAGCATCAGTGCCCAGACCCAGCTCCTTCTCTGAGCAGAGCATCCCGTTGCTGGTCTCCCCTCGGATCTTTCGCCGCTCGATCTCGAAGCCGCCGGGAAGAGCGCCTCCCGCCGGAACGAACGGATACAGAGCTCCCTCCACGACGTTGGGCGCTCCGCACACCACATCGAGAATCTGGCCGGCCCCAGCATCTACCTTGCACAGCGTGAGCCGATTGGCGTTCGGATGCGCGGCTACCGAGACAACTCTGGCGACGACGATGTCCTGCAGGCCCTCGCCGACAATCGTGACCCGATCCACCGGAACGGCCTGCATGCTGAGATCGTCCGCCAGCTCCTGCGGGGTCCCCTCGATGTTCGGTGCGAGGGCGCGCAGCCAGTTGACCGAGACGTCCATCAGGCGAATTGCTCCAGGAAGCCCACGTCTCCCTCGTACAGGATGCGGATATCGGGAATGCGGTGCCGCAGCATGGCGATGCGGCCGGACCCCATGCCGAACGCGTATCCAGTGTACTTCTCCGGATCGTAGCCGACGGCTTCGAAGACGGCCGGGTTTACCATGCCGCTACCCATGATCTCCACCCAGCCCGTGTTCTTGCATGTCGCGCAGCCCGACCCGTCGCAGATGAAGCAGGAGACGTCGACTTCAGCCGATGGCTCCGTGAACGGGAAGTAGGAGGGCCGGAAACGCGTCCGGGCGGCTGGTCCGAAGAACCTGCGCACGAAGTAATCGATGGCCGCCCGGAACTCGACGAAGTCGATTCCTTCATCCACGGCCAGGCCCTCGATCTGCTCGAAGGCGGGGGCGTGGGAAGCGTCCCAAGGATCACGCCGAAAGACCAGGCCGGGTGCGAGCACGCGAATGGGTGGCTGGTAGGCCAGCATCACCCGGGCCTGAACCGGCGAGGTGTGCGTACGCAGGAGAACCCCGTCCGCCAAGTAGAACGTGTCGTGCATGTCGGCAGCCGGGTGGTTCAGCGGAATGTTGAGCGCCGTGAAGTTGTGCCAGTCGGTCTCGATCTCGGGGCCATCGGCTCGGGTGAATCCCAGCTCACGGAAGATCTCGCACACTTCGTCGATGACTGCTGTAACGGGATGGATCCCACCGCGCCAGCCACGCCTTCCGGGCAGGGTGAGATCTGCCGCCGGCCCGGCCTCGGGCCCGCGCGCTTGCTCGAGCTCGGTCAGCTTGAGCTCGAGGGTCGTCTCCAGAGTGGACTTGACCAGGTTGGCCTTCTTGCCGGTCGCCGGCTTTTCCTCAGCCGGAAGGCCCCGGATCGCCGACAGGGCGCGGGCCAGCAGCCCGCTCCGCCCGAGGAAGCGAACGCGTGCTTCCTCGAGAGAGTCTTCGTCCTGCGCCTCTTCGATCGCTTCCAGGCCCTGCTGCTGGATCTCCTCCAGCTGCTCCCGAAGCGAGCCTCCTTCAGAGGTCACGGAAGCGCCCGCGGTCTCAGGCCGAGTGTTCCTTGGCGATTCGGGCCAGCTCCGCGAACGCCTCGGGCTCCCGGACCGCAAGGTCGGCGAGCACCTTGCGGTTCAGCTCGACCCCTGCCTTCCGGAGGCCGCTGATGAACCGCGAGTACGACAGGCCGTGCTCGCGAGTCGCCGCGTTGATGCGAGCTATCCACAGGCGCCGGAAGTCCCTCTTCTTGCGCCGCCGATCGCGGTAGGAGTAGGCCCACCCGCGCTCGACCGCGTTCTTCGCGGTCCGGTAGAGCTTGGAGCGCGCGCCGAACTGGCCGCGGGCCTGCTTGAGGATCTTCTTCTTTCGCTTGTTGCGAGCCACGCTCGTGGTTACGCGCGCCATCTCGTTACCCTCTTCCTGTCCGTGCCTCTATCGCTGCTATCGCGTGTCACAGATTCGTCCCGGCCGCCCGGCCGTGGCCGGGTCATCACTCACAGCCCCAATAGACGCTTCACGCGCCTCACGTCCGCCTTCGCCACGAGCGTCTTCTTGCGGAGATTACGCTTCCGCTTGGAGCTCTTCTTGGTGAGGATGTGGCTGTGATACGCCTTGTTTCGCCTGAACTTCCCGCCGCCCGTCCTTCGGAACCGCTTGGCCGCGGAGCGGTTGGTCTTCTGCTTTGGCATCTGATCTCAGCCCTTTCTAGCCTCGGGGCCCCATAAGCATGGTCATCGTGCGCCCTTCCCTTCTTATGTCCGCCTCGACCACGCCGAGTTCACCCAGCTCATCCTTGATCCGATTCAGCACGCGCTCACCCAGCTCCGGGTGCGTCATCTCCCGACCCCGGAAGCGGAGCGTGAACTTCACCTTGTCTCCCTCTTCGAGGAACCGGCGAGCGTGACGCATCTTGAAGCCGAAGTCGTGATCCTCGATCTTCGGCCTGAGCTTGAGCTCCTTCACGGTGATCGTGTGCTGCTTCTTCTTGGCCTCCCGAGTCTTTCGGGCCTGCTCGTACTTGTACTTCCCGAAGTCCATGATCCTGCAGACCGGGGGGCGCGAGTTCGGCGCCACTTCTACCAGATCCAGCCCCTTGTCGAGAGCGATGGTCCGTGCCTCGTCCGTGGGCACGATTCCGATCTGAGTACCGTCCTCGTCGATCAGCCTGACCGGGCTGATTCGAATCCTGTCGTTCACACGTAGCTCGTCGTGGCTCACATCACCTCTTCCGGGGCCGCAACCTCGAGATTCGCCGGCCGGCGCAGCCCTGTCCGGCCAACGATGACGAAAAAGCCCGGTTCGGCTGGGCCGACCGGGCGAACGAACAACGTCACGGACGTCTCTCCTGACGTCCGCCGACTCGCGCGACCCGGCAGCAATGCCCACGCCGAGCGCCGGCACGCCGAAGGGTGGGAGGTATGACCTCCACTTCCTCGTTTTTTGGCGGCGGCAAGATAGAGCGGAGGTTCCGCCGTGTCAATGAGGATGCCGCGCGAGAGCGACGGACTCAACGTCCCGGCCGTACGGGTGCTCGGGGGCGTCTACGAGTCGGGCGACGTCAGCGATATCCACGATATCTAATTCACGTTATCTACGTCTACTTATATGGCTGTATATCAATTAATTCCGGTCTTACTGCCAGGATCAGGTGCCGGCCTCCGATCATACCGGGGGTGCGGCCCAGAACGGCTGTCTGTCCGGCCCGCACTCGCACGCTGGTGCCCATCACCGTGTGGCCGCCAACGTGAAAGCGGACTTCCATCTGCACGGAGCCTCCGGAGGAGCTCGTACGCACGTTCCGGATCACTGACTCGATGGCCGCCGGCCCATCGAGCTCCTCCACAGTGAACTCCTGAAAAAGCTCCGTTCCCTCCGTCGCGTGCACCATCACCTCGCCGATCAAGCGATAGCCCTCGAAACGGAACAGTTGCCGAAGGGCGGACTCCACATCGGCGATGCGCGGATCTACATCCTGGGATCCGTTGGCCTCGATGATCTGGAAGGCAAGGCGGACGACTGGTTTGGGGCGGTCGAACTCCGCCAGCGTCGACTCGATCCGCTCCAGGTTCTCCCCGGTCTCGCGCACGGTCATCTTGCCGTCCACGACGGTCACGACACCGGGGGCACCGGGTCGAGAGTCGTACACATACGGAGCTACAAGCTGCTCGGCGACCCAGTCCTCCAGGTGCATGATCTCGAAAGTCCGCGTATCGAGCTCGGCCGCTCGCTCGCCTCCGCCGCACGCAACAGCAGCAAGCCCTGCCAGGACGGCGCCGACAAGCACCACCCAGCCTTTCGCTCTTTCTCCGTTCATTGTCCCCTCCCCTCGTAGAACCAGAACACGATGATCTCCGGGTTGTCGGTTTCGAACACGGCCACACTGGTCCCCTCCGGCGCCTCCACGGCGGGCAATGAGGTCGCTTCCGGACGTGGTGTGCCGGGCCGGGCGTCCGATGTACCTGGGTCGTCTCCCGGCCACTCGTCGCGGACCTGCACCGAGCTGACGGCCAGAATCCCCACCACAGCCGCGGCCGCGAGGGCTGCCGCTCCACCCCACGACCTCCAGCGCGGACCGCGGCGACCGGCTTGTAGATCGATTAGTTTCAGGGCCTCCAACAACGGCGTCCTTGGGGCCACTTCCTCGAGAGCCCGGGCGAGAATCCGTTCCTCCGAAACGATCAGCGAAGCCACCTCCCTGCACTCTGGGCATGCCCGCAGGTGCTTCTCCAGCGCATCCGGAATCTGTGCTGTCTGGCCGCCGCCCCCGTCGCCGCCCGCCTGTCCCAGGGCCACCTCGAGCTCGGCCCGAGCGGCCTCCAGCATGCATTCCCTCGCGTCCGCGCAGATCATCTCGACTCTCCGTCCGGGAGTTGGCGTTCCAGCAGCCGGCCACGCAGTGCCCGGCGAGCCCTGAGCAGATGCGTCCGCAGCGTCGCAGGATTGGACCCGGCCAGGGCCGCCGCTTCCGAGGGCTTCATTTCCTGCAGATCGACCAAATCGAATGCCTCGCGCTGCTTGGGCGGTAGATCCTCAAGAAAGCGGCGGACGAGGGCGGCCGCCTCGCGGAGGGCCAGACGGTCGATGGGATCCTCTTCTGTGGACCCGTCCATCTGCCCGAGTCTCGCGTACCGGTCCTTCACCGCCTGCTTCCGCTTCCTGCTCCTCAGCATGTCGGCCGCCGCGCTGCGAGTTATGGCGTACAGCCACGTCTCGAAACTCGAGGCGAGCCGAAACCGTGGCAGGCCCTGGTGCAGTCGCACCAACGCTTCCTGTGTGGCGTCCTCCGCGTCATCCTCGTCCCCCGTCCGCACCAGGGCCCAACGGTAGATCCGAGCTCGGTACTCTTCCACCAGGCTCTTGAAGGCACGCGGATCTCCCGCCTGCGCACGACGAATCACGAACCGCAAGTCCGCGTCAGGCTGTCGGGAATCCCTCACGTGCGCTCCGTGGCCGCGTTTGTCTGTGAGACGGGGAAAAGCGGTCGCGCGTTTACACGATACTTCATCCGCATCGAAGGTGGCCCCGGGCGGGCGCGGGCCACACCGGGTGCTACCCGGAGTCGCCCGGTTCCCGCCGGCCCGGATCAATGCTCGGATAGCCACGTTCTCCGGGGTATCCGGCCCGAGCGGAAACCCACTGTAAGATTCCTCCGCCGAGTGGCATTTAGGCATATGACAGGGGATTTCGCTTCGCGGCGAGTCCCTCTCCCGTCCTTCGCAGTACGAAGTGCGCCGGTTGGAAAGCGAAAGGGCCGACCGGCAAAGACGAGCTGCTCCGAGGCGTCTGGTGCGGGGCGCAGCGAACCAACAGGTTCGATATCCAGGCGTCTCGGGCAGTTTTTTTCTTGCCTGTTGTTGCGACTCGGCAGCCTTTTCCTCAAATCTCCATCGTCCGTGCGGTGACGCGGACACATCTTTGGCTTCGTCGCGACGTCGAAGCTCGGCTGCTTAATGGTAGCGCCCGGAACGAGCCATGGAGATGAGCCCTACGTTTCGCTCCACTTCCGAGGCACCGAGGACAGCGGCCGGCACTGAGCGTTGCGGAACGCCATTGAGGGGTCGGCGTTACCTGGCCGTAAGCCGACGGATCTTTCAAGAACTGACTGATGAGGACGAGATGCGCAGCCCATTTACATTCTCCGTGACGCACGTGGCTCTGGCCGCACTGCTCCTGCCGGGACTCGCCAGGCCCCTCGTGTCGCAAGACGAGTTGCCGTCCGGATCCTTGGTGGTGGTGAACAAAGGCGCCGCATCAGCTAGCATCATCGACGTCCAGTCCGGGCGAACGCTGGCCGTGCTGCCCACCGGTGACGGCCCGCACGAGGTGGCCATCTCGAGCGACGGTGCCACCGCGGTAGTCACCGACTACGGAGGCCGCCGTGGAGGCAACACGCTCACGGTTATCGACGTGGAGGGCCTGGCGGTGTCTCGCACGATCGACCTGGGCACACACCGGCGGCCGCACGGCATAGCCTATCTGCCAGGAGACAGTCTCGTGGCCATCACCTCGGAGGCCAGCCGGCGCGTCGTGCTGGTTCGGGTCGACGACGGAATGCTGGTCCGCCTATTGCCGACGGATCAGCGCGGATCTCACATGTTGGCCGCGGTCGCCGACGGGAGCCGTATCTACACAGGTAACATCGGAGACCACACGGTAACGGAGATCGGCGTCCCGGAGCTGGGCATCGTCCGGATCATGACGGTTCCGCCCGAGCCGGAAGCGATCGGCGTGACCCCGGACGGCAGCGAGGTGTGGGTCGGCAGCAACTCCGAAGGTACCGTGAGCGTGATCGATACACGCACTGGGGGGGTGGAGACGCCGCTGCGGGGCTTCGGGTGGCCCTACAGGATCCTGATCTCAGCGGACGCCAGTCTCGCGCTGATACCCGACCTCCGTGGCAACCAGCTTCGCATAGTCGAGCGGGCGTCGCGAGGCGAGCTGAGGGTGCTGGACTTCCCCGGTGCCGCTCCTCAGGGCATCACCCTGTCCACGGACCAGCGTACGGCTTTCCTTGCTCTGAGCCGCGAGGACCGGGTGGCGATCATCGACCTCCCGAGTGGAGAGATCATCGGTCATGTCGAGACCGGCTCACGTCCCGACGGCGTGGCGTTCACTTCTCGGGTAGTGGCGCGTCCGTGAGCACGCGTGCCGCAACCGGTGGGGGTTGGAGGACCGACCAACGAAGCCTCGACCCCGCGTGTCAGAGACGGAGGAAGAGGCATCGAGCGGCATTGAACTGGAGCCCGAGGCGACCATGTCATCCAGAATGAGAAGCCCGCTCTGGGCTCGAGCCATGTCCGTCGCCCTCGCGGGCGCGGCGGCTCTCACGCTTGCCACGAGCGGGTGCACTCCGGAAGCGGCCGGCAGCTCCTGGGCGGGAACGGTGGACACACTGGCCTCAGGTCAGGTCGTGGTCCGCAATCCCGACGTCGAGCTGTGGGACGATCACAGCCGCTGGAGGATGGTCGAGGAGCTACGCATCGGCACGATCGACGGCACCGGTCCCGACATGTTCGGGAGCATCTCGGACTTCGAGATCGATGCCCTCGGGCGCCTGTACGCCCTCGAAGGTCAAGCGCAGGAGCTCAGAGTCTTCGGCAGGGATGGCAGCCATGTTCGCACGGTGGGACGCCAGGGCGAGGGCCCCGGCGAGTTCAACCGGGTGATCGGGATCACGTGGGGACCCGACGGGAACCTGTGGGCGGTGGATCCTTCGAACAATCGGCTGAGCGTGGTCGATACGGCAGGTACTTTCCTGACCAGCCATCCGACGATCGGCGGCGTAATGATCATGCCGTGGCCGGGCGGCTTCGACGATGTGGGGCACTTCTACACCTATGGTATCACTGAGGACCCCGATGCCGAGTTCGGCATCACCCTGGTCATGGTTCGGTACGATCAGGAGCTCCTGCCGATCGACTCGGTCGCTCCGCCTGAGTTCCCGGGAGACGAGGAGTACTTCGAGCTGCGCACCGATGACGGTTTCATGGCCACCGGCGTTCCGTTCACGCCGGAGCTCCAGTGGCGGCTCGAGAACGGCCGCTACTGGGCCGCACTCACCGGCGACTACCGCATCTTCGAGCTCTCCTGGGCCGGCGACACGCTGCGCACCATCACCCGGGAGTTCGAGTCGCAGCCGGTGACCGGAGAAGACATGAATCGGGCGCTCGAGGACCTGGAGTGGTTCATCGAGAACGGCGGTAAGATAGACCGATCCCGCATTCCGAACGAGAAGCCGCCGATCGAGGAGTTCTTTCTCGACGACGACGGGAACCTCTGGGTGCTGAGGTCCGCGGCGACGGAAGCGGACGAAGGACGTGTGTTCGACGTGTTCGACTCGCTCGGTCGGTACCTCGGCCAGCTGCGGACGCCGTTCCCGGTGGCCATGTATCCGCCGCCCATCGTGCGAGGCGGTTACCTGTACGCCCTGACGGAAGACGAGCTGGAGGTGCCCTTCCTGGTGCGGGCTCGGATCGAAAAGCCGTCGGACCTGGCTACCGGCTCCTGATCAAGGTCCGTCTGTAGGCCGTCGGAGGCGGGCGACCGTCCGTGACAGAGACCTTTCGCCCGAACGAGCACGGGCGCGGTAAGAGGCTGAGGAGCGTCAGTGACAAGCGCGAGAACACTCATGCTGGCGATGCTGGTGATGGCTGGATGCTCGGGCCCGGCCGATCAACCCGGCTCGGCCGAGTCCGGTGCAGATGCTACAGCGAGCACCGGGGAGGCCACCGAAGCGTTTGGAGCCGATCTCGTGCGCGCGCAACTCCTGGAGGCCGACCGGGCCTTCGCCAGCGCGACGGATGAGAATCGAATCGGTGGATGGATGAGTCACTTCTCCTCCCGGAGTATGATGGTATCCGGCAGCCGTATGTACGCCGGCGAGGAGGCCATTCGCGCTCTCATGGCTCCAGCCTTTGCGGATTCCACCTACCGCCTGTCTTGGGAGCCGACCTTCGCCGCCGTCTCGGAGTCCGAAGATCTGGGCTATACCGTCGGTAGGTACGAGAGTCGGCGGAAGGACTCCGCGGGGGAAGAGGTCGTCGAGGAGGGCTCGTATCTGACCGTATGGCGCCGTCGGTCCGACGGACGGTGGATGGTGGAAGCGGACATCGGGAGCAGCGAAGGCAACTGACTCAGGTACGCCGGGCGATGAGGGCTCGCCGGGCAGCCTCCAGCCGCTCCGGAGTTCCCACCTCGATCCACAGTGCGTCGGTGACGTCGTGCGGCCGGATCCAGTGGCCCGCGGCCGCCAGCCGCAGGTAAGCGTCCACGATAGAGAACGCCCCGTTCTCCTCCAACTCGTCGAAGATCGCCGGTGAGATCGAATGGACTCCCGTGAACCCGGCTCGGGTCGTGGACCCGCGCGGAGCCCTGGCCCAGTCCTCCCGGCCCGTCCGCACGTCCAGCCGGCCGCACAGGCCTTCGTCGTCGAACAGCAGGTAGCGTGAGGCCCCACGCTGGCCCACGGCGAGCGTCGCCAGTGCGCCGCTGCCAAGGTGATCCTGGTACATCGCGCTCAGGTCGAAGTCGGCTATGACATCGACGTTGTGAAGGAAGAAGGGGACATCCCGCCGGAACAGGCCAGCGGCGTGGAGCAGGCCCCCTCCCGTCTCCAGCGGTACGTCCTCCTCGCGCGAGACGACGAGCTCGAGCGGGGTGGATCTCCGTGCGGCCAGACGGTCGAGGAACTCCTCGATCTGCCCAGCGTGATGATGGACGTTCACGATGATCCGGTTGGCCCCGGCCGCGGCCAGACGGTCGACGGTCCGACTCAGCAGCGTGACTCCGCCGACCTCGATCAACGCCTTGGGGACGGTGTCCGTGAGCGGCCTGAGGCGTGTGCCGAGACCAGCCGCAAGGATCATCGCGTCCATCGGATCAGCCCTCGGTCCCGGCCGCGGGTTGCTGGCGCGGCCAGTTGGGGCCCTCCCGGTGGTGGAGGCGAACCCGAACCTGCGGAAACAGCCCCTCGAGGTGCTGGCGCATCCTCTCGGCGAAGTACACCGAGCGGTGCTGCCCCCCGGTACAGCCGAAGGCCACCGTGAGGCTCGTAAACCCACGCCGAACGTAGTCGCTGACGGCCGCCTCGGTCAGGTCGCGAACGCTGACCCAGAAGCGCTCCGTCTGGTCAGATTCCTCCAGAAAACCAATGACGCCGGGATCGTGTCCGGTCGCGTGCTGAAAGCGCAGCTCGCGGCCGGGGTTGGGAAGTGCCCGGCAGTCGAACACGAAGCCGCCGCCGTGTCCGCTCACGTCCTCCGGGTAGCCCCGGCGAAAGCTGAAGCTCCTAAGATGCACGGAGAGGCCCGAGGCCTCCTCCGGCTCGTCCATCGCCCCCCACTCCGTCACGATGTGCCTGAACGCCGACTCGATCTCGCGAAGCTGCAGAGGCAGGCCGTCCTCCAGAAGCGCCTCTATGTTCCGGGCAGCGTAGGGGACGCTGCGCAGAAAGCGTGGCTTGCGCTCGAAGAAACCGCGGTAGCCGTAGGCCCCCAGCGCCTGCATGATCCTCACGAGCACGTAACCCGCGTACAGCTCACGGAAGGTTTCACGACGGACCGGGAGCAGCCTTTCCAGGCAATCCAGGTAATGGCCCAGCAGAAGCTCCCGCAGCTCCGCCGGAATGTTGGCCTTGGCGTCGTACAGCAGAGAGGCGATGTCGTACTGGAGCGCCCCCCGTCGTCCCCCCTGGTAGTCGATAAACCAGGGCTCGCCGTCTCTCAGCATCACGTTGCGAGACTGGAAGTCCCTGTAAAGGAAGTAGTCGGTATCCGCCTGCAGTAGGTAGTCAGCCAGGGACGCGAAGTCCGACTCCAGGCGAGCCTCGTTGAACGGCACGTGGGCCAGCTTCAGGAAGTGGTACTTGAAGTAATTGAGGTCCCAGAGGATCGACTGGCGGTCGAAGGCACTCCGCGGATAGGCGAGATCGTAGTCCACGTGCCGGTCACCTTCCACCTGAATACGGGGCAACCACTCGATCACGTGGCGGTAGATGCCGATCATGGTGTCGGGGAATCCCGCGCCATCGAGGCCGCGGACCTCCTCGAGTGCATCGAACAAGGTGACGTCTCCCAGATCCTCGAGTAGATAGGCGCCCGCTTCCTCGTCCACGGCGTACAGCTCGGGCACCGGAAAGCCCGCGTTGCGAAAGGCGCGGGTGAAGGAAACGAAGGCCCGATTCTCATCCCTATCGGGGCCGACGGCCCCGATGGCGATCTCGCCCTCGGGGCCAATGAGCCGGCGGTAGCTACGAGTCGACCCATCGCCAGCCAGCTCGAGGATGGCCTCCGGCGAGATACCGAAGTGGTCACGGAACAGGCCGATCAGTCGTTCCTGCATCTCGGAAGGCAAGCTATGGCAGGGGAAGAGGGGCGCAAGCAGCTCGGGTCGAGCTGGACGGCCGTCATGGCCGGAAGGGATCGGGTGAAGATATGTTCGGTCCCAGGGCGTGCGGCTCGGACGGATCAGGAGAAGCGAGACGGATGGCCAGGACACGCGACTACGAGAGCGACGGAATCCGGGTCCGGTACGACGTGGACCGGTGCATCCATGAGGAGGAGTGCATTCACGGTAGTCCAGAGGTCTTCGACCGTTACCGGCGGCCGTGGGTGGATCCATCGCTGGCGCCGCCGGACGAGGTCGCCAGGGTGGTGGAGGGATGTCCCACCGGCGCCCTGGAATACGAGCGACGGGACGGCGGGTCGCAGGAACAGCCGCCCGGCGGCAACAGACTGACCATAGGCCCCAACGGCCCGCTGTACGGTCACGGAGACATTGAGCTGCGGGACTCCGAAGCACGATTCGTCTCGCGCGAGGTCCGGGTAGCTCTGTGCCGATGTGGAGCCTCGAGCCACAAGCCGTACTGCGACGGGCAGCACGCCGATTCCGGCTTCTCGGATCCGGGTTCGATTTCGGCGCCGATGGCTCAGCCCGTCACCGACAAGACTCCCGCTGGGCTCACCGTGCGGCTCTCAAAGGACGGCCCGCTGCTGTTGGCCGGCCGGTTCGAGCTGCGCGGGTCGGATGGATCGGAGCTCGAGGCCGGCGGCGGAGCTCTGTGCCGCTGCGGGGCCTCTTCGGCCAAGCCGTTCTGCGACGGCACACACAAGACGATAGGCTTCGAGGCTGCGGACCCGGAGGGAGAGAGCTAGGGAGGCCGCGCCCTTCCGGAGACGCATCCGATTGATGACCTTGGGGGGCTGCCGACGGGGCGGCCCCTTTTCACATCATCCAGGAGGGTTCCGTGCGTCGCAGGTCCAGCGCCTCACACCGCAGTCATCGCACCGTAGCAGCCACGGCCACCGTTCTCCTTCTGCTGGGAACGGGAGCCGCAGCATCCGTGGCCGCGCAGGAGCTACAGGTAGGCACCGTCTCGTTCGCCAATTCAGGCGCCCCCGAGGCGCAGGAGACGTTCCAGGAGGGGATCGCCCTGCTGCACAACTTCGAGTACCCTCGAGCCCGGATCGCTTTCAGGCGCGCTCAGGAACTCGACCCGACCTTCGCGATGGCCTACTGGGGCGAGGCGATGACGTTCAACGCGCCCCTGTGGTATCGACAGCAGCGCGAGGAAGCCGCCGCCGCACTGGCCGGGCTCGCCGCCACGCCAGCGGAGCGTATCGCTCTGGCTCCTACCGAGAGGGAGAAGGCGTGGCTGGGCGCCGTGGAGATCCTGTTCGGAGAGGGTGAGAAGGAGGCCCGCGACGACTCCTACGCGGAGGCCATGGCGGATCTGAACCGTAAGTACCCCGAGGACCCGGAGGCCGCAGCCTTTTACGCGCTCGCCATTCTGGGTACGGCCCACGAGGGGCGCGACCACCGTACCTACATGAGGGCCGCGGCCATAGCGGGCCCGGTCTTCCACGAAGACCCGGACCACCCGGGCGCGGCGCACTATCTCATTCACTCGTTTGACGATCCGGTCCATGCTCCTCTCGGCCTGCCGGCCGCCCGAGCGTACTCGGAGATTGCACCCGACGCAGGGCACGCCCAGCACATGACCTCTCACATCTTCGTGGCACTCGGGATGTGGGACGATGTCGTGAGGGCGAACGAACGAGCCGTGGCGGTAGAGTCCCGAGGCGCGCGGGAGCGTGGTGAGCAGCCCACCTCCTGCTACCACTACAACGAGTGGCTCCTGTACGGATATCTCATGCAGGACCGACCAGGCGAGGCGGCCGAAATCCTACGGGGATGCCAGCGCGAGGCGGCCGAGTCGTCGGGCCGGGCGCTGTCGTCGTTCGCCGAAATGCGGAGCCGCTACGTACTGGATACGGAGGAATGGTCGGGAGCGGAGGCCACTCTGACGGCCGACTTCGCGTCAGAGCCCGGGGCCCGGCTGACGGATGCTTTTCTCCGTGGGTACCGGGCGGCCAGGCTAGGCAAGCTCCCCGATGCCGTGACTGCCCTGGATGAGCTGCGTCGGGCGCGCCCGGCGGCTGAGGTGGCCCTCCGCGAGCGAGGTCGAACCGAGGCGGCGTACGTGCGGCGGCCCAAGATCCTGGAGATCCAGCTCGTCGGACTGGTGCAGCTTCTGGACGGTGGAGGCGACAGGGGCCTGGCCAGCCTTCGCGAGGCCGCCGAGCTCGAGGGCAGGCTTCCCTTCGCCTTCGGGCCTCCGGTGATCGAAAAGCCCTCTTACGAGCTATTGGGAGAAGTTCTCCTGGAGTGGGGCCAGGTGGACGGGGCTCTGGCCGCCTTCGCAACGGCCCTGACCCGTGCGCCGGGACGGCGACCTGCGCGAACGGGGCTGGCCGCGGCCGAGGAGGCCAGGGATAACGCGGGGGCATCGGCCGGCGAGCGCTGACTCCGGGAGAGGCACGGGCTCAATCGACCGAGCGATCCTCCGTCGCCTACGTGCCCGACAACTCCCCGGGAAGCGGAAACCACCTCAGGTGCTCGAAATCCAGAGTCAGATCGTCGGTGACCTGCCCGCGGCAGTCGCTCTCGCCGGGCGCTATCTCGTCGAAGATGTTACGGGCCTCATCGAGATACTCCAGCAGCCGGCTCTCCGGCTCGGCATGCCGGTGGTGCGGATACGCAATCCCGTTGGGCGTGTACCGCAGGTCCTGGAGGCAGAGTGGCGGCTCCGCCAGGCCACTGGCGTGGCGCCACAGGCCGGTGTGAGGGTCGAAGCTGTACTGATGGAGAAGTTTCCAGCCATGGTCAGCCACCAGGTGAACCGCCTCCAGAATAAATTCGAACACGGCCTCGGAGATGAAGTAATTGAAGTTGACCCGCACCCACCCGGGCTTGATACCCTCGCAGCCCCGACCGATTTCGCGCTCGAACTCGTGCGAGGTCTCCAGGTCGATCCCCAACAGCCGGTGCCCATAGGGGCCGGCGCAGGAGCAACCTCCGCGCGACTGAATCCCGAAGAGATCGTTTAGTAGAGCCACGACGAAGTTGTGGTGCAGGTACCGCTTTCCGCTTCGCACCACGAACGAGACGATAGAGAGGCGCTCGTGCTCGTGGTCGCCGAGTATCTCGATATTGGAGTTATGCTCCCACGACTCGATGGCGCGCCGGATGAACGATTCCTCCCTCTCCCGGATCACGTCCAGCCCCACCGACTCCTTGAGGCGGAACACGAGTCCGGCCCGAATGGACTCTATGATCGCGGGCGTACCCCCCTCTTCCCGACGCTCGGGGTCGTCGAAGTAGCGGTGATCGGTGGGGTTCACGTACCAGACGGTTCCCCCTCCCGGAACGTCCGGGACAGTGTTGGCGAAGAGTTCCCGCCTCGCCACCAGCACACCCGGCGTGCCGGGCCCGCCGATCATCTTGTGAGGCGAGATGAAGACGGCGTCCTTATAGTCCAGGATGCCCTCGTCCGTTCCGTCGCTGTCCGGACCCATGTAGATGCGGACGTATGGAGCCGCTGCCGCGCAGTCCCAGAACGAAAGGGCGCCGTGCCGATGCAGCAGGACCGAGACCTCTCGCACCGGAGACGTGATTCCGGTGACGTTCGATGCGGCCGAGAAGCTGCCGATTTTCAGTGGACGGTCGGCATACCGGATGAGCTCCGTCTTCAGCTCATCGAGATCGATACCGCCGTGGAGATCCTCGTGGACCACGACGACGTCCGCGATCGACTCGCGCCACGGCAGCTCGTTGGAATGGTGCTCGTACGGCCCGATGAAGATCACCGGGCGCTCAGCGGCGGGGATCTGATCGAGCAGGCTGTACCGCGTGTCCAAGTCATGAGGAAGCCGCAGGTTCAGCACTCCGATCATCCGGTCGATGGCCCCGGTCGAGCCTGAACCACAGAAGATAACGACGTGATCGTCCGTGGCACCGACGCACTTGCGAATGATCTTCCGGGCGTCTTCGCGGAAGCGAGTGGTCTGGAGCCCGGTACCCGAGCTCTCGGTGTGAGTGTTGGCGTATAGCGGCAGGACGGCCTCGCGGATGAAGCTCTCGATGAAGGCGAGCGAACGGCCTGACGCCGTGTAGTCGGCATACGTGACTCGCCTCGGCCCAAAGGGACCGATGACGGCCTCGTCCTCGCCGATCACCGAACGGCGAATCAGATTCACCAGCGCCTCGCCCTCTGACTCTGGACGAGGAATCATTTCCCCACCTCCCGCGGCGGACGTAGTTGCAGACATGGCCTGTGGCCGGGCATAAGGATACCCTGCCGGTGGGACCTCGATCAAACCCTCTTGCCGTGATACGATAACATGTCCTGGTCCAACCATCTTTCCGCATCGGAGAATCGAATGTCGCGGAGAGGCTCACGGAGTCTCGAGCAACACAGGGGACTTTCGCCTGTGGCGAACGAAGCGTAAGCCGATGTCCCGCGGTAGAGACCGTGTCGACCCTTCCGCCACTGAGTTCTTCCCGCTCACGCCGGACCGGTGGAACGACCTGGAACGCCTGTTCGGCGATCGAGGCGCGTGCGGTGGTTGCTGGTGCATGTGGTGGCGTTTGACGGCCTCCGAGTTCGAGGACCGGAAGGGGGCGCCGAACCGCCGGGCGTTTCGGCGGATCGTTGGATCCGGTGATCCGCCTGGGATCCTGGCCTACGTGGAGGGCAAGCCCGTTGGCTGGTGTGCCGTGGCTCCGCGCGCCGACCTTCCCCGCCTGGGCCGCTCTCGCATCCTCAAGCCGGTGGATGACTTGCCGGTCTGGTCGATCACCTGCTTCTTCGTCGCCCGACCTTTCCGGTGCCGCGGCCTCAGCGTCGCTCTGCTGCGTGCCGCCGTCGAGTACGCGGTCAGCCGGGGGGCGACGGTCGTGGAGGGCTATCCGGTAGAGCCCAGGCAGGAGAGGATGCCCGACGCCTTCGCCTGGTTCGGACTGGCATCGGCCTTCACGAAGGCGGGCTTCCGAGAAGTCGCACGGCGTTCAGAGACCCGACCCATCATGCGCCACGGGGGCTAGACCGACGGCTCAGCTCCGTGCGGACGGCGCTCCTTCCGGCGTAGTCTCCGCGGGTATGACCTCTGGCGGCTTCGGTCCAAGCAGCACAGCCATCCACCGGGTGCCCTCGCCCTCCTCCAGGATGATCTTGATGATCATGGTCAGGGGAACCGAGAGGAGCATCCCCACCGGACCCAACACCCAGCCCCAGAAGACCAGCGACAGGAAGACGACCAGGGTCGACAACCCGACCCCCATCCCCATTATCCGCGGCTCCAGGAAGTTGCCGATCACGGTGTTGATGACCAGGTAGCCCAAGGCCGCTGCCAGTGCCGACCCGAACCCCATCTGGAGGAACGCCAGGAGAACCGCGGGAACCGCCGCGATAATGGATCCGATGCTCGGAATGTAGTTGAGGAGAAAGGCGAGCAGTCCCCACAGCAGCGCGTAGTCCACGCCGAGTATCTGGAGCCACACGGCGACTGCCACCCCCGTCAGCAGGCTTATCAGCGTCTTGAGTGCCAGGTAACGGCGCACGTTCTCGGTAATCCTGTCGAGACCGGAGAAGTACTGCTCCGGGTCGGGGGCGGCGAAGCGGATCTTCTCCGAGAATCCCGACAGCTCGAGGAGCAGGAATATCGTCATGATCAGGATCAGCGCGATGTTGCCGAGAACATCTCCGACGCCGGTGAATATCCTGCCGGCCACGCGCAGCATCTGGCCCGGATTGAAGGCGTCGGCCAGGAGCTGGCTGGAGACCTCGAACCCGTGAGCGGACAGCCAGGCCACCAGGCCCGACATCTCCCGCTGAAGGCGCGCCTGGTAGGCCGGAAGGGTCGACGTGAACTCGATGAGCGACGTGCCGATGAGCGTCCCCGCGGACGTTCCGATGCCCAGCAGACCCAGAACGATGATGATCACCGCCAGCCATGTGGGCAGGCCTTTCCCTCGCAGCCACGCGAGTGGGGCCGAGCATATGATGGCCAGCATCACGGCCAGCAGAAATGGCACGAGGATCGCACCCGCCGTGCGCGCTCCCGCCACCAGGATGACAAACGCCGCTCCGCAGATGAGGAATAGCACGCCCTTGGCTCCTC
>JBDGYE010000132.1:0-8061 GCA_039584255.1 Gemmatimonadota bacterium
GTCACAGGAAGACGTCACTCGTCTGGAGGCAACCACGTGACTCCGCGGCAGGCTGCCCTCCCGTTCAGGCTGGAGGGAAAAGAGGAGGTGCTCGGGGTCAGTGAGCTGACTTCGACGAAGGAGACGATCTATGGTCTCCTCCGGCTCGATGGTGACAGACTCCTCATACAGTGGCGACTGACGGTCAAGACCGAAGACCTAACCGGAACCGACGAGGAACATGGGGACGTCAACAGCGTTCTCCTTCCCCTCGATAGCATCGCCGGAGTGGCAGTTCGGCACCGCTGGTGGGAACTCTGGCTCGGCCCGCGACTGGTGCTCACAGCGACCGATATGCTGGCCTTCGAGCAAATAGCCGGCGAGGAAGGTCTCCTCCTGTCTCACCCTGCGGAGCTCGTGTTTCGGCTGAGGCGTCGCGATCGTTTGGCTGGAGAGGAATTCGCGGCGGAGATGGTCCTCGCGCTGGCCGAACTGGAAGTCTCTTCCGAACTGCCGGAGCTCGGGGACTCACGAGATTTTCGATACCTCGAAACTCCACCCTGATGTCGGGAAGTTGCGCACCCAACGCAAACTGACGACCAGCAGCCTCACTTCGTCCCCTCAAACATCCAGCCGCACGCTTGACCCACGCTTGATTCCTTCCCGGTAATGTCACGGTGTCCCTGAAGAACTGAGGTGTACCGTGAACATTCGCTGCCGTTCCGTTTCGCTGCTCGTGGCCGTTCCATTCCTTTGGATGACCGCCTGCACGTCGTACAAGCAGATCGAACTCGTCGAGGTCGCTCACCACGACTGGATCCAGGTTACGACAGCCGACGGTAAGAGCCGAGACGTTCTCGACCCTATCGTCGATGCGGACAGCATTAGGGGCCTCGTCCAGATAGGAAGAACAGCCGCCGGCAGCCGAGAATCGCCGTGGTCCGTCGCGCTGGATCAGGTCACGGAGATCAAGGCGGCGAGTAACCCAGTGGGCTTGGGCCTGCTGGAGGTCGGCCTCGTAGGCCTCTCGGCGCCGAGCTGGGATTGGAACTAGGACTACTGAGGTTCTGTGACAGCACTAGCGCCCGGTTCACGCCGGGCGCTTCGCTTGCTCGCACGGCGGCGGGCGGGATGCTTGACTGACGACTGACGCTTGACCCGCGCGCAGTAGCCTGGGGTCGAACCGAGCCGCTTCCCCCTCGCCACCGCGGAGCACAACTCCTTGGGCGGGCTCCGGTGTCTTCGGAGAGCGCGCCTGAGACGAGACCCCAGTGGAAGCTCGGAGAAGGCCGTCAGCGACGTCCTATGACCCAGCTTCCGTGTATCTTTGCGAACCCGTAGACCGGACCCATGTACACGCCCTGACCTTCTTTGCCGAACATCGTGTCATCTGTCGCCCAAGGCGGTGGATCGAACACATCTAGATCACAGTCGCTGAGCCCCGGCGCGAGGATGGCCTCGTCTTCCTGGCCCCCGCCGGCGTCTCTGATCGCGATCCCGACTTGATCACCGACACGGCGGCAGGCAGGCTGATCGATCAGGCCTGGCAACTCGCCTCTCTCACCACCGTACTCGCCGCACCCACCCGTACCCTACTATCCTGCCCCCGGGAACGGTACCCGTGGGAGTGTTACTGAACCACTTGCTCGGAGAGAATCATGCTCCGCCGACTGCTGCCATTCGCTCTACTGCTGTTTACCAGCCCTGCGGCCACGGCACAGACCGAAGGCTCTGAAAGCGCGTCCCTGGAGGGCTGGACGGAGATCGGCCTCGTCGTGGAGCCGATAGGCTCGGACGCTGTAGCCCTCGGACTGTCCCGACAGCAGATCCGTAGCCAGACTGAGCGTCGACTTCGGAAGGCAGGCTTGACGATAGCAGAGACTGCACTGGGCCGAGTGTACGTGCACATAGGCCTGGTGGCGGGCAAGCTCGGCTACTCCGGTGCTGTTCAGGTAGGGTTTGTTCAGCGCGTCACGCTCGGGAACGGCCGACGTAGCTGGGGCACGACCTGGGAACGAGGTCGAGTTCTGGGCGGCCCTCACGACAGCCTCGCTGGTCACTTCGGTGAGCTGCTGGACGACCTCCTGGACTCTTTCATCGAGGATTGGCTTGCCGCCAACCCGCCGCAGTAAACGGCATTCACGGCAGGTGGGTCGATAGCAGCACCCGGGTGCTCGTGAGGTTACGCCACCGCTTCTTCGTCCTCCCGCCTGCTGCTGGGTGTTCTTGGCTGTAACTGCCCCGGCCGTCTCGATTCGTGCTGGTGCCGGTAGCGACGACTCGAGCTGAAGCCCTTGCCTCATGCCCGCCCGCAGAGTGCCGGCGTCGCCGTACTACCAGACCCCTCTGCAGAGCCCGATCCCACGCCTCTGACGGTCAGGTGACCCCTGCGTGACGGCAGACACTGACCTTTAGGGCGGAACGCAAGCAGTGTTACTGAAAGGAGGCGACCATGCTCGGGCTCATCGCGATCGTCGCCAGCTATGTTCTTGTCGGGGCCTTCGGCGTATGGCTGAAGTTCCAGCACGGTGGCTGGCCGTAGAGACAGGATCAGCCGGCCCTGCCGGGGAGGGCGGTCTGAGTGCCTCTGACTGCCATCGTCGAGGCCGTCAAAGCCGAATCCGAGTGATCGACCCTGACAACGCACAGCGCTTGCTCGCACGGCGGCGGGCGTGACGCTAATCTTACCCTTACTTTGAGGCAGAACGCGCGAGTTACTCATACCCCCACGTAACTCTGCCTCGCCGGCCCAGCCGAATCGCCGGAGGTGCGCAAATGCGCTGGCTCTCTCTGCTTCTCGCACTTACGCTGGCCTGCCCAGTACGAATCTCGGCTCAGCAAGAGCGACCGACCAAGCCGGTCAACCTGGACTTCGGGAGCGACCATATCACTCCTGAGGGCTTGCCCGAGGGTTGGAAAGCGCACTCCGAGGGAGCGCCGGATGCCTTCAGCATGGGCCTCGATCCCGACGTCACGCACGAAGGTGCGATGAGTGCATACGTCCACTCGAACGAGGGCGCGGTGCTGAATATGAACGACTTCGCGACTCTGACGCAGTCCTTCCGGGCCGAGGGTCTTCGTGGCAAGCGCCTTCGCCTGACCGGCTACGTACGAACGGAAGGGGTCACGGGACCGACCCCGGAGGACGGTGCCGGACTATGGCTGCGCGTGGCTGGAAAAGGCCACAGGCTGGCCTTGCTGGCGTTCGACAACATGGCTGACAGGAGGATCGCCGGAACGACCGACTGGACGCGCTGCGAAGTCGTGCTGGATGTTTCCGGCGAAAGCGAGGCGATCTTCTTCGGCCTGCTACTCTCCGGGTACGGCAAGGCTTGGGTTGCCGGTTTGGCATTCGATGTCGTCGGTGATGACGTGCCGACGACCGACATGCTTCGCATTCGGAGCTGAGCGAGCGCCTCGGAGTCTCACAGTGCCCGAAAACTCAGCGGCCCTGGGTGTCGAGTCCCCGCGACAGTTGACAGAGAACCCTCATCTCGCCTTAACTTTAGGTCCCGCTCCGCAACTGCATTGGCCAGCAGTCCCCAGCACGGGGGCTTTCCATAGACCGTAAGGCAGGACGGGCGTGCCTCCATTCGCGCGTCGCCGCGTCTTCGCATACGTGTATCTGGCTGTTGGAGGGTTGCATGTTAAAGCGGTTCTTGACCACTGGCGCGCCCGTGACCGCAGTCACATTCGGCGCCATCGCGGTCCTTCTCTCCGGTTGTGCGCACGAGTCGCCGCTGGAGCCGGAGGAGTTGGCACCGGAGGCGGTGGAGCCCGCCGAGCAACAGGCGCGTCAGCTCTCCCAGGTGGTTCCTGACGAGTACATCGTCGTCTTCAACGGTGATGTCAGGGATCCTCCCGGTCTCGCCCGTGGACTCGAGCGGCAGTACGGCTTCCAGGCGAAGCACACCTTCCAGCACGCGCTGAAGGGCTTTTCCGGCCGGATCCCTCCGCAGGCCGTGGAGGCGCTCAGGCGGAACCCGCGCGTCCAGTTCGTCGAGCCGAACACGACGTTCCAGCTCGATCAGTGGCCGGTGGCCGGCTCGTCGGTGTCCGCCGCGCCTTCGCTTCCGCCGCCGGTGGACGTGCCGGTGGCGGGTCTGCGTGTGCGGCTGGTGGCGAACGACCTGGTGGGCATGGGGGAGGGCGATGGGGTGAGCGTGTGGCCGCACGTGGGCGGTGGAACGGAGTTCGGCGGGAGCGCCTCCGTGGGCTTCAACGAGGGGGGAGACAACGACGAGGTACTGGAGATTCCGGTGGCGTCGGACCACGGGTCGGCGACACTGATCGCGGTGTTCCGGCAGGAGGACGCGACCAAGCACAATTACACGATCTTCGCGCCGTGGGCGAGCTCGAGGAATCGGGCGGCGTTCGTGACCTACCGGTCGCAGGGATCGCATCCGGTCAGTTACTGGGACAAGTCGAGCGGGTGGGAGAACTCGACCTACACTCTCGCGGCGGGCGACGAGCATGTAGTGGTGTGGCGTCTCGAGGGCTCGGCGGGACTGGACTTCCAGGTAGACGGTGTGGCGCAGGGTTCCGTCCCGTTGACGGCGGACATGCGGACTCCGTTCGATCGTTACGTCGTCGGGGCGAGCCAGCCCGTCACCAACGCGCGGTTCGACGGCCCGATTGCGGAGCTGCTGTTCTACGACCGGGCGCTGCTGGACTGCGAGCGGGACCAGATCGTGGCCGATCTGGGGGCGCAGTATGGGATCGGCGTGTCGGTGACGGGCGGCCCGTGCGCACCTCCCGCGGCGCCGTCGGCCATGTTGGCGACGGCGGTCGACCACCAGCAGATCGACCTCGGGTGGACGGACGGGTCGAGCGACGAGGACGGCTTCAAGGTGGAGCGCAGCCTCGGGCCGTCGGGTCCGTGGAGCGAGATCACGCAGGTGGGGGCGGACGTGACGGCGTACTCGGACGCCGGGCTGACCGCGGAGACCGAGTACTGCTACCGGGTACGGGCGTTTAACGGCAGCGGGGACTCCGGCTACTCCAACGAGCCGTGCGCCACGACGCCACGACCGGCGTGGCGCCTCCGCTGCCGCCCGCGGTGGACGTGCCTCAACAGGGGCTGCGGGTGCGACTCATCGCGAACGACCTGTCGAGCAGTCTCGGCAACGGCGGCGACGTGGACTCGTGGCCGAACCGTGGGAGTGAGGCGGCCGCGGAGCAGACGGACGTCGCCAGGCTGCCTACGTACCATGCGGGCGGTGGATCGGAGTTTGGCGGTAACTCCCACGTGGGCTTCAACGAAAGCACGGACGACGACGAGGCTCTGGAGATCTTGGGCGTAACGGATCACGGCTCCTCGACTCTGGTCGCGGTCTTCCGTCAGGAGGACGTGACCGCCCACAACTACGGGATCTTCGGGGCCTGGTCCAGCTCTTCGAACCGGGACGGCTGGGTCACCTACCGGAGCTCGGCGCCGAATCGGCTCAGCTATTGGGATCCGACCAACGGCTGGCGCGATGCCGACTACACGATCACGGCTGGGGACGAGCACGTGGTTGTGTGGCGGCTGGAAGGCTCGGTGTCTGTGGACTTCCAGGTGGACGGTGTGGCGCAGGGGAGCGTCGCGCTGACGGCCGACATGCGCACACCCTTCAACCTCTACGTTATCGGTATGACGGAGCCGAACACCGCATCGCGGTTCGACGGCCAGATTGCGGAGCTGCTGTTCTACGACCGGGCGCTGCTGGACTGCGAGCGGGACGACATCGTGGCCGATCTGGGGGCGCAGTATGGGATCAGCGTCTCCGTGACCGGCGGCGCGTGCAATCCGCCTGCGGCGCCCACGAACCTGACATCGACGCCGCTCGACTACCGTCAGATAGACCTCGGCTGGACGGATCCGTCGACCAACGAGGACGGGTTCCGGGTGGAGCGGCGCCAGGGACCGTCCGGAGCGTGGAGTCAGATCGCGCAGCTGGCGGCCGACGTCACGTCCTATTCGAGCACGGGCCTCATCCCCGAGACGGAATACTGCTACCGGGTCCTGGCTCACAACGGAGACGGATTCTCCGACTACTCGAACGTATCGTGCGCTACGACGCTGGTCGCCCCTCCGGGCGCCTGTGTGGATACGGGAGGTCACGACGACCTAGGCCAGCTGTGGAACATCGCCAAGATCGGGGCGGACAAGAACGAGCACTGGAAGGCGACGCAGCTGCCGGGCTGCGAGATCATCCCGTGGTACTTCGGGATGGACTCGGGGGTCGACAGCGACCATCCGGACCTGAACGTGGCCGAGGCGTCGAACTTCGTGTCCGCGGAGCCGGGTCACAACGGCGAGGACGCGAACGGGCATGGCACCCATACAGCCGGTACCGCGGCCGCCATCGACGGAAACGGAGGCGCGGTCGGAGTGGCCCCCGGGGCGCCGATCTACTCGTTCCGAGTGTGCGGGGATAACGGCTCGTGCACCGTCGACGATATCGTCGCGGCGGTCGATGAGGTTACGGCCAGGAAGCTGGCGGACCCCGACCAGCCTATGGTGGCGAACATGAGCCTGGCAGGCGATCCGAGCGAGGCGATGGATCTGGCGCTGCGGACCTCCGCCAACGCCGGCGTGGTGTACGCCGTGGGGGCGGGCAACGGCCTCCTCGGGGCCTGCATCATACCAGGCAATGCGTCGAACCTGTCGCCGGCGCGCGTCGGTGACGACGAGATCAACGCGGCTAACGGCAGCGATGGAAACGGACGCCGGGTCAACGGCGTGATGACGGTGACGTCGAGCACGTCGACCGACGGCGACGCGAACTGTAACTACGGAAACCCGGTGACCGTAGCGGCGCCCGGGGTGGGCATTTGGTCAACCGACGTGGGCGGATACTCGACGAAGTCGGGCACCTCCATGGCGACGCCTCACGTTTCGGGTGCCGCCCTGCTGTACCTGCAGAGCCACCCGGATGCGACGCCCACCGAGGTGGAGCAGGCCATCGTCGACGCCCTGCAGGAATGGAGCTCGAGCAACCAGCCCAACGCCTCGGGCAGGCTACATGTGGAGAATTTCTAGACCTCATTGAAGGAGGCTTTGAATGAGAAGGACGCTGTTCGGGCTGCTCGCCCTTGGACTGCTCGGACTGCCCGGGCTCGCGAGTGGCCAGGAGCAGGAAGCGCCGCCCATGTTCTGGGTATACCAGGAGCGTGTGAAGCCGGCGATGACGCAGGAGTACGAGGCGGCCACGAAGGACTTGATCGCCCTGTTCGAATCCGGCGGCGAAGCCACGGCGTCACTCGGGTGGACCACGATCTCGAGCATGGAGAACGGCTACTACTACGTGATGCCGATCGAGAGCTTCGGCGGACTCGACGAGGCGTTCGGCGAGTGGATGACGGCCGTGCAGGCGGTAGGGATGGACGCGTTCCGAGAGGTCGACAGCCGCACGCGGGCCGCGATGAACTACGCCGAGGCTTCCGTCATCGCGCTGAGACCGGACCTGTCGTATCTGCCGGAGACCGTAGCGCTGGACCCCGAGAAGCCGTATCGCAAGTACTGGTGGTGGTACCTCACTCCGGGCATGGAGGACGACTTCGAGGCGGTGGCCAAGGAGTTCGTCGAGCTGTACGCCGCCAACAACATCGAGACCGGTTGGCGCATCTATCAGGGGATGTTGGGCGGCGAGATGCCCATGTACCTCGTAGTGGACCGTGCGGAGAGCCCATACGATTACGCGGCACGGGACAAGGAGGTCATGGAGATCCTTGGCGATGAGGCGCAGGCGCTGGGCATGAAGGCGGTCAAGACCGCACGGCGGATCGAGGAGTCGGACGGCTGGTTCCGTCCCGATCTCTCATTCCCGCGAGCGGAGTACGAGCCGGGCGAGACGGACTGACAGCGGCGTCGGTGCGGCGCGAAGGGAGGAGGGCGGCTCCGGTCCGGGCCGCCCCTCCCGCATCGATTGGACTGCGCGAGTCCCTTGTGCGGGCCGCAGTCCGTATCACCCGACTCGCCCCTCCGCGCCCGAGGCGTATATTACATGAGCGAGTCCCGCGCTCCCCCCTTACGCGGTGCAGTCGTACCCCCGCCAGGAGGTTCTCATGGCACGACGCAGCATCCCTTGGATCCTAGCC
>JBDGYE010000073.1:0-14386 GCA_039584255.1 Gemmatimonadota bacterium
ATGAGCCACCGCATGGACCACTACCCGTCGCAGCTCTCGGGCGGGCAGCAGCAGCGGGTGGCAGCGGCTCGGGCCGTGGTGGGCGATCCGCTGATCCTGCTGGCCGACGAGCCGACCGGGAACCTCGACTCGACCAACGGCGAGGCCGTCATGAACCTCCTCAGGGAGCTTCACGCCGAGGGATCGACCATCCTCATGGTCACCCACGATCCCCGCTACTCGAGGTACGCCCAGCGCACGATCCACCTCTTCGACGGCCGCATCGTGGAGGAGAGCGTGGCGGTACAGCCGGCCTGACGCCGGCCTGACGCCTTTTGTCCAGACCGACTACGGCAGGCAGGAAGCCAAGGTGAAGGACGACGCGCCGCACGTTCTAGTGGCGGACGATCAGCCGGATGTACTCGCCGCGCTGAGGCTCCTTCTCAGGAGCGAGGGCTTCGACACGCAGACCGCAGCATCTCCGGCCGAGGTGCTCGAGCTCCTGGAGGTCGACGACTTCGACGTTCTGCTACTCGACCTCAACTACACGCGCGACACGACGTCCGGGCAGGAGGGCTTGGACCTCCTGCCCAAGATACAGGCCCTGGACGGAACCCTCCCGGTCATCGTCATGACCGCGTGGGGGAGCATCGCGAGCGCCGTCGAGGCCATGCGCCGAGGAGCCAGGGACTACATCGAGAAGCCCTGGGACAACGACAAGCTCCTGGCCACGATCACCGCGCAGCTGGAGCTCGGGAGGGCCGTCCGGAAGGCCCAGCTGCTGGAGGCCGAGAACGAGATGCTCCGGGCCGACGACGTGCCGGAGCTGATCGCCGACTCCAGGGCAATGCAGCCGGTGCTGCGGCTGATCGAGCGAGTCGGCCCCTCCGACGCCAACGTCCTCATCACGGGTGAGCCAGGCACGGGAAAGGAAGTGGTGGCGCGGTGGCTGCACGCACGTTCCAACAGGGGCTACCGGCCATTGGTAACGGTGAACACGGGCGGGCTGTCGGAGGGAATCTTCGAGAGCGAGATGTTCGGGCACGTGAAGGGCGCGTTCACGGATGCTAAGGCGGATCGGGTGGGTTACTTCGAGCTGGCCAACCGGGGCACCCTCTTCCTGGACGAGATCGGCAACGTGCCCCTGGCCCAGCAGGCGAAGCTGCTGCGGGTACTGGAGATGGGAGAGCTCCAGCGAGTCGGATCCTCGAAGACGAGGAAGGTGGACGTCCGGGTGCTGACGGCCACCAACACCGACCTGGAGAGGGCCGTGGCAGATAGTCTGTTCCGGGAGGATCTCTACTACCGTCTCAACACCGTCGAGATCAGGATCCCGCCTCTGCGAGACCGGCGTGAGGACATCTCCGTGCTTGCCGCGCACTTCCTGCTCATCAGCGGGACGAAGTACGGTCGGCCGGAGCTCAAGTTCTCCGCGGCGGCGATGGACAGCCTTCTGCGCCACCCGTGGCCAGGGAACGTCCGCGAGCTCCGCCATTGCGTCGAGAGGGCGGTGCTCATGGTCGAGAACAACACCGTGGACGTCGAGCACCTGGGGCTCCGGCAGGCGGCGGAGGGCTCGCTACGGCTCGAAGGCGTCCCGCTCGACGAAGCGGAGCGGATCCTGATCCGGAAGGCCTTGTCGCGGAACCGCGGCAATGTAAGCCGGGCCGCAGACGACCTCGGTCTGAGTCGAAGCGCGCTCTACCGAAGGCTCAAGCGGCACGGCCTGCACGTTTGAAGTCCGCGCCATGAACGGAGGCGGGCGATGGTGATCCCCCGGAGCATCAGGCGGCGCCTGCGGCGGCGGGTCACCTACCAGCGGGGTATCCCGCTGCTCGCGCTGCTCTCAGGTCTGCCCGCCGTGGTCATCGCCCTCATCCTGGTGTGGACCGGAGATCACGCCAGTCGAACCCAGTGGACCGTCACGGTGCTGATCATCGGCTCGTGGACGGCCCTTCTGGCCACGATGCGCGACCGCATGGTCCGACCGCTTCACGCGGTTTCCAACATGCTGGAGGCACTGCGAGAGGGTGACTACTCTCTTCGCACCCGGGCACCCGATAAGGAGGACGCTCTGGGGCTGATCGTGCACGAGGTCAATGAGCTCGCACAGTCCTTCCACGATCAGCGGCTCGATGCTCTGGAGGCCTCCAACCTCCTGAGTCGCGTCATGGCGGTCATCGATGTGGGCCTGTTCGCGTTCGACGACCGGGACCGGCTTCAGCTCATCAACCAGGCCGGCGAAGAGCTGTTGGGAACCCCGCGAGCCGAGCTTCTGGGGTGCGATGCGTCGGCGCTGGGCCTGACGGAATGTCTGGTCGGCCAGACGCCTCGCGTCATGGACCTGGCCGTGGCGGAGGGTTTCGGCCGCTGGGAGCTGCGCCGGAGGAGCTTCCGGTGGGAGGGGCGCCCCCATCGGCTCGTAGTCCTGGCGGACCTGAGCCAGGTGCTCCGGGAGGAGGAGCGCATCGCCTGGCAGCGCCTGATCCGAGTGCTCAGCCACGAGATCAACAACTCCCTGAGCCCGATCAAGTCGATCGCCGACAGCCTCGCGTCGATCCTGGAGCGCGACGGCGACGGATCGGATAACGCCCAAGACCTGAGGGAGGGTCTGGCGGTCATAGCCGGCCGGTCCGAGGCTTTGGGCCGGTTCATGTCTTCCTACGCGCGGTTGGCCAAGCTTCCGCAGCCGAACCTCGGCGCAATGAGTGTAGCGAAGTGGGTAAGGCGCGTGGTCAGCCTGGAGACGAGGCTGGATGTGCACGTCGAGGACGGCCGGGACGTGACCATCGAGGCCGACGGAGACCAGCTGGACCAGTTGTTGATCAACCTGGTCGAGAACGCCGTTGATGCGGCGCTAGAGACCGAGGGCCAGGTGCGGGTCGGCTGGTCGGATGGTCCTGCTCACGTCGAGGTGTGGATCGAGGACACAGGCCCGGGACTCGCCCAGACGGCCAACCTCTTCGTGCCCTTCTTCACGACAAAGCCGACGGGCTCAGGCATCGGACTGGCTCTGTGCAGGCAGATCGCGGAGGCGCACGGCGGTAGCCTGATCCTGCGGAATCGGCTCGAGGGCACGGGGTGTGTCGCACGGGTGAGGCTGCCGAGGCACCCACAGCCGATCGTGATCTCGGAGGTATGACCGGGGAACTGAGGAGCGGACGCACGCCCACTCCATACGCCCTGTCACTTTCCAGAGGTTGGCTGGTTGCCGGTTAGTCGCAGGAGATCACTCCGTCTTGCGTCGCCGGCGAAAAGGCGCGGATGCTCCCCTTGAAGACCGCGCAGCGTCTTCCCGGAAGCCGCGAGTGGGTGGCCCGCGCCGACCAGCCGTTGCGGTTCGCCCGCAGGCGGATGCTCACCCCGGGGCTCAGGTTCAAGGGCAGATCGCCGATCTGGCTGGCGTAGCTGGCACGTCCCATCTGGTTGAACGTCTCTGCCGCGTAGGCGGCCTGAGCCACGCCAACGTTCCTGAGATCCGACTGCATCGCTGTGGCGTAGGCGCGGTCGGCGCTGCTTCCGAGGGAGACCGTCGCCATCAACGCCAGTACGGAGATGATCGACAGGACGATCAGCAGCTCGACCAGCGTGAAGCCGCCTGTACTCCCCAAGCGCTTCGACACGTTGCTCTCCCTTCGAGCCGAGCAAGGGTTGAATGCCTGTACGCCTCAGACAAGAGCAGCACCGGTGCCGTGGCAGGAACCGGTGAGGCAAGAAGTTGTGGAACTTACAGTTAGGTGTGCTTACCGCTAGACCACTCAGAATCGGGGTGCGCCCTCCCGCGTGCAATTCGCCACAGGCACCGCAACCTCCGTTCCGTCAGCCCGGTGGGGAAGGGCGCAGGGCGTTGAACAGGAGAGGGAAGGTGGCCAGTGAGTGGCCACGGTACTGCGGCCGGAAGCCGAGAAGGATCACCCGTCCCCGACCCTGGCTAATCTCGACCATGGCGGGCCGCTCGGCCAGCCGTCCCTCGCCTACGATCCAGCCACTGAGAAGGGTCGGAGAGGCGCCGTAGCTAGCAACGGCCGTGGCCTGCGCCGGGTCAACCAGCTCGAAGGCGAGCCCTTCCTCGAACCAGGCGGCCGTCTGACGCGGCATGTTCGCTCCCAGCGGGTGAGCCGTGTCCACTTTCAGCGATACGATGGCCCCCGGGGCAAAGAAGTCCCGGCGGTCGAGATCCGCGAGCCGATCGCGGACGGGCAGCCGAAGGCTCTCGATCAGAAAACTGGAGGCGCGGTTGAGGCCCACGAGGGTGCCGCCGGCCTCGACGAACTCCCTGAGCGCCGCCACCGCATCCGGGCCAAGCCCGCCCGTATAGCGCTGCGGTAGCGACCCTTCAGCCCAGCCGTCCCTGAGGACCTCGAACGGTGACGAGGGAATCACTATGGCCGTGAACTCCCTCGCCAGGTCGCCTTGCCGTACATCCTCGTTGTGCAGGGTGACGTATGGTATGGAGTAGCGGTCGAAGACCCAGCGGGTCCATCCCTCATCGATGCTCGGCATGTACGGCTGGTACAGACCGATGAGGGCTCCGGGCGCGTCCGAGAGTCCCTCCACCCGACGGGGAGGACCGCGCCCCGGCTCCTCGATACCAGCCGTGTCGCCGCGGACGGGACCGCGCACCGATACTGCCTCCACGTCCAGGAGCAGGGGAAGCGCGTGCGCAGTCACGTCGTACGGCTCCCGCGGAGGCCCTCCCTCGTACTCGTACGCCTCCGGATAGGGTTGCCGCTCCAGCAGGGCCTGCGCAAACGACGCGTACGGCTGGTGCATGTCTATCACCAGGCTTCCCTCCCCAAACTCCCGCCCCGGCACGGAAAGGGGTCCCGTCGCCCGACCGATCTCGACGCCGCCGGTCCTGAGGATGCGGAGCAACTCCGCCACGCCGGCTGCGTTCCGCTGGCGCCTCGGAATGACCCAGGCGTCAGGCCAGCTTTCCCAGCCGGCGACCGCGCGCTCGCCGACGCTCACGAAGCCTTCCAGCCAGCGCTCCCGGTCACTGGCCGCGGACGAGAGCAGAGCCAGCGCCCCCGCCTCCATGTAGTCGAGAACGTCGTCCAGCCCCCATCGACCTCCCGGCCACGGCTCCGGGAAGTTCCAGGAGGAGCTGACCGGATCGAATCCCCAGCTTCCCTTCAGGTCCTGCGGCTGCAGCTCCACCGGCGAAGCCATGCGGGCCCCGGCGGTCTCGCTCAGAAGCCGGACGCCGGCGTGGTAATGCTGATACGCCCGGGAAGGGCTCCACGCGTCATACGTGGCGTTCATCACGACCCCGGTCCTTCCCGACCGGTGCAGTTCCCAGGCGATGGCCGCACCCAGAGCATTTGTGGCGGATATCAGGAGCGGATCGACGTTCGGCTCGATGGGGTCGATCCAAGGCGGAACGAAGAAGCGGCTTCCGTCCGACCTCTGCTGATGGATGTCGTGGACGATCTGCGGATGCCAGACGTTGTGCACGCGCTCGACGAGGACTCGAGTCTCGGTTTGTGTGAACGCGTACCAGTCTCGGTTGTTGTCGTGGCCGACGTAGTGATGGTAGAGGAAGGGCGGCGGGGCTCCCTCCCACGGCATGTCGATGGTGCTCCGGTACCAATCCGTCACCGCCTGCACGCCGTCGGGGTTGAGAGACGGCACCAGAATGACGATCGCCTCGCTCAGGATCCGCTTCACCGCCGGATCTTCCGACGTCGCCAAGCGGTACGCCAGGCGAATGGGGACCAGGGCCGCGCCCACCTCGGTACCATGTATCGCCGACGTCACGAGCACTACGAGCCGACCGCTTCGAATGAGCTCCGCCCGCTGCTCCTCAGCCGCTATGCGCCGGGGGTCCGCGAGACGGGCCTGTATCTCCCGCAGCTCGGCAAGGCGCGCCAGGTTCTCGGGGCTGGTGAGGGTCAGCTGCACGAGCGGCCGGTCCAGGGTCGAGTGCCCCAGCGTGTCGACCCGAACGCGCTCGCTGCGCGAGCCCAGGTGGTCCAGGTACCCAGTTATCTGATCCCAATCCGCCAGCCGCCGGTCCTCACCCGGCCGGAAGCCGAGGTAGGACTCGGGAGACTCCGGGGGAAGCACGGCCAGCTCCTGGCCCCGCGCCCCGGGCGCGGCGATCAGCAGTGCGGCGGATGAGGTCCACAGGAGCTTTCGGCCTAACACCGGCATCGCGCGTTCCCGGCCTCGGAAAGAGGGTCAGTCCAACAGCGCGACAACGTCCGCAAACGTCGCCACAGTCTCATCGGGTATACCCGCCGGCCCCGTCTGCTCGACAAGGGCCGCATCGTACTTCCCGGTGCGGACCTGAAACGTCGTCAGGCCGGCCGCCCTTCCTCCCTTCACATCGCTCTCGATGTCGTCACCGATCACGGCGAGCACCGTCGGGCGCATGCCGAGGAGTGCTGCCGCGGTCTCGAAGAACGCGGGCGCCGGCTTGCCCACGAGCATGGCCTCGAGGCCAGTGGCATACTCCAACGCGGCGACGAAAGGACCGGCGTCCAGAGTCGCGCCTTCCAGCGGCAGCCAGAAGCGGTTCTTGTGGATCGCCACCAGCTGAGCTCCGGCTCTCAAGTTACGGAAGGCCCGGTTGAGCAACTCGAACGTGAACTCTCTCCCCATGTCCCCAACCAGGACGGCCGCCGGCGCCGTCGCCGTAATCTCGAATCCCTCGAAATCGGCGTGCGTCGATTCGGGGAGGAGGAGCTGCACCCGGTGAATGCCTCTGGCCGCCAGCCATCCGGCGGCTGCCACCGGCGCCGTGAAGATCTCGTCCACGCCGACGCGGAGGCCCATCTCGCTCAGAGAAGCCGCCACATCGCGGCGCGACTTCCGGCTCGTGTTGGTCGTAAACAGGAATGGAGTGCCGCGCTCCCTCAATCGCTGAACCGCTTCCGCCGATCCCGGAATCAGGCTGTTCCCTTCGTAGACGGTCCCGTCCAGGTCGACCAACAGACCTTCAATGGCTCTCATGTCGGCGCTCGGCTTGGCGTCGGACCGCCTGCCTGGGGTCCCCGGGCATGCATCCCTTGCCTGGCCCTTCCGGTGGGTGAAGCTTGCGACCCCAAGCTAGAGAGTACCTGGTATCGAAGAAACCCGGACAGGTGAGCCGTGCCCGACTTGAGGAGCTTCAGGGCCCTTCGCTACTCCGAGGCGGCCGGCGAGCTGCAGCACCTGCTCGCTCCTCCATACGACGTGATCGAAGACACCGAGGCGCAGCTGCTCCGTTCGCGAAGTCCGTACAACGCAGTACGTCTGGTCCTGCCCGAGGGCGACCCAGCCGACCGCCACCGGCTCGCCGCGGAGCGGATCGCCGCCTGGCGTGACCAGGGAGTGCTGGCTGAGGACGACGAGCCGGCTCTGTACGTATACCGACAAGCGTTCGTGGCGGACGGTAGGCCCGTTTCGCGCCTCGCGCTCTTCGCGGCGCTGGAGTTGTCGCCATTCGAGGAAGGGCAGGTCCTGCCGCATGAGGGCACTCATGCGGCCCCCAAGCGAGATCGTCTCGGCCTGACGCTGGCAACGGGTGCACAGCTTTCCCCAGTCTTCCTTGTCGCCAAGGACGACAAGCACGTCCTGCTCGACGGCCTCACGGCCGCCTCTGCGGAGCCGGCCATTGCCGCCGGCACCACTCCCGACGGAGTCGAGCACGAGATCTGGCGCGTTCCCGAAGGCTCAGCCGCCCGAGATCTGCGCGCCGCAGGCGGGGCGCGACCGCTTCTCATCGCGGACGGCCATCACAGATACGAGACCGCCCTCGAGGTTCAGCGGTTGCTAAGGGATAACGTAAAGTCCAGTTATATGCTCGTCTGCATAGTCTCAGCTGCCGACCCCGGTCTTCTCATCCGGCCCACGCATCGGGCCCTCTCGTCGGCGCCTCCACGTGCGGGGCACGACTTCGATTGGTTGCAGGCGGTGGGGGAAGCGTTCGAGACGCTGCCACTGGAAGCGGTCGATGAGCAGGGAAGAGGCCCTTCGGCTCCCAGCATGCTGATGTGGCGCGCGCCCAAGCCGCAGGCCCCGGCCCAAGCCTGGCAGCTGGTCGCACGTCCCGATCTTGCAAGCCAGCAAGGACTTACCAAGGCCATGGCACGAGTTCCCAGCGTCCTATTCGACAGGCTCACGTTGCGGAGGCTCTACGGGATCGGGGCTGATCAGGCGGCCGACGCCGGCGTGCTGAGCTACCACCGAGACGTCCGTGATGCCGTGCGGGCCGCCGGTGGCGAGGGGGCAGCTTTCGAGCTGCCCCCGGTATCGCTCGACGACCTGTGGGAGATGGCCGCAACAGGCGGCCGGCTTCCCCCGAAATCCACGTACTTCCAGCCGAAGGTGCCCTCCGGGTTGCTGTTCAGGGCCCTGTGCGCCGGTGGCCCAGTCGTGGCTGGCTACTGATTGCCGCCCCGGTCGGCCGTGCGTAGGTTCGGCCCCCATGGCCGAATCGATCGCCTCTGCCGATCTGACGATTCGGGTCGCCCACAGCCCGGATTCCGACGACGCGTTCATGTTCTACGCCCTGGCTTCAGGGGTTGTAGACACCGAAGGTATCCGCTTCGAGCAAGAGCTTCAGGACATCCAGGTTCTCAACGAACGCGCGATGCGCGGGGAGCTCGAAGTCAGCGCGGTCTCCATTCACGCATACGCGTACCTCACAGACCGCTACGTCCTGCTCCCGCACGGAGCCAGTATGGGAGAGGGTTACGGCCCACGCTTGGTGAGCCGGGGGCCGATGTCGGACCAAGCGTTGCGGGGAGCCACGATCGCGGTGCCCGGCGAGCTCACGTCGGCCTATCTGGCCCTCAAGCTATGGGAGCCCGCCGCTCGCACCGTAGTGCTTCCGTTCGATCAGATCATGGATGCCGTGGAGCGCGGCGCCGTCGACGTCGGCCTCATCATTCACGAGGGTCAGCTCACCTACGGCGACGCCGACCTATCGCTGCTGCTGGACCTCGGCCAGTGGTGGCGCGAAGATACTGGCCTTCCACTGCCGCTCGGGGGAAACGTGATCCGGAGGGATCTGGGACCGGAGCTCATCAAGCGCGTGTCGCGGATGCTCCGCGATAGCATCCGTTTCTCTTTAGAGCACCGGGAGGAGGCGATGGACTACGCCATGCGCTACGCGAGGGGTCTCTCCCGGACCGTCGCCGAAGACTTCGTCGGCATGTACGTAAACGAGCGGACGCTTGATTACAGGCCGGAGGGAAGAGCGGCCGTCCTTCTCTTCATCGAGCGCGGCGTGGCGGCGGGGATCGTCCCGGGGCCGGTACGGGTCGAGTTCGCCGGTTAGCTGCCTACTCAACCTCCCGCGGCGTACGACTCCAGAGAATCCACCCCCATTCCCGCGATGCGCCGGAGGCCCGAGCGGTGAGTGAGTAACATCTCTGCGTTGCCGTCGAGCGCCGTCGCTACCTGAACCGCCCTCTCCAGACTGCCTCCGAGCTGCGCCCTTACCTGTGCGGCCTGCCTGGCCACGGCCGCAGTGACGGGCACGATCCGGAGGCCGGGGATGGCTGACAGGTAAGCCTCGGCTTGCTCGGCTTCCTGCTCGTTGCCCTGCCGATATGGCTCGACGAGAAGCTGGAAGAGCGTCAGCGCCGAAGTCTGGCCCTGGAAGTCGCCGGCCCGAAGCCCCGCGAAGACGGACCGGGTGAGTTCGACGTAGCGGGGATGAGCTACTGCGTGCAGGGCCACGACGCTCGCGTCCAGGTGGACGCTGCCGGCGCGTTCGAGCGCGGTCCGCAGGCGGGCACGATTACTCACCGCTCTCTACCCGCTTTGTGCTTCCGGCCACAATTCCCCATCCGTCGATGAGCCTCGAAGCACTCCCTCGAGCTCCGTAGCCAGATCCGCCGGGGCCTTTTGAAGCTCCACGGTTCCATTCGGGCGAACCGAGACCAGCAGGCGATCACCCGGGTGGAGCCCCAGGGCGTCTCGCGCCTCCCGCGGCACCACGATCTGGTGTTTGCTACTGAGTTTCACCGAAACGGTCATTCGAGTCTTCTCCGCGTCAGACCCGTGCACCCGTGCCGAGACGGTCGCCCCGCCGAAGAAGCTCCGGGTAGCGGCTTTACCTGGACACTTTACATGGAGAGAGTGGCTTCCGGAAAGGGCCCGACTTCAAGCTTCGGCCGAAGGTGGCTTCCTCTAGAGTACGATGTACAGCCAGCCGGCATAGCCGGATAACAGGAACAATCCCTCCCACCGGCTGACTTTCCCGCCCGTATAGACGAGAGGAAGGAGGATGATGCAGAATACCATCGCCGGAACGACCTGGGTCGCGAGCGTCTTCGTGGTGAGATCCAGTGGGTCGATGAAGGCGGCGACCCCCAGGACAAGGCCCAGGTTGAAGATGTTGGAGCCGATCACGTTGCCGATGGCGATGTCTCCCAGACCGCGCGCCGCTGCGGCCACGGTGGAGGCCAGCTCCGGTAGCGAAGTGCCCACAGCCACCATCGTCGCTCCGACTACCTCCTCGGGTACATGGTAAAACTTGGCGAGATACGTCGCCGCGTCCACCAGCCAGTGCGCGCCGGCCAGGAGCAGGCCGATCCCGAATGCCACGCGCAACCAGTTGAGGAGCGGCCGTCGAGGCTCCTGACCGATCGCCCTCAGTTCCTCGCTGGTCGCCTTGAACTCCTCTGCCTCGATCTCCGTAGTTCCCCAGCGCACCGCATACGCGAGGTACACAGCGAAGCCAGTCATGAGGACCATCGCGTCCGGCCGGCCGATCGTACCGTTGTAGGCCAACACCATAACGGCCAGCAGCACCAGAATCATCAGAGGCGCCTCCCGGAAGAGCAGCTTCCGGTGCACTCCGATGGGCCTTATCAGCGCGCCGAGGCCTACGATCAGACCCACATTGGCCACCGTGGAGCCCATGACGTTGCCCACGGCGATCCCGCCTTCGCCCCTCATCGTAGCGGCTGTCGACACGACCAGCTCCGGCGCTGAGGTCCCGAACGCCACGATGGTGAGCCCCACGAGCAGGGGACTCACGCCTCGCTGTGCCGCGACCCTCGAAGCGCCCGTCACCAGCCAGTCCGCACCAAGGGTCAGGGCCGTCAGCCCCACGACGAACAGCAGGAACTGGACGATCACCGCCGCACCGCTCTCTGTCGCTCTCCGTAAACACTACGCGGTGGCCGGCCACATTTGTGGAAAACCCTCACTGGGGGGCGGGGCCACGTGTCCCGAGTGTGGACAACTGTGGATAAGTCGTCACTCGAGATCAAAAACGGGAACATTATATAATACAAGCGCTTACGTGTCAAGATGGATGGCCGTGCGTGACCTCCTTAGGCTCGGCGGAGAGCTTGTCCCCACCCAGGTCGCGTCCTGTGGGGCGGTCCTTTGCCTGACCACCCATGTGAAGTTGTCCGTCCACCTGGCCGCCCTCGTCGAGCTTGATCCGGCGGCTGCGGATGTCGCCCTGCACCTTGCAGCTGGCCTGCAACTCTACACGGCTCTCGGCGCTCACGCTCCCGCTGACGCGGCCTGCGACGATAGCGTCCTGGGTGACGATATCACCCTTTACCTGACCGTCCTTGCCCACAACGACGCTCTTCGCGGCTTTCACCGCACCTTCTACCTGGCCCTCGATCCGGATCGTTCCGTCGCTCGCACAGTCCCCTACGACCTTCATCCCCGGGCCGATGATCGAGACGACATCGCCCAGTTCCCGTGGACTTCCCTCAACCCGATTCTTTGTCATCGCCCTCTTCCTTTCCGCGTCAGCCGGATGTCAGCCGCCGCCTCCAGTTACTCCCAGCGGATCTACGGGCACGCCGTCCTGCTCGAGCTCCAGGTGGAGATGCGGAGCGGTCGAGCGACCGGTATTCCCTGACAACGCGATCACTTCCCCCGTTTCCACCGAGTCTCCCTCCACAACGAACAGCCATGAGTTGTGCGCGTACAGAGATCGCACGGCGTCCGAGTGTACGATCTTGACGTACTTCCCATACTCGCGGTCGTCCCCGGCCTCAGTCACCACACCCGCGCTCACGGAACGAACGTACGACCCTGCCGGAACGGCAATGTCCACGCCTACATGATCTTCGAAGGGTGGCGCCGCCGTATCGCCGAATGCCCGGGTAACGAAGCCTGGCTCGACCAATGGCCAGACGGCGCCCGCATCATCGTCGTCCGTGACCGCGATCGAGCCGTTCGGCGCCTCCCGTAGGGGCGCCGGCAGCAGTACGTCGCGGCTGGACTCCGCCACCCCTCCGCCCATGACCTCCCGGAGCTGGCCGTAAGCGCCCTCCAGCTCGGCAAGCCTTCCCGCCACTTCGGTGACCTGTGCGGTCTCACGTGTAAGCCGCCTGACCTCCTCTTCCAATGCGGCAATCCGTCCCGCGTCGACGCGGCTCTGCCAAACGCGCCCCAAAGCCGCAGACGCGGCCGCCAGGACCAGGATCGTCAGCCCGCCGACGAGCGCCATGGCCGACCGGGAGGCCCGGACTCGGTGTGAGCGGGTCCTCCCCGGTCTTATCAGCAATAGGGTCCAGCGCCCGTCGTTCCCTGTCATTCGGCTTCAAAGAGATCTGAGGCGCCTTCCGCATCGAGCATGATCTTCGTCACGCGCTCGAAATCCTCGGCATCCCTGAACGGTATTCGGATCTCACCGCTCGTCCTACCTCTGAGGCTGACCCGCACGGCGGTCCCAAACATTCGGGACAGCAAGGATTCGGTGCGGCGCGCGACCGGGTCCTCTCGCCTGCGCCGCTTTGCTTTCCCTTTCGCGGGGCCGGCATCGCGGACAAGTCGTGCCCTGCGCTCCGCCTCTCGCACCGACAAGCCCTTGGAGGCAACCTCCTCGGCCAGCGCGACCTGTCCCGTCTCCCCATCCACCGAAAGGATCGCCCGGGCATGGCCGGCCGTGATTCTCCCCCCCGCCAGCATTTCCCGCACCTTTGGCGGCAAGGTAAGCAGCCGCAACGCGTTGGCGACGGTCGACCGTTCGCGGCCGACTCGCCGGGCAACGTCCTTCTGCGTCAGACCGAAGCCGTCGATGAGCTGCTGGTAGCCGACCGCCTCCTCTAGCGGGCCCAGCTCCTCCCGCTGAAGGTTCTCCACCAGAGCCAGCACGAGCATTTGCTCATCGCTGAGCTCCCGAACTAAGGTCGGGGCGGTTTCCCACCCGAGACGCCGGAGCACTCTCCAGCGGCGCTCGCCGGCAACGAGCTCCCATCCGGGCTCCGCCGCCCGCACCACCAGCGGCTGCAGCAGCCCGTTCTCGCGAATCGACGCCTCCAACTCGTCCAGAGCCGCCTCGTCGATGCCCCGCCTAGGTTGGAATGGGTTGGGGCGGATCGACGCGATATCCAGATCTCTCACCGGTGCCGCGGCTAGATCCGGCTCGTCGAGGTACTCACCTAGCAGGGCCCCCAGGCCTTTTCCGAGCCGGGAGCGAGGTTCCGTCTTAGCCAACTGCGGCTTCCTTCCTTTGCTCATCTCCGCGGACGATCTCCGACGCCAGGCTCAGGTAACCCCGGGCGCCGGTCGATAGGACGTCATACAGGGCGATCGGCTTTCCGAAGCTCGGAGCCTCCGCCAGCCTGACATTCCTGGGAATCCAGGTCTTGAAGACCTTGGCTCCGAAGTACTCCTCGGCCTCGCCCTTGACCTGCTTTGAAAGGTTGAGGCGGGAGTCGAACATTGTCAGTAGCACGCCCTCTATTCCCAGCTCCCTGTTGATTCCCCTCTGTACGATGCGGACCGTGTTCAACAGCTGGCTGAGCCCCTCGAGCGCATAGAACTCGCACTGGATGGGGATGAGCACGGTGTCCGCGGCCACCAGCGCGTTGAGCGTGAGCAGACCCAGGGAGGGTGGAGAGTCGATAAGGATGTAGTCGTAGCCCTCCCTGATCGGCTCCAAGACTCGCCTCAGGACGCGTTCCCTGCTGCTCCGCTCGATCAGCTCGACTTCCGCGCCGGCCAGGTCACGGCTGGCCGGCACGACGTCAAGCATCGGGAAATGCACGGCCCCGCAAATCGCGTCCTGGATCGACGCTCCGTTGACGAGGCAGTCATAGATGTCCGGGCGGTCGCTCTCGCGGGGGATCCCGAGGCCGCTCGTGGCGTTCCCTTGGGGGTCGCTGTCGACGACGAGGGTGCGTCTCTCGGCCACCGCCAAGGAAGCGCCGAGGTTGATGGCGGTGGTCGTCTTCCCCACCCCGCCCTTCTGATTGGCGATGGCGATGACGCGTGACATCCGTCGGAGAGTAGCTCCAATCCTCTGTGTCCAAACAACTTTCGGCTCGACCGCCTGAAGCCGCTCGAGTCGGGGCCTGCCTCTCACCCGGCCTTTCGCAAGGTACTATCGCGAGGTCGGGCCCGGAATATAGGGAGGCCGAGTGTGGGAGCCAACTCGGGGTGTTTCACGTGAAACACCCGACGTGGCTATCCTGCGGTGGGGCGACTCGTGGCC
>JBDGYE010000074.1:0-32703 GCA_039584255.1 Gemmatimonadota bacterium
ATGCGCTGGCGCAGCCGGAAGTAGCGGTGAAGGACGGGAAGGTTCGCGTTCGCCTGCTCGATCAGAGTGCGGTAGACCACCTCCGGTATGCGATCGCTATCCAGGGCCGCCGCGAGTGAGTTCGGGTAGTCCCGGACCCTCGCGTAGAACAGGTCCCGCTTCACTTGAGAATAGAGGAGGCCGCCGAAGCTACGCGCGTACGCAGCCCACACGGCCCAGAAAGCCTCGAAGACGAGGCGTCGATCGTCACGGTTCGGAGCGGCCCTGTGCTTCGCGAAGGCCGCCTGGTTGAGCTGTACCTGGGTTCCATCGCTCAGGCGCACGTCGGGCCACGGTGCGTCAGCGTTGGCGAGGAGCCCGTAGACGGAGTAGGGGCCGTCCGTGACCAGCCCTGCCGTGGCGATGATCTCTTCTTCCTCCGGAGATCGAGTGTGAGCAGCTCGGCGGAGCGTGTCGTCGAGCATGTGTGAGTACTGTTTCAACTCCTCGTGTTCCCGCAGCCACTCTTCAATGGTTGTCCGACCTAGCGCCAGGATCTCGGGATCGACGAAGCTCGCCGCCTCGGAGAGACGAGTACCGACCAGATTCGCCCTCTGTTCCATGGCCGCCGTCTCGGCATGGCGAGTGTCTTCGTGGTACCGCATCGAGGCGTAAGACGACGCACGGTAAAGCTCCTTGAGAACCGCGAAGTAGGTGTCCAGGCACGCGCACAGCGATGCGGCGCTCTCCGACAGTCGCCCTCGCCAGGAGGCGACGTCACGAATCCCAGCCTCAATCCGCTGCAGGGCCGCCTCCCACGCCGTGCCGTCAGGGTATATGGCCGCCAGGTTCCATCTGTCGTGATCGGTCTCGACTCCTGCCGGACTGGCCGACATCGCGGTCTCCTTGAGTGGCAATCCGATGGCGCCGGGCCCGAGCGGCCCCTGCTCAAGAAAGATACGGCCGAAGAGTGGCGGGGCAGCAAGAGGGCCGCGCCCGGACGGGCCGGAGCCAGGCGGCACTCCAGCGTGAAGCGGCATGGTGTGTTACCCCGTCTGTGGAACAGGAACAGACGGGTTTCCCAATTGCTGCGGAGCCCCAGGCGAAGGGACTTGCGCCGTTCGCCCCCAGAGCTTGACCGAACAAACGCCGAAGATTAGATTCAAGAGCACAGAGCCGCGCCGGCGCTCCTACCTCTTTTCCCCACTCCCGGCGCGGCTCTTCCCTCCTCATGTGCCAGTCGTACAGGAGCCCGGAGCGTGTGCGTTGGCGAAGGACGGCGGCGAAACGGTGAAAGCTTGACCAATAAGCCCTCCCCCTCCTGTTCACCGTTCGGCCCGCCGTCGCTACTGCTGGGTCGGCGGGCGTTTGGCGACCGGGAACCGGTGGCATCGGGGCCCCTCTGCGTCTTACTATTCATCTAGATGCGAAGTGTGCGTGGCCAGCGTTGCCCCCCCCCGCGGATGCATGTACTCCTTGCCCCCCCCCGGAGTGCTGTAGACTCTTCTCTCGGAGGCCCGGCTTCAGCTGGCGCCCCGAGCGAGCAGGAGGCCGAAAGATGATCGCGATCGTCCGACTGAAGGCGCAGGAGAGGCGAGAGGAGCTCTGGGACCACATTGATTCGCATGCCGAGGAGCTGCAGAGTCGACTTCAGGAGGAGGGTCGCCTGCTCTTCCTCTCCCAGCGCGCCAGACACGATGACGTGAGTCTCTTCGTCCACGTAGCCGACCCCGACGTCCTTGCTTCTTTCATCGCGTACGACCTTAGCAAGATCGAGGGTGTGACGGGCTGCTGGATGCTGAACATGCTCAAACCCGTATTCTTCCCGCTCCCCAAAGACACGGCTGGGCTGAGACGGTATGCGATTACGGTCAGAGTTTCTCCTCCCCGGCTGGCGGAGATCTACGAGAGCCTCGCCCGTCTCGATGTCCCGCCGGGAATCCTGATGGCTTACCTGGCACTCACCTGCCATCTGTATGGGGATTGCCTCCAGTTCTCCGTTCTCGCCGACGAGGAGAAGCGCCTGTACACATTCGTGGCCGACAGTGTCAGCACCCTGCCCGGCGTCCTGCATACGACGGTCAGCCTCATCGAGCGGACCAAGCCGCTCGTTTCGTATGACGAGTGGAGGGAGTACTCCGCCCGGCACCCGGCTTGGGATGCGCCCCACATGGTTCACCAGTTCCGAAGCTGAAGGCTGCGGATACACCGGTAGCCCAGTACGGTAGCACCCGGCAAGGCCTCTCAACTCCGGGCGAGATACTCGCGGCTTATCGCCGTCACCGCCCGCTCAACCGATTCCGAGACGGGATCGGATAGCCCCGGAGACACCTCCTCCGGTATGTGCCCTACCTGACAGGCGAGCACGGCCACGTCGACGCCGCAGAGATCCCTGAGCTCCCGCAGCAGGTTGGAGGTCGGCACCTGGTGCATGGAGAAGTCGTCTGTCTTCTCCGTCGGATAAGAGTCGATGTCCAACTCGAACAGATCACCAGGCTCGCGGTCGCGGTCTACGGCGTCCACGATGACGATCGTCGCCGGCTTCTCCTCCGAAAGGAGAACATCGAAGAGGATCTTCCGGACCGAGGTCCCCGCATTCAGAACGGCGACATCCGGGGGAATCAGACAATCCCGCGAGCACTGCCGGGCCACCGCAGGGCCGAACCCGTCGTCCCCGAACAGCACGTTGCCGCACCCCAGGATAAGAGTCCGCTTGTCGTACCACTCCGCCACCAGTCTCTCCAGGTCGCCCTGATCGAACCTGCCTGACACGTCCGTCGGCCTCATCGAGCGTGGCGACGGACCGGACTTCCTCTACGCCGGCGATCAGCCGACCAGGGTATCGACCACCTCCCCGTGCGAGTTCCTGATCTCGATCTTGACCGGAATCCTGTCCGACAGCTCGTGTGTCGCGCAGGATAGGCAAGGATCGTAGGCGCGTATCGCCATCTCGACCTGGTTTAGAATGCCCTGATCATACTGGCCGTCCTTAATCAGGGTCTTCGCCGCCTGTTTGACGGACATGTTGATCGGCGCGTTGTTGTGAGTCGTGCCGACGATGAGGTTTACGTCCGTCACCATGCCGTTCTCGTCCGTCTCGTAGTCGTGGATCAGAGTACCTCGCGGGGCCTCCACGCAACCGACCCCCCTTGCGGCGCGCGGAGTGACCGGGACCCTGGTTTCCGGACTCGTGATCTCGGGATCTTTCAGGAGCTCCACAGCCTTTTCGGCGTTGTAGAGCAGCTCGATCAGCCTGGCCCAGTTGTAGAGGAGAGTCAGCTGAACGGGCCTGCCGAACTTCTCGCGGTATTCCTCGAGCTCCGCCTGAGCCAGAGGCATAGTGATCCTGTCGCACACGTTGAGCCGGGCGAGCGTGTTCGTCCGATAGATCCCCGACGGGCGCTCAAGGTCCATCGAGAAGTCTCCCCACGTGCGGGCGTACGGGAACTTCAGATAGGTCCATGGCTCGACGTGCTCGCCGATGTGCTGGGTGTAGTCGTCGTAGGCAAACTCCTCGTACGTGCCGTCCACCTTCATGAGGCGGAGCTTGCCATCGTACAGGTCCAGAGCTCCGTCCTCGGCGACGGTCCCGAGGAACCCGGTCTCGATCACCCCGACCGACTGCACGGTCTCCAGATACTTCGGGAAGACGCTCTCCTTAGCGAAGGCGATCGCGAACTTCGCGAACTCCAGAACCTCGTTCGCCATCGGGATGAGTCGTTCCCGCTCGGCCTCCGTTAGAGGCTTGCTGAAGCCGCCGGGAACTGCCGTCACGGGATGGATGGTCTTCCCCGAGATGATGTTCAGCATCTGTGCACCGAGGTGCCTGTTCCGGACGACTCGTTGGCCGATCTCAGGGTGCGCCTGAGCGATCCCGATCACGTTCCTCACGGAGTAGTCGGCAGCGGGACCCATGATGTAGTCTGCGCCCGCAAGGAAGAAGAAATGGAGGATGTGTTCTTCGGTGTAGGCTACCGAGTTGCACAGCTCGCGGAGCTTTCTGCCCGCGCTGGGTGGCGTTACGCCGAACACCGCGTCGTTGGCCTTCGCGGACGCGAGGTGATGAGACCAGGGGCACACACCGCAGATGCTCGTCATGATTCGCGGTAGCTCCTCCACGGGTCTGCCGATGCAGAACTTCTCGAAACCCCTGAGCTCCACGACGTTGACGAACGTGTCCGCGACGTTCCCGGAATCGTCGAGGTCGATGGTGACCTTGGCGTGGCCCTCGACCCGGGTTACCGGAGCAAGCGTTATCCTTGTCATCTGTCCAGCCTCCCTATCTACCGGGCCGCTGTGGCAGCGGCCGGAGTCGGTTCTGACCACCGATGTACCGGTTGAGCAGTGCGCGTCTGTCCTCGACCTGCTTGGCGTCCAGACCGATCGATGAGATGGCGCTCATCATGTCGACCATCGGATTGGCACCCTTGCGGATCGGGCCGAAGCAGCCGCGACACGGCATGTGGCCCTTGATGCAGCGCGGGACCGTCACGCCGTCGCCGTTCCCCTCCTTGTGAGCGCAGCCGGCAAGTGTGACGGGTCCGAGGCAGAGATAGCCCTGCTCCATGAAGCACCTCGTCTGGCCCCACGGCGCATCCAGGTTGAAGTCGACCGAATCGAGGGTCCGCTTGATCTCGCCCCCGGCGGCCTTCTTCTCCCGTGCCAGCGGACATTCATCGCAAACACTCCGCTCCGGCAGCTCGAACGTCGTGCCCTCGAGAAGCGCGGTGAGCGCCTTGACGATCAGGTCCGGATTCGTCGGACAGCCCGGAATGTAGATGTCGACGGCAACGACCTCATCGATGGCGTACACCCGGTCCAGAAGCGGAGGCAGGTTGTCCGCCGGCGTGTCTGCCGGTTCGGTCGTCTTCGACTCGCGGTAGACCTTGTCGTACAGGGCCTCGAGCGGGAACATGTTGGCGAGGGCGGGAATCCCTCCGTAGCAGGCGCACGAGCCCAGGGAGATGAGTACGCCGCACTTCTCCCTCATGGCTTCGGCTACGTGCTTCTCCTTCTCGTTCCTCACACCGCCCGAGACGATACCCACGTCTGCCTCGGGTATCTCCAGATCTTCCTTCTCGCCCGTCTGACCGTAGTACTTGTGGTCCATCAGAACGGGGATGTGGACAAAGTCGAGCTCTGGCAGCAGGTCCAGAAGCGGCTCGCCTATGTCCAGGATCGTGACCTCACATCCGCCACAGATGTTCAGCCACTCCTCGGCGACTCTGACTGGCATGGTGGCACCCCCCTTTTGCGCTGGAAGTTCACCCTGACTTCTCAACTCGCGTCAGCGGGGGGGTGACTGCGGAGATGGACTACTAAACCGATGGACAGCAGACAGGGTCTGCCCTTGGATGATCACACTATCACATGATCTGTGTTCCTCCGGTTCGGTGGAGTCGGCGACCCCGGGGCCAGGCTCTCAGCCCTCGTCGACCGCTGCCTCCGTCACATCGCGCCGGGTGTAAAGGAGTGTCGTTCCTTCCTCCGGCCACACCTCGACCTCGAAGCCCTTGGCGCGGTATTCCTGGGCCATCACGCTGGCCTTCTCTTCGCTCTCGTGCTCCTCGCCGTCCCAGAGGAACTTCCTTCCCTCGAACAGCCGCGCTCGCTCCGCCATGGTGCTCAGGCTCCGTAGGGGCTCGGTCCTAGCTCTCGGACGGTCTCGCTCATCTCCTGCACTACCTGGGCGAACCTCGGACCCTCCGACGCCGATACCCACTCCAGCCGGAACCGCTCGGGCTCCACGCCGAAGTCTTCCAGCATCAGCTCGATGGCGTCACTCCTGCTCTCCGTTCTCAGGTTGCCCTCGAGATAGTGACAATCACCAGGATGGCAGCCACAGATGAGAACGCCATCGGCTCCCTTCGTCAGGGCATCTATCACCAGGTTCGGATGGACCATGCCCGAGCACATCACGCGGATGATCCGAAGATCGGTCGGGTACTGAAGTCGTGATATCCCGGCCAGGTCGGCTCCGGCGTACGAACACCAGTTGCAGCAGAAGGCGATGACGGTCGGCTCGAAATCCTCGCTCGCCATGATCGGGCAGCATCCTCTCTCAGGCCTCCGTAAGCGCGGCGTCCACCATCGCGCTCAGCTGATCGAGCCTGAAGTTGCGTATGAATATCCCTTGCTTGGGGCAGGTCGCCTGACAGACGCCGCAGCCCTTGCACAGGGCCGCGTCTCTGGCAACCGCCTTCTTCACACCGCCTTGATACATGTACTCGATCAGCGTCAGCGCGTTGTACGGGCACGGATCGATGCAGTAGGCGCAACCATCACAATTGGCGTCCACGACCTCGGAGATCGTCGCCTCGAGCTGGATCTCGTCTTTGGAAAGGATCGTGGCCGCCTTGCCGGCGGCGGCGCTCGCCTGCGCGATGCTCTCGTCCACCGACTTCGGCGAGTGCGCCAGACCGCACATGAAGACGCCATCGGTGGCGAAGTCCACCGGCCTCAACTTCATGTGCGCCTCCAGGAAGAACCTGTCCTGGTTGAGCGGAACCTTGAACAGCTTGCCCACCGCGTCGGTGTCCTCTCTGGGCACGATGGCTGGAGCCAGCACTACGAGGTCGCACTCGATGCGGAGGGCCGCATTCATGAGCGGGTCCACTGTGGAGACGGAAAGGGTGCCATTCGCCGAGGCCACTTGCGGCTTGTGGGCCTCCTCGTAGCGGATGAAACGAACCCCCATTTCCCGTGCCTGGCGGTAGTACTCTTCGAGAACCCCATACGTCCTCATGTCACGGTACAGAACCGTCACCGCCGTCTGCGGCCGGACCTTCTTCAGGGCAATCGCGTTCTTCACGGCTTGTGAGCAGCAGATCCGGCTGCAGTAGGGCCGGTCTTCTTCCCTCGAGCCGACGCACTGAATCATGACGACCGACGAGAGCCCATCGAGCTCCGGTCTGTTCTCGGAGAGCCACTCCTCCAGCGTCCTCTGGGTAACGGTGCGCGGGTGCTGGCCGTAGAGGTATTCTGCCGGCTCGTGCTCCGTCGCCCCCGTTGCGATGATCGCGACGCCGTGCTCGACGCGGGCTTCCGTATCGCCGCGAGCGACGGTCGAGACGAAGTTACCTACCGACCCCTCGACTGCCGCGACCTCGCTTTCCAGATGGAGGTCGATTCGGGGATGTGAGAGGGATCTCTCGATGGTCTCCGTCAACATGCGCTGCGGGTCGTCGCCGTTGAGGGAGGTATGCACGTGCCTGAAGTTACCTCCGAGCTCCGATCCCTTCTCGACCAGGTAGACGCGGAAGCCCTGTTCGGCCAGGTTGAGGGCCGCAGTCATCCCCGCCATTCCTCCACCGATCACCAGAGCTGCTTGATTCACCTCCAGACTGGCCCTCTCGAGAGGCTCCAGCAGCCTGACTCTTGCCAAGGCCATCCTCACCAGATCTTTCGACTTCTGTGTGGCCTTCTCCGGCTCGGTCATGTGCACCCACGTACACTGATCCCGGATGTTGGCCATATCGAACAGGTACTCGTTGAGACCGGCCTCCTGTATCGTCCCGCGGAAGAGGGGCTCGTGGGTGCGCGGGCTGCACGATGCCACAAGCACGCGGTTGAGGTCGTGCTCGGCGATCATATCCTTGATCCGCTCCTGGGCATCGGTGGAGCAGGTATAGAGATTGTCCTCCGCGTGGACCACGTTCGGCAGAGTCCTCGCGTACTCGACCACAGACGGCACGTCGGCAACGCCTCCGATGTTCTTCCCGCAGTGGCACACGAAGACCCCGATCCGCGGATCCTGGCCGCGCACATCCTTCTCGGGCGGATACTCTCTGTGCTCTATCAGGGAGCCCCGTTGCTCGGCCAGCAGCGCCATCACCTTGGAGGCGCTTGCCGAGGCCTCCACGACGGTCTCGGGAATGTCCTTGGGCCCGGAGAACGGCCCGCAGACGTACACACCGGGCTGGGAGGTCTCGACCGGAGCGAAAGGCAGCGTGGCCGCGAAACCGTGCTTGTCGAGATCGATTCCGAACTGCTCCGCCAATGTCCGCGCCTCCGCCGGAGGCCCGAGTCCGGTGGAGAGGACCACCATGTCGAATTGCTCCCTGACTCGCTCGCCGGCGGGGGTCAGGTAGTCGATCCTGAGGTCGCTCGTCCCGGGGATCTCCTTTATAGCGGACGGAGTACAGCGTACATACCTGACTCCGAGCTCCTTCGCACGATTGTAGTACGCGTCGAACCCCTTTCCGAACGCCCGCATATCGATGAAGAAGATCGTGCAGTCCAGGTCGGGTTCGTGCTCCTTCGCGATGATGGCCTCTTTGGTCGCGTACATGCAGCAGACCGACGAGCAGTAGTTGCGGTCCGCCTCACGCGAGCCGACACACTGAATCCAGGCAATCTTCTTAGGATGCGCGTGGTCTGAAGGCCTGAGCACCTCTCCCAGGAACGGCCCGCTGGAGGAAAGTATGCGCTCGAACTGAAGGCTGGAGATGACGTTCGGATACCTCCCGTAGCCGAGCTCCTTCTTGAGATCCGGATCGTAACCCTCGAACCCGGGCGCCAGAACCGCGGCACCCACGTCCATCTCCTGGATCTCATCCTCCTGCCCGAAGTCGATGGCGTTTGCCTCACAGAAGGCCTCACACGACCGGCATACACCGCTCAGGAGGTGCATGCACGACTGCGGGTCGATCGTGGCTACCTTGGGAATGGCCTGGGGAAACGGGATGTAGATCGACGGCCTGGGAGCCAGGCCCGCGTCGTAATCGGCCATTATGGGTCGCGGCTCGTCGACGGTGACCTTGGAGAGATCGACCACGTCCACCGGGCAGACGACCTGGCAGGCGCCGCACGCGATACAGATGGGCGAGTGCCTGTCATACGGAGTAGAGATCTTTCGATCCGGGCCGCGGCTGAGGAAGTTGATCGCCCCTACTCCCATTCTCTCCTGGCAGACCCTCACGCACAGGCCGCACAGAATGCAGTCCTCGTTCTTCTTCGGGAAGCGCGTGCCTTCGATTCCCACCGCGCTCGCCAGCTGCCTCACAGCGGCCGCGTCCGGAGACCTGGCCAACAGCAGCTCCACCATGATCCCGCGAGTCTTTAGCACCCTCTCGCTGTCGGTCCTGACCACCAAGCCGTCCTGGGCCGGATAGACGCAGGAAGCCTCGATTCGCGAGCCCCCAGCCGACTCCAGCTCCACGAGGCAGACGCGGCACGCGCCGTACGGCACAAGCGACCTATGGTGACAGAGTGTAGGGATCTTGATTCCGAGCTTCTCGGCAGCCTGAAGCAGAGTCGCACCCGGTTCGACCTCGACATCCATGCCGTCAATGGTCAGTCTCACCATCTTACATCCCCTGTGAATGACCCAAACGCCAAGGGCGTTTGGGTCCTCAAGCGTGCTCCGGCTTCACCTCGCGCGTATCGAAGCGGTAGACCGAGTCGTCCCTTCTGTGCTCGAACTCCAGCTCCAGAAAGGGCCTGCCGGCCATGATCGTGCGTAACGTCTCGAGCATGTCTCCAAGCGGCTTCCGGTCTGGGTGGCTCCATCGAAACACGGCCTTGATCGCGGTTCCTTTCCCGGGCTCGGAGTGGAGCTCGAAGCTTCCGTCGCTATCTCGGGCAGCCTGTGCGAGCAACGGAAGTCCCAGGCCCACTCGTTTTGTCCCTTTCGTCGTGAAGAAAGGATCGAGTGCCTGCGCTCTCGTCTGCTCATCCATGCCGCGGCCGTCATCCGTGATCTCGATCGACAGGAGATCGCTTCCGATATCTTCATCGATCAGAATCGCGATTCGCCCGGCGGACGCCGCGATGGAGTTCTCCACCACATCCAGAACGTGAAGCGCGAGGTCTTCCAACTAACGAGCGACCATCGTCCTGCCGTCTTCGTTCCTGAGCGCCATGGCGATCTCCTCGAGCGTCGCTTCCTCGAGAAGAAAGCAGGTGCTGCTCCTGCCAATGTCTTTCAGGACATGAGCATCCGAGAAGGTGACCACCGCATAGTCGCCCCAGCTCCGAATCGACGATCGAGCCGATACCTCAAGGGCATCTACCAGAAGTCCCTCGGGAACTAGGCCAAGCTGGCCGATGAGACCGAACCGTTCACGGTCGATATGAGCGGCGATCGCTACCCCTCCTGATTCGTGAATCGCGGTCACTGTTTCTTCCAACGAGAATCGGGTGGCTCCGATCAGCAGCTTTGTGGTCGACCCGAGCACATTGTCGGATTCGTCGACGATCGTCTGAGGCCCGAACAACTCGGGGTCGTTCTCCCCGTCCAGGTTCTCGTAGACCAGCCTCTGAAGGGGCACGAGTTGGTCTTCACTCTCAAACAGGCCGAGTACGTGAACTTCCTCTCGCGAGGTGATCTCCATTCCGGGTATAACAGGAAGGTCTTCCTTGCGTCCGGCCCGCAGCACGGCGCCGACATTCTCGGCCGTGTTGTGGTCACATACGCCGATGACGTCGAGGCCCGCCTGCTTAGCCCGCTGGACGATCGCAGTGGGTACCATCTCCGGCTCGGCACATGGAGAAAGGCACGTATGCAAGTGCAGATCCGCCTGCATCTGTCTCATCAGGTCTCCGCGCCCGGCGCGCCTTCTCTGACGGGGTCCCCTGCGACTCCCAGGTTGTAGAGTCGTCCTACTACCTCGAAAGCCGAGAGAGGAGTTACCATGATCGGTATCCGTTCGAGATCCGCCTTCTCGGCAGTCTCGTCCTCCGGCTCTCTGCCGTTCACCAGTACGACTCCCGCCAGCTCTTTCAGGCTCGCCACCGCGACTATGTTCTGATGCACCTGCAGTGTGACCCAGATGTCGCCTTTCCCGGCATGGGCTATCACATCGCTCATCAGATCGCTGGCGTATCCCGCCGTGACTTCCCTATTCAGGGACCCGCTGGCGGCTCGCACCTTCAGATCTAGCTTCTCGACTACCTCGGCCAGCTTCACTTTCCTCTCCCGTCAAGATTCGGATCGTGAGGTGAGTACCCTCACCCGGAGCCGAGACAATGGCCATGTCGTCGGCGCAGTTCCGGATGTTGTTCAGCCCCATCCCAGCACCGAAGCCCAGCTCCCTGACCCACTCCGGGGCCGTCGAGTATCCGGGCAGCAAAGCCCTGTCGATGTCCGGTATGCCCGGACCCGCATCCTTCACTTCCACGATGATGCTGCCGGGCTCCAATCGGACGAAGATCTTCCCCCCCTCGGTGAACACGATGAGGTTCATCTCCGCCTCGTAGGTGGCTATGGCCACCCGGCGGACTGTCGCGGCGTCCATCCCCAGGCCCTTCAGCGTGCGTTTGAGTCGGCTGGAGCTCTCCCCTCCTCTGTCGAAGTCCTGGCCCTGGACCTCGTACTCGAAACAGAGCGTCGTCCCGACCGCCAGTATGTCCTCGAGTATCCGACCTGCTCGGTCGCGGTGGACCTCCTTCTCGTGATAGTCGACCTCCAGCTTCCTCAGCAGGCCCGCAACGATGTCTCCCTTGGTGATCACCCCGACCAGCTTGCCGCTCGCCCGGTCGACGACCGCGAATCGCCCAAAGCCAGACTCGGCAAACCGGCTTACGGCATGTACCAGCGGTTCGTCGCCGTACAGGGTATCGACATCCCTGGTCATCTTCGCCCCAACGAGGGAGTTCTTCTCCCGGGCATACAGCCACTCGATAAAGTCCTCCAGGCTGATGATCCCAACGAGCTTGTCGTCCTCCACGACAGGCGCACCAGAGATTCGCTTCCCGCGGAAGACTTCCTTCAGCTCGCTCATAGGCATCTCAGGTCGAACCGTGACGACATCCCGAGTCATCACCTGGTCAACCTTCATCTCGTAAATCAGCTCCTGGGTCTTGGTGATCCTACGGTCTTGCGCCAACGTTCTAATCCGTACGTTCGGAGACGCCCTGGAGGCCCTGCTTGTACAGTCGGCCACAGCTTTCAAACATGGGCAACGTCGTCCTCAGCAGCGGCAGCCGCTGGCTTCGGGCCAGCCTCACGCTGTCCTCGTCCGGCCTCTTCCCACGCACGAAGCAGATCGCGACGATATCGGCCATCTCCGCCGTGCGAACGACCTGCTGATTCGTCAGCCCCGTGAGAAGCAACGAGCCAGACTTGGCGTAGGCGAGAACATCGCTCATCAGGTCGGCACCGCATGCCATGCCGGCCTCTCGGGAAAGCGAGTTCTCGCCGGTTATCACCTCGGCGTCGAGGATCTCTTTCACCTGTTGCAGTTTCATCGTCCTCCGGGGCCATTTCGATCGTTCTAAGCTCGAGCTTCTCTGTCGCACCGGACGCACCGTCTTGCTTCCGCCACGGCCATCTCAGCGGTCAGCCCCAGCTGCACCTCCCGGAAGTCGCCGAGCCTCTCGCCAACCGAAACCTCGGGCATCTCGGGCCTGTGGAGCCGCGCGATCTCTTCGTCGGTAAGTTCCGTCACCTCGACGTCGATGGCCGGACGCGTCACCGTGTACGTGCGGGTGACCGGAAGGCCCTGGATGTAATTGTGGATCATCCGCGCCGTGGTCTTCCCGTGGGCCATCGCCTCCACGACCGTAGCGGGTCCGGTGACCACGTCTCCGCCGGCGAAGACCCCATCGGTTCCCGTGTACAGAGTCTCGGGGTCCACGGCGATAGTGTTCCACTTGGAGAAGGTCAATTCCTCACCAACTGCCAGCGGCTCCACATCCGGTTCCTGACCTATGGCGGCAATCAGAGTGTCGATCTCCACCGTGAACTCGGAGCCCTCTATGGGAACCGGTCGTCGCCTGCCGCTCTGGTCTATATCTCCCAGCTTCATTCGGACGCACTCGATGCCCTTCAGGCTCCCGTTCTCCGAGAGGACCTTGACCGGTGCGGACAGGATCTGCAGCTCGATTCCCTCCCGATCCAGCTCGTCGACCTCTTCCTTGGCCGCGGGCATCTCGCCCCTGGTTCTCCGGTACAGAATTCTGACGTCCTTATCCAGGCGTTTGGCGACCCGCGCCGCATCGACGGCGGCATCTCCGCCGCCTATCACGGCCACCCTGTGTCCGATCTCGACCTCGCGTCCGAGATTGACTGCGCGCAGGAAGTCGACCGCGTCGATGACCTGAGGAGAGTCCTCGCCGTCGATGTTCAACTTCAGTCCCTTGTGAGCGCCCGTGGCGAGGAACACGGCCCGGTAGGCTTCCCTGAGCTCGGAAACCTGGACATCCACTCCAACGGTCGTATTCGTCCGAATCTCGACGCCCAGTCTCTTGATCAGCTCTATGTCGTAGTCCAGCACGTCCTTGGGTAGCCTGTAGTCGGGTATGCCCGTCGCGAGCATTCCTCCGGCGACCGGAAGCGATTCGAAGATCGTGACAGGGTATCCTTCCAGAGCGAGATAGTAAGCGCACGTAAGCCCGGCCGGACCCGAGCCCACGATCGCGATCGGTTCCGGTTTCTCCTCTTTCGGTTCAGGGGTGAAGTCCAAGCCCTCTTCGCGTTCGTAGTCGGCCAGGAATCTCTTCAGCGCCCGGATGCAAATCGGTTCCCCTCCGCTTTCTCCCGATCGGCATTTCGCCTCGCACGGAGCCGTACAGACCCTGCCGCAGATGGAAGGCAGGGGGTTCTCTCTTCTGACGATCCGAACGGCTTCCTCGAACTTCCCTTCTGCGATCAGGCCGATGTAGCACGGCACGTCCTGCTCGATCGGACACGTGTGCTGGCAGGGCGATGAGATGATGCCCTTGCAGACAGCGGCCGGGCATCTCTTGCGCTTGATGTGGGACTCGTACTCGTCGCGGAAGTACTGGATAGTGCTCAGGACCGGGTTGGGGGCGGTGGCGCCGAGCCCGCATAGGGAGCCGTCCTTCACGGCCTGCCCTAGCTCCTCAAGCAGCTCGATATCTCCCTCTTCCCCGTGACCGGCGCAGATCCGGTCGACGATCCAGTGCATCACCTGCACTCCCTCCCGGCATGCGGTGCACTTGCCGCACGACTCGTCGGCAAGGAACTCAAGGAAGTACCGGGCGACGTCTACCATGCACGTGTTCTCATCCATCACGATCAGGCCACCCGAGCCCATGATTGAGCCCACCTCGGCGAGCCTCTCGTAGTCGATCGGAAGGTCGAGCACGGAAGTCAGAATGCACCCGCCGGACGGGCCACCCGTCTGGACGGCCTTGAACTTCCGATCGTTGGCAATCCCTCCACCGATATCGTAGACGATCTCCTTGAGGGTGGTGCCCATCGGGACTTCCACGAGGCCGGTGTTCTTGAGGTTGCCCACTACCGAGAAGCCCGGACTCCGCCGGGAACGGCGGCCGTACCGTTGGCTCGGGCGACCGGCCCTCTATCGATGCGATGAGGGACGTTTCCTCACCGCAAACGAACGCCCCAGCGCCCCTGTGCATCGAGACGTCGAAGCGGAAGCCGGTGCCCAGGATGTCGTCGCCTAGCAGGCCGTAGTCCCTGGCATCCTCGATGGCCTTGATGAGCCTCTCGCGGGCCAGAGGGTACTCGTACCGGATATAGACGTGGCCTTCCGAGGCGCCGATGGCCACGGCGCCGATGATCATTCCCTCCAGCACGGAGTGGGGGTCGGATTCGATAATGCTCCGGTCCATGAAAGCGCCGGGGTCGCCCTCGTCCGCGTTGCAGACGATGTGCTTCCGGTCTCCCGCCGCCGCTCTCGCCAGCTCCCATTTCCTGCCGGTAGGGAAGCCCGCACCGCCCCTTCCCCTGAGCCCGGAAGTCTTCACCTCCTGGATGATCTCCTCGGGCGTCATCTCCGTCAGCGCCTTGGCGAGAGAGGCGTAGCCGTCCCTGGCGATGTATTCATCGATCCGCTCCGGATCGATCATTCCGCGGTTCCGCAGGGCAACCAGCCGTTGCTTCCTGAAGAACGGGATGTCCGCCATCAAAGGCACTGGGGTCTCGCCGGCGTGCGGGGTGAACATCAGCCGCTCGACCGGTCTCCCCTTCAGGAAGTGCTCCTCGACGAGGTGCGGAACATCCTCTTCCGTCAGGAGCTGGTAGAAGATCTCATCCGGCTTGACGACCATCACCGGGCCCTGCGCGCAGAATCCGTTGCAGCCGGTCAGCACGACCCCGACTTCGTCCTTCAGACCATTCCTCTCCAACTCCTCCCCAAGGACCTCTCCGATCCTGAACGACTTGTTCGAGACACAACCGGTCCCGGCGCAAAGCATGAGGTGAACCCGGTATGGTTTCATGGCAGAATGCCCTCCACCTAGCCCACGCGCTCGCTGCCAACGGCCAGCGCGTATTGCTCCACCACGATTCCGGACAGCACGTGGTCGTGGAAGATCTTCTCTGTTCTGGCATCATCCAGATCGCCGTATTTCACGGGCGCCTCGCCCCGGAGCGCGACCGTCATCATCGGCTCCCGGCTGCACAGACCGGCACAGCCCGAGGTCGTGAGGACGATCTCCTCGGCGTCGCTCTCATCCACCAGGTTCATGAGCACGGTCATGACTCTCCTGGCTCCGGCGGCGATCCCACACGTGCCCATATGAACGGTGACCTTCGCTCGGGCCTCGCCTTCGCGCAGGCTCATGGTTCGGGTCATCCTCTCTCGGATGTGCTCCAGATCCTCCGGTTTGAGCTTGGGCACGGCCATCCTCCTTCACGCGGCGTACTTGCCAGCCAGTCCGGCAGCCTCGGCCGGAGTCAGATTCCCGTACAGGTCCTCGGCCACCGTGACCACGGGCGACAGGCCGCAGCAGCCCAGGCAGCGAACCGTTTCCAGGCTGAACTGGCCATCGGGAGTTGTCTCTCCCACACCGATGCCTAGGTTGCCCACCAACCTGTCCACGATCCGGGCCGCGCCCTTTACATGGCAGGCGGTACCGGTACATACGGTGATGATGTGCTTTCCACGTGGCGTCAGGCTGAAGGTCTTGTAGAAGGTGGCGATTCGAAGGATGTGCTCGAGCGGGATTCGCTTCACCTCTGAGATCCTCACCAGGGCCTCGGGAGGAAGCCAGTTGATCTCCGCGCTGATGTCCTGGAGTATCGGCACCAGCACTTCGCTCCCGCCCTCGTATCGTTCGAGGACTCGGTCGACCAGCGCCCGCTGCTCATCGTCGATCTCCGGCGGCGGAGCCGGTGCAGGCTTCAGGTAGACGACATTCCTGGTGAGGCAGTGCTGCACGCACTCGGCACACCCGGTGCACAGTTCGGGATCTACGAAGCGCGCCTTCTTCCTGACTCGGGCCCTGAAGTTGCCGGCAGTACCCTCGAATGACTCGATCTCGGAGTAGGTGAGCTTCTCGATGTTGAGGTGGCCTCCGCAGTCGACCATGCGCGGTGCCAAGGTGCACATTGCGCAGTCGTTCGTCGGGAAGGTCTTGTCCAGCTGTGCCATCACCCCCCCGATCGAAGGCCCTTTCTCGACCAGGTAGACCTTGTAGCCGGACTCGGCGAGATCGAGGGACGCCTGCATCCCGCCGACGCCGGCTCCGACCACGAGGGCTGCGCCTACCTTCCGGCCATTCTCTTCAACCATCCGTTCCCCCTCCGCTCGACTCGCCTTCACGCGTTCACTCCGGAGAGCAGTTCGTCCGCGCCTACGAAGAGCTTCTGAATCCCCAGGCGCTCGGCCGGTAAGCCGAAAGCCAGGCCCATAAGCTGTGTGAAGTAGAGCACTGGCAGTCCGTAGCTCGCCTCATATCGCCGCTCGATCTCGGCCTGGCGCATGTCGAGTGTCGCCTGGCAGAGAGGACAGGCCACCGAGATAACGTTCGCGCCGATCGACTTCGCTTCCGCGAGGATGTCGTTTGTCAGCTTGAGGACGACATCCGTCTCGGACAGCACCAGCGCGCCTCCGCAGCAGTCCGTCTTGTAGGACCAGTCAAGCGTCTCGATGCCCGACGAGCGAAGCAGCCGGTCCATTGACATCGGGTACTCGCATTCATCGAATTGCATGGCATCCGGCGGCCTGGTGAGGAGACAGCCGTAGTAGCACACGACTCTCAGAGCCGGGAGTTCCCGCTCGACCGCGGCCCTGATCTCCGTCCCGTTCGAGAAGATCTCGAGCGGATGCAGGACCTGGACGGACGTCGGCAGCGGGGCATCGAGCACCTCGCTCAGCTGCTCGGCCAGCTCGGGGTGCGCACTCGCCTCGTGGTGCGCGACCTTGAGCCTGGCGAAGCAGGAGGCGCACGGAGCCACCACCTCTGCGAGTTCCATCTTCTCGGCCAGTCGGAGGTTCTCCAGCGGGAGCGCAAGCGACAGGAGGCGGGAGGCCGAGTGCGCCGGGGATGTGCCGCAGCAGATCCAGCCCTCGACCTCCTGGAGCTCGATGCCCAGCTTCTCGCAAACGGCCATCAGGGACATCCGGTATTCCGGGGCGGTCGAGTGCATACAACAACCTGGGTAGTATCCGTACCTCATGCGGACCTCTTCCGTTGCCGTTTCTCGACACTCTCGACTCGTCGGAAGATTCTCCGGGTGGTGCGCGCTCCCTTGAACCGGGGCAGCAGTTTCAGCTTGCCTCGGCGTAACATTCCCATTCCGAGGCCAGCATCCTTAAGGAACTCACGGGTCCGCAGCTTCAGGCCCAGGATGAGGCCGAGCTCGAACATCCGCCCGTGGCTCCTGATGTTACCCATGGCCGCTGTGTGGAAAGCTGCCACCCGCGGAAGTGTCGGCTTTACTCCCCGCCTGACAGCGATGATCTTGACGGCATCCATCACGCTGGCAACGTCCACATCCTGCGGGCATCGGGTCGTGCACGTTTCGCACGACGCGCACAGCCACATCGTCCTGCTATTGAAGACCAGGTCGTCGAGTCCAAGACGGATGGCGTGTATGAGCTGAACCGGCGAGTAATCCATCGCGTACTCGACCGGACAGCCTGCCCCGCACTTGCTGCACTGATAGCACAGGTTCACGTTCTGGCCGCTCTCCAGCAGCACCGCCTCGGCGAGCTCTGATTGTCTCGGAATCGTCAGCTCAGCTTCCATCATCCAGTCCTGCCCCGTAGTCGGATGTGACTTGCCGGACCTGGCGAGCCACGACTTCTCTCTGAGACTTGGATTTGCCTACAGCGGGCCGAGGAGGGAGGGCCCGACAACTTCTCCTTATTCGACAGCCAACAGGCTGTACAAGCTTCGGCTCCAAGACGGAGCAAAAAGCGTACCTGCGGCGAGACATTCATGAATACGTAAAAAGAGGTGAAATAACAGGTTACAGGCTTGCACCATTTGTAACAAGTGATGCTCGGGACATTCTGGCCCGCATTGCGCGGAGGTCGATTCCCTGACGCCTGCCCCCAGCGCGACGGACGCTTCTTTCGGGTGTCTGTCCGGGGCCCGGGGACGCTCGTAGATTCCCTGCCGATCGAACCGCGGCCTCCAGTACTTCCTCGTCATCGAAGGGGCGTGAGCATGTTCGCCGGCTCCGATCGCTCAGCACTCGCGGGCGCCTGTGCGGCTATCCTTGGCGCCATGGGGCTCTGCGCGTTGGCCGGGTGCTCCGCACAACCCTATCACGAACGGGTTGAGATCCGACGCACGGCCTACGGAGTCCCGCACATACTGGCGGAGGACCTGGGAGCCATGGCGTTCGGCCTTGCGTACGCCCACATGGAGGACCACGGCCAGGATCTGGTTCAGCACCTGCTTCGGGTACGCGGCGAGCTTGCCCGGGAGTCAGGCCCCGATTCGATCGAGTCCGACTTCTGGTGGCGCCAGCGGCATCGACAGGCGGTGCGGGCTTATGAAGGGCTTCACCGGGACGCGCGCGACCTCTATGAGGGATACGCCGCCGGAGTGAATCAGTACATCGAGATGCACTCGGAGGAGTTTCCGGACTGGGTCCGTCCGATCCACACCGGTCCCGACATAGCGGCTCACTGGGTGGACGAAAACTACCAGTCGAGCGTGGACGCCTTCCGCCGGAGCCGGGCCCGGCGCGACAGTGGAGACACGCCCGCCGCAGATGGCATCGGATCGAACGCATGGGCCTTCGGCCCCTCCAGGACGGTCTCCGGCCACGCCATCCTGCTCCGAAACCCGCACCTGCGCTGGGGATCCGGCTACTACGGAGCCTATTACGAGGCCCATGTCACCGTTCCGGGAGTGCTCGACTTCTACGGCGACTTCCGTGTCGGGTATCCCTTGTACTTCAACGGTGGGTTCAATCGCCACCTGGGCTGGGCGACCACGAACAACTCGCCCGACGTCGTGGAGATCTACTCGCTCGAGGTCGACTCCGGCCGGCCGGATCACTACCTGTTCGACGGGCGTTCGCTGCCTGTGGACGTCGAGAGAATCACCGTCGAGTTCCTGGACGGCTCGGAGATGCGAGCGGAGAGCCGGGAGTACCGGCACACGGTGCTCGGGCCCGTGATCGATCAGGCCGCCCATCGGCTGTACGTCGCACGCTCTCCCGCCTGGGGGGAGTTCCGCCGAACGGAGCAGGCGCTGCGCATGATGCAGGCTGCCAGCCTCGACGAGTGGAAGGCCGCCGTGGGGATGAGAGCGCATACGTACGAGAATCTCGTCTATGCGGACCGTGACGGGAACATCTTTTACGTGTGGAACGCCGCGCTGCCGCTTCTGCCCCACAAGCCCACGGCCGATACGGTAGCGGTCGAGGCAGGAGGGTGGGCCGACGTGTGGACGGAGCTCGTGCCCTTCGACTCGCTTCCCCAGCTTCTCAACCCCGCCGGTGGATACTTGCACAGCGAGAACGATCCGTTCCACTACACGAACCTGAACGAGCCGTTGCCGACTCCCCTCATCAACTCGACATGGCCTGACCCGAGGCTGCGCCTGCGCAGCCAGCTCGCTCTACAGCTCATCCATGACGACACGAAACACAGCCTAGAGGACGTGATCCTGCTCAAGCATTCCCCGCGGATGCTGCTCGCCGATCGAGTAAAGGACGACCTCGTGGCCGCCGTGCGGGCGAGCGGTCCCTCCACCGATGTCGCCCAAGCGATCGACCTCATCGAGAGCTGGGACAATACAACTGCCTCCGAGAGCAGGGGCGGCCTCCTGTTCCAGGCGTGGTGGGATCTCTACCTGGAGGGCGCGGGGGACCCGTACGCAGAGCCGTGGAGCCAGGAACGGCCGACGGCGACCCCGGCCGGCCTCGCCGATCCCGATCGTGCGGCAACGACTTTTGCCCGGGCGGTCGCCGATACCCGGGAGCGGCATGGTAGCTGGGACGTAGCGTGGGGGGAGGTTCACCGGGTGCGCTGGGGCGACGTGGACGCTCCGGTCTCAGGCTGCCCCTCGAATCTGGGCTGCTTCCGGCATCTGGACTTCCGGGATCTCGCGAATGGAAGGCGCGTGGCCTACACCGGAGACGCCTGGATCCTGGCGGTGGAGTTCGGGGACATCCCGCGCGCCTACTCGGTCCTCGTGTTCGGCCAGAGCTCGAAGCCTGACTCCCCCCATCTCAGTGACCAGGCCGAGATGTTCGCCCGTGGAAAGCTAAAGCCGGTGGCGTTCACGGAAGACGAGATCGAGGCGCAATTGACGCGAAGGTATAGGCCGGGAGCCGAGGCCGCGCGTCCCTGAGCGGGGTCGTCCCCCCGACACCCGGGGGGGAGCCCTTGCCCGCGAATCCTCCCACGACGACCTTGATTGCTGCTCCGTGAGGCCGAAGATCTGGACCGGCAGGCCAGCGACACGAGACACGGGAATCCCTTGACTTCGACCGACGCGTCGGCCAGTTCTCCGCCTCTCACGATACGCTCGCACCCGCTGGTGCGGCTGGTGGCCGTACTGGCCCTCCTGTTCGTCTTCCTGCTGGGCGTCAACGGTCTCGGAGACGGCTTCAAGTCGCTCGGACGCGGCCTTCTCGAGTCCTTCTTCGCCGCCACCGAGAACCCCTTCATGGGACTCGTCGTGGGCGTTCAGAGCTCTTCGGTCACCACCGCCCTGATCGTGGGGCTCGTGGCGGCACCGGAGAATCCCCTCCCAATAGCCAACGCCGTGCCGATGATCATGGGAGCGAACATCGGCACGACGGTAACGAACACGGTTGTCTCGCTCGCGCACATGGGGCGGCGCGATGAGTTCTATCGTGCCTTCTCTGTGGCGACGGTTCACGACTTCTTCAACTATATGGCAGTGGCTTTGTTGCTGCCGCTGGAGTTGCTGACCGGGTATCTGCAGAAGACAGCTACCGCCCTCTCGAACGTACTGATCGGCTTCGGCGGAGGCGTGGAGTACGACAGCCCGATCAAGGGTGCTCTCAAGGCGGCGCTGAAGCCGATTAAAGGAGTGATTCACGCCACCGGAGGCTCGGATCAGCTGCAGGCGCTCCTCCTGATCCTGGTCGCGGGCGTGCTCATCTACGTAGCCCTGATGCTGCTGGTCAGAACCATGCGCGGTGTGATGCACTCGCGGGTCGAGGTGATGGTTTCGCGTGGTCTCCACCGGGCTCCGGCGATCGGGATCGTCCTAGGGATCATCGTGACGGTCATGGTGCAGTCCAGCTCGATCACGACGTCGCTGCTAGTCCCGCTGGCCGGCGCGGGCCTCATCACCGTTGCGCAGGCGTTTCCAATCACGATCGGGGCCAACATCGGAACGACGGTAACGGCCCTGCTGGCAGCCCTCGCCGTTACGGGACCCAACGCCCGCTGGGGGATCACTATCGCCCTGGTCCATCTCTTCTTCAACCTGACCGCCACCCTGGTCATCTACCCTACGAGGAGGGTCCGCCAGATCCCCATCAATGCGGCTCGGAGGCTAGCAGGGGTGGCCATCCGGTCTCCCAGGTACGCCCTGCTGTACGTGGTGGTTCTGTTCTACGGGTTCCCGGCGTTGCTCGCGCTCCTCGACAGGCTACTGTGGTAGGGGGGGAGGATTATCATGCTTCGTGAACTACTCAGCATCTTTCGCTCGGGGCAGCCGCTAGCCGAGATGGGCGACAACTTCGCCAGCATGCTTCGCCGGACACACGAAATGACGTTACAGGCCGGAGAGGTCTACTTCGGCGAGGCCTTCTCGCCCGATGAGCGCACGCGTATCTACAAGGCAGACGTAAAGGTCAACAAGCTCGAGCGGAAGATACGCAAGCAGGTCATCTCGCATCTTTCGCTCTCGGGCACCTCTGCCTCTCTCCCCTATTGCCTGCTGCTGATGAGCCTCGTGAAGGACGTCGAGCGGATCGGGGATTACGCCAAGAACCTGTCGGAGGTGCGCGAGCACCACCCCGAGCCGCTGCCCGACGACGAGATCGCAGGAGAGCTGAGGGAGATCCGGCAGGGCGTGGAAACGGCCTTCGCGGCTACCTGGGAGGTATTCGCCGCCTCGGACCACGATCGAGCTATGGACCTCATTCGGGAAGGACGGGACCGTGGGCGACGTTGTGACACCGTCGTGGCCAGGATCGCTGCAAGCGACTACGGGGCCCGCGACGCCACCGCGACTGTGATGGGAGCACGGTTCTACAAACGGATCGGCGCACACGTGCTCAACGTCCTTTCGAGTGTGGTGATGCCACTCCACAAGCTGGACTACTACGACGAGAAGAAGCTCCAGGTAGACGAGGGCGAAGAAAGCACGGGGAGCTAGGAGCTAGTAGAGCCGCGCTACACTCGGCCCGCGGACTCCGCCGTTGGGCAACGTCACCGTCAGCCGCCGGGGTCGGGCGCGCAAAAGACGGCGGCCCCTGGGGCCTATGGCTCCGCCCACAGCACCTCGTCCCGCAGCTTCTCCTGGAGCTCAGGGTGGGCCTTCCACAGGTAGCCTCCCATCACCAGGGCCCCCAGAAGATTACCGGCCAGGACTGACCACCACGCCAGCTCTTCCATCAGCCAGGTACCTAGCATGGCCGCCATGAAGACGAAGAACGTTTCGAACACCACAAATAGGATGATTAGGCCGAAGAAGAGTGGTGGAAACCTCTCCGCGTGGGTAACCAGAGCGGACGCAACGACACCCACTGTGATGAAGCCGGCGATATGAAACAGCGTGTATCCGACCACCGTCGAGGCCGAGACCACCACGTTGTCGGCTGCCGCGACTCCGTACAGGAAGGCCGAGCCCAAGGCGCCGGGCGTGAATAGCGGCCTTCCCACGACCGAGTCCACGATGAGGAACCAGAGCGCGACCGCCCCCGCACCCAAAAGCCCGACCGTAATCCCTTCTCGGAAGACGCGTTGTCCAGCCAGCCGGCTCAGCACACCGGTGAGTCCCGTCTCGGACCCTGCCCAACGCAGATAGCCCACCATCACCGCGCCGGCCACGACGTTTCCGAAGAAGACCACGGGCCACGCCGGAGCTTGCAGGATCCGGGCGCCCGAGATGACCAGCGCCGCGTAGAACACTAGTGAGCAGCCGAAGAGACCGTATGCCGTACCTAGCAGCAGGTTTCTCGGGATCCCGGTCAGGTCGACGACGACGGCCGCGATGATGCCGAGCACGATGAAGACGGCGAAGTGGGCGATCGTAAACAGCGCGATTCGCAAGGGGGCAGCAACGACACTCTCCTCTCCGAGAAGCGCACCAGAGAGGAACGTCGGTGTCGCCAGCGGCTCGCCGCGTGCGAGGTCAAAGAAGAAGAACAGGACGATGAGCACCGCTCCGGCGAGGAGCCCCGCCATGATACCGGATGGGATGCACTTCGAGTTGAGCTTCACGACTCCCTCCTGAACCGGTTCCGGGCCGACGCCACGGGCCGCGGACGCCGTCCTCCTCCAGCAAACACTCTGATTCCTCGCGCAGTGCCCGACGCCGGGTGTGGTACAAGCTTCCACCGACTATCAGCAGTAGGAGCAGCATCGATGCCGTGATCCCCATCCCTCCCAGAGGAATCCGGTATCCAGGCTACAGGATGAACGTCCATCTGGCGATCAGCTGCATCGACCTGTTGAAAAGGTTGACATCCTTGAAGGCGTCCGTCAGGCCGAGAGCATACCGGGAGTCGAGTCCGAGGCTCGAGCGGCCGAAATCGTAGGCCACGACCACTCCCAGTGGCAGACTCCACTCCGACCCCCTGGCGGTCACGCCCTCCAGATTGTTGCAGTCGATGTCCGCCGCCCCTTCCCGGCGAGCGCTGCACGTCAGATTAAACCCGAATCCAATGCCGGCATACAGGCCCAGCTCCCATGGGCGGGTCGCCGTCCGGTAGGAAAGCGACAGCGGAAACTCGAGATAGGAGGTTCGAAGGCTCCCCTCGGTCACCGACGAGCTGAGGTTCTGCCCGCCCTTCTGAGTCCAGTTCGCATCGAGGCCGAGGGCCCAGTGGCGATGAAAGCGAAACTCGAAGAAAGCCCCGGCCACCGCTCCCCATCTCCAATCGCCGAGGATGACGTCGTCTCCTCCGACGCTCGTGAACGTGGCGCCCCCCGCCAATCCCACTCTCATAGATCCTTCTTCCTGGGCCACCACGGGTCCCACCTGTGAGGCAGTGAGAGCCAGTGCGACCGCAACTACGAGAGCGCGATTCATATACGATCCTCCGAATGCCTGACGTCGCGTGGTTCCGGTCCGGCCCCAGCCCGATGGAAACTCGACAGGGGCGCGCCCGCCCGAAGTTAGCCGGCTGCCGCAAGCTCGCACCACCGTTGCGCCCCGCCAGCCGACCCGCTCAGTTGAAGGCCCGATACGAACCAGAGTCACCCCATCTGAGTGAAGAAGAATGACACTTCGATCCCTGCTGATCTGCCTCCTCGCGCTCCTGGCCACGTTTCCGAGCCCCGCGCACGGTCAGTCGCTCAGCGAAGTGTTTCAGCGCGTGGCAGGCTCCGTGGTCGTCATCTATACAGCGGAGCGCGACCTGGACGTCGAGCGGCCCGGCCAATTGAAGACCGTCGGAGGACTCGGTTCCGGTGTTCTCATTTCGCAGGACGGCCATGTTCTCACTGCCGCTCACGTGGTCCAGGCCGCGGACTCGGTCGCGGTGGAGTTCCCGAACGGTCAGGCCGTCCGTGCCCGAGTCGTCAACTCGGTGCCCACGGCGGACCTGGCCCTGCTACGTCTGGAAGGTGTTCCCCGAGGCGTCACCCCAGCCGTTCTGGGCGACTCCGACCTGGCGGAGGTCGGTGACGAGGTGTTCGTGATCGGAGCACCGCTCGGCATCAGCCATACGCTCACCGTGGGTCACATCAGCGCCCGACGGGAGATGGACCAGACGATGGGGAGCATGTTCAGCGCGGAGTTCCTGCAGACGGACGCCGCCGTCAACCAGGGCAACTCTGGCGGACCCATGTTCAACATGAACGGAGAGGTCATCGGCATCGTCAGCTTCATGCTCTCCCAGACCGGCGGCTTCGAGGGGCTCGGTTTCGTCGTCACCTCCAGAATGGCGCGGGAACTGGTCCTCTCGGGTCCGCAGATCTGGTCCGGAGTCGATGGCCTGCTGATGAACGAGGGCCTCGCACAGATCTTCAACGTTCCTCCGCCGGCACACGGATGGCTTGTTCAGAAGGTGGCGGCGGGCTCGCTGGGGGAGCGGATCGGACTACAGGCAGGTGCGGTGAAGGCGGTCGTCGGCGGGAAGGAGATCATCGTGGGCGGAGACATTGTACTCGCCGTGCAAGGGGTGACGGTGACGCGAACGGCACAGAGCGAGGTCCAGAGACGCGCGGCGCTGTCGAGGCTCACACCAGGGGATCGGATTGTCCTCTCGGTGCTGCGAAGCGGGCAGGTGATCGAGCTCGGCGCCGTCTACTGAGGACGCTCCTAAGGCCGGGCACAGCCCGACGTGTCGAAGTGGGCATCGATCCGTCCCATGTTCGCGGATAGACGCTCGTATTCCCTCACGGAGGCCCGTTCCCCCCGCGTTTCCAGCCGTGAGAAGCCGACGGCAGCCCGGACCCTCGCGTTGTCGGCAGCGGCGTACGCGTCGGCCAATCGCAGGCAGTCTACCCGGCCCTCCTCGAAGCCCGAGCGGACACGATTGTACTGCTGAAGAGTCTCGGCGAAATGGAGGTTGAGCTGTACGGGGTCCGGCTCCCACACGCGCCACGAGACAGCCACCGCCACCACCGCGAAGACGACGAGCAAGCCAGCGCGGAGGGCGATACCCAACCCACCCGGCGTAGACTCTCTCTCCGGACCTGGGCGTGCCGAGCCGGAAGCTGGCTGTCTGGGCGGCTCGCGTTCGGGGAGCGGCTCGGGGGGAAGGTTGGGGTCGGGTTCGCCCGGAACCACACGCCGGTGGAACCTGCGTGCTTCCTCGTTCTCGAGGTGCTGGCGCCAGTCCAGGCCCAGCGGGGTCATCTCGCCTCCGTTGCGCGGGTAGGCCGTCGCCCGACATGTACTCCCGCCTGCCGAACCTGTCCGTCCGAACCTTCAGCTGCGCCCCCCCGGGGAAGCAGCGCGCTGAGGCCGAGGCCCATCCCCACCGCCACAGGCAGAGTCACCGGGCTGCGTAGCGTCACGGGCACGCTTCGGCGAAGGAATAGGCCCGCGCGCCGCAGAATCGGGGAGGCGGGATTTGAACCCGCGGCCCCTGGCTCCCAAAGCCAGTGCTCTGCCGGACTGAGCTACTCCCCGTCAACGACTTACGCGACCGCACACGCCGAGTGTGTACGTTCGCGATGTTCATCCTATCTTTGTCTGTTCAACGTCGTCAACGCTTTACCTGGCCGGGCGGCGACGACCGCATCGGATTATGTTGGGATCATGGTAACAGCGGTCCTGTTCCAGGCAGCCTCTGAATACGGAGCCGTCAACCTCTTCAGGGAGGCGGTTCGGGTCGGCGTGAACTTCACCAGCGAATACGCGCTGTGGCTGTTGGCTGGTGCCGTCGTAGTCGTTGTGATCTGGAGGTATCTGTCCCGATAACCAGCCTCTAAGCGGCCACCCGACCTCCCATGCAGGCGCGACCGCTCATGGCTGCTCCCCAGCCTCCCGTCCCTGAGGTCCTCGGCTTCGCACAATCCGGACGGAGAGCGATCTCCGGCTTCGCTCCAGGTTCTCGATCTGGCCACTGATCTCCGCAAGCCGAGCACGCACATCGGTGGCGCTCCGCCAGGTTTGGTTCGCACCCAGGTCTCCGAGGCTCTTACGCAGGCTCGCCTGCAGCTGCTCCAGACGGTGGATCCTGGCCTCGATGTCCTGCAGCTCGGTGATGCGCTTGTCTGCGGCCGTCCTTCGCTGGACGCTCTGCACCTGCCCCTCGAGGCCCCGTCGGATGAGCTCGGAGACGCTGATCCTCCATCCGGTCAGCAGCGACAACCGATGCGAGGCTCGCTCCGCTCGGACCCATAGATCGTCGGGAATCCAGACGTTGTGACGGCTCATTCTACCTCACCGGGTCGGGGCCGCTTCAGGCGGGGCGCCAGGCGGCGGATTCGGAAGGCCCTAGAATCCGCCCGCACTATATACACACGTGGTGTATATCCGCACAAGCCCTTATCGCAAGCGTTCATTTCGTGGGGCGGTGCCAACGGTAGAACTGAGGAGGAAAGAGAGGCAGCCGCACCCCAATTGGATCCGGCCGCCCGAAATCAGGCCCGCTCCCGGCGGGCTAGTTGTGCTTTCATCCGCCGCCGGATCGGCTCCAGAGGACGGCGACGATGATCAGTGCGACGATCGAGATCACTTCAGACATCCGGCCCTCGCAAACAGGGGTTGTCCCGGCCTTTCACGGGCCACGGACTCAAGTAGCCGTAACGTAGGATTGCAACCCTCGGTTCCTCAGTTTCGCAGCGGCAGGCCGCACCCGGTCCGCCGCCGGCTATCTAGCCGCGCGCCCGTGCCGTGTCGCTCGCCCCGACCTCGGCCTGCTTCCGCCTGGCCTCCCGCACCCGGCGCAGTGCGGCTACAGCCTCAAACAGAAGCCAGATCTCGAGGATGAAGATGGCCCCACCGACCATCAGGAGGAGCATCTGGCTCTCCCCGAAGAAGCGGCGGAGGTTGAGGACCATCGCCCACGTGGTCATGAACAGCAGGAAGGCCATGGGAATCGCCGTAACCCAGACACGCCGCTGAAGCCGGAAAAGAAACAGGGTCAGGATGAGAAGACTCAGCCCGGCCAGGAGCTGGTTGGTGGTCCCGAACAGCGGCCATAGCCGCATGCCGCCGGCTCCCCTATCGAGGCCCAGCGCCAGAAGTGCGCAGCACGACACAGCGATGAAGGTGGCCACCCAGCGGTTTTGAACCGATTTCACCCTGTACTCCGCTCCGAGCTCGGCGATGATGTAGCGCTGGAGGCGAATGCTCGTGTCGAGCGTGGTCGCGGCGAAGCTGATGACTACCACCGCCGCAAATATGGTAGCCACGTTGTGAGGGATCCCGAGTCCCTCGGCGAGTACGCCGACCCCGTTGACGAAGGCCGCGGTGGCCCCCGTCGAGGCGCGGGCCCACGTACCGTAGTGCTCGTGCCAGCCTTCTATGCCTACGAAGAGAGCGAATCCGGCGGTCGTGGCCAGGATGGAGGTGAGCGCCAGTGTCCCCTCGCCGAGCGCTCCTCCGTAGCCGATGTACCGGGCGTCCGTTTCGCGATCTAGTTGCTTCGACGAGGTGCCGGAGCCCACGAGGCCGTGGAATCCGCTTATAGCGCCGCAGGCGATGGTAATGAACAGGAGCGGAAACCAACTCGGCGCGTCGGCCGGCAGGTTCGTGTTCACGGCCGGCGCGATGACGGTCGGGTTCGTCACGAGCACCCCCAGGCCGATGATCCCCAGAGCCACGAAGAGCTGATGACCGTTCACGTAGTCCCTGGGCTGGAGGAGCAGCCACACGGGTAGCACGCTGGCGAAAAAGGTGTAGACGAACAGGACGACGATCCAGCCGACCCGTTGCCCGTCCGCTCTGGCCGCCTCGGAGGCAGCGATCATGTCCCCGTGTGCTGCGGCGACCTGTCCGGTCGTCGGCGCCAAGCCGAACAGGTCGGGCAGCTCGAACGGCAGGTATTGGCCGAACCAGATGAGCGCGTAGAGGATCAACAGAGCTCCGATGGATGGCAGCAGTATGCCGGCATCGGTCCGATAGATCAGGAGGCCCACGACCAACGCGACGGCAAGCGATCCCCAGACGGGAAGCACGGCGCCTGGGTTGCTCATGAAGAGGTTGGCGATGATCACCGCAAAGACCGCGTTCACCATGAGGAGCAGGAAGAAGATCAGCAGCAGAAACAGCACCCGGGCTCGATCCCCGACGATCGACTGTGTCAGGGTACCGATCGAGTTGCCCTTATGCCTTGTCGAGATCCAGAGGGTTCCGAAGTCGTGGACGGCCCCGGCGAAGATCGTCCCAAGCACTACCCACAGGAAGGCCGGAAGCCACCCCCAGATCACGGCAATGGCCGGCCCGACGATGGGCGCGGCTCCCGCCACCGAGGTGAAGTGGTGTCCGAACAGCACGTGCTTGTTGGTCGGGACGTAGTCGACCCCATCCTCGAACTCGTGGGCCGGGGTCACCAGGCCGGGATCCAGACGGTAGATATGCCGCCCGATGTAGCGCGAGTACACGAGGTAGCCCGTCAGGAAGGCCGTGACCCCAACGACCAGAAGAACGATCGCGCTCAAGACCGGTCTCCTGAGTCTCTGTCGCTCGTCACCATAGCCCGGCGACCATCGCCGTACCCAGCTCGCGCAGGGCATCCACCCCGACCACGTCACGCTCTCGAAGCGGCACACGAATCATCGGCAGGTTTCGGAATGCCTCTTCGATGCGGGCTAGCTGCTCCGACTCCCGTTCCCGGCGGCGAGCCAGGAATCCGCCTCCGTTAGTAACGGGCAGCACCTGGTTGACCAGGATCGCGCCCACCGGTATCCGGTACTTGCTCAACGCTGCCACCGCTCGCTCGGTCTCCCAGATCGGCAGGCGCTCGGGTACCAGCACGAAGGCGAAGGAGGTCCGCTCTGGATCGGACAGCACTTCACGCACTCGGTGTAGCCGCGCCCGCCGTTCCTCCAGGGCGACGAGAACCGGGTCCGAACCGTCCCCCGCCTCCCCCGCCGCGGCGCCGGCCACGTTCCGCCACATCCTAGCCAAAGCGTTTACCTTCCGGCGACGCGAGATGAGCCCGCCAATCCAGCTCGACATCAGTTCCTGCAGCGAGAGCAGCCGCAGGGTCTGCCCGGTGGGCGCCGTATCGAAGTAGACGCGATCAAAGCCCTCCGCGTCCTTGTCGACGATCGTGGCGAGGCGATCGAACAGGGCCGCCTCGACCGCTCCCGGAGACACGCGCGCCACATCGATCTGGCGCTCCACCTCGGTCAGCAGCCTGGGCGGAACCGAGTCGGCGATTCGCTCCTTCACCTCCTCGATGTAGTGATCGGCCTCGGCCTCCGGGTCGATCTCCAACGCCCAGCAACCCGCCACGACCGGACGCGGTTCGTCTCCGAGCTCGGCCTGCAGGATATCGCCGGTCGAATGGGCCGGGTCGGTGGATACGAGTAACGTGCGGGCGCCGCGATCTGCGGACTGCAGGGCCAGGGCCGCCGCAACCGTGGTCTTTCCGACACCTCCCTTTCCGCCGAAGAAGACGAAGCGCCGCTCGAGGAGTCCGGCGAGGCCGGTCATCGATCCGGTCCGTGTAGCGTTCGCGAGCCGCGTCCCTGTCTCATGCGGCTCAGCAACAGCGAAATCCTCCCTCGGGCGGCTCGTCCATCCCCATCCGGAGATGCCACCGGTGGAACTGCTCGATCAGCTCGGGATAGAGCTCCAACGTGTAGAACTGGACCGGGTTGGGCACGCCCAGGAGGTCGGAGAAGCCCAGAAGGAAGAACAGGTCTCGCTGCCTCAGGTACTCGCGGTGAATGGCCGACCGGTAGGGGGCCATGTAGACCCCCTCGTAGATCTCGCGCGCGGACTGAAGCCGGCAAAGGACGGCGGCCCACAGGCCATCGTCGTTGCTCACGCGCTCCTCGAGCAGGCGGAAGACGGCCTGGTTCCGATGGCGCCGGCACGCCTCATTCTAGCCTCCCTCGTGTGCGCAGGGGATCCGCCACATGGTCACGGGCCCGTGCGGATGGCTCGGGTCGTCCTCCGGACCGTCGTCCGGGGTTGCACGTCCGAAGCCTTCGAGGCGGTCTTCCAGCGCGCGGAGTCGCATGGTCAGGCTGCCGTGGCGAGCTACCCACCGCACGTACACCGAATCCTGGCCGAAGGCCGTCCAGCCATAGTCTCCGATACCATCGTCCTCGAGGTCGACATCGCCGAGGCCGATCACGCCGTACAGAGCCGCGCCGGCAATGTCCTTCGCCATGCCGTCGGTCAGCCTGACCTCGGCAGGAGGAAGACCTATTCCGGTCTCCCAATCGAGCTGCATCCGGTAGCAGCCAAGCGCACCCGACCAATTCGGCGTCACTGTCGACTCGGGTGGCGGCGGCGCGCTCCAGTAGCTGTCTTGGACCCCGGCCCCGCGTGGCTGCCCATAATCGGCCTGGAATTCGGCCCGGACGCCCGCATCGGGCTCAGGTAGTTTCTCCGCAGCATCCAGGCCGGCGTCGGGCGGGCCGGCAGCCTGCTGACGAGCATCGGCCACTTCAGGCATCGTCCGGGGCGCCGCTGCGGTCTCCGGGTGCGCCTGCCGAGCTCGGTCATCTTCCGCTTCGACCTCATCCAACGGTGCAACCTCGGCGGCCAGCCTCTCGTTCCCGACCGCGTCTCCCACCTCGGCTCCGCGGCCGGCCCCCACTTTGGCCTCCCGATCGGCGGTCTCTTCAACCGCATCGGCGAACGCGTCCTCTCTCTCTCCTTCGAGGATCGCCACCGACTTGCGTGCGGCACCCTCGACGACTTTATCCTGCACCTCCTCGAGTTCCGCCAGAGCGGCGTCGGACGACTGGGTCTCCCCGTTGGCGCGTATGACCGCCGGCGGGGCCTCGGACAGCCGACCGGGCTCCACTCCCGACGCGCTCGTCTCGAAGCGGGAAGCCGTGCTCTGCCGTCCGGCGTCTGTCAGAAGCTCGCGACCCATCCACCCCGCTCCCACCGCCACGACTATCGAGGCCGCCCACGCCAGGCGCACCAACTGGGCGCTCACCGCGCGGCGAGGCGCGACATCGGGAGCGCCAGATACCTCCCCTGGCGCATCCGTCTGTCCGTCCTCGGGAGCTGCGGCCCGAGCCAGGAGCTCCTCGAACGCCGGTACTTCCACCGAGACCGGAATGGCAGCGGCGAGGATGTCGCCGGCCTCCTGACGCAGACGTCTAGCCTCCTCCAGCCGTTGCCGACAGTCGGAACAGGCCCGGAGGTGGGCTTCGAACGCAGCCCTGTTCTCCGGATCGGAGAACTGGACCGCGCCGTCGAGCCAAGCGTTCAGCCGGCCATCATCTATGTGCGGCATCTCGATCCTCCAGTGCCTGGTACGCCTCGACCAGGCGGCTGCGGGCACGCGCCAACGTCGTCCCGATGGCTCCCATGGAGAGACCCGTCTGGGCCGCGATCTCCGCGTAGCTGAGGCCCGCGTCCCACAGCAACAGGGCTTCCCTGTCCCTGTCGCTCAGAACTTCGAGAGCCTCGCGCACGCTCCGCATCTTCTCTTCCTCCTCCAGTGCCGCCTCGGCCTCCGTGACAACGTTGTGTCTCTCCTCGGTCCGGATAAGGGTCAGGTGACGCTTCCTCCGGATCTCGGTTCGGGCCTCGTCCCGGGCCAGATTCCCCGCCACGGTGAACAGCCAGGCCCGCGGGTTGTCGGGCTCGTGACGGAGTGCTCTCACGAACGCGTCCTGGGCCAGATCCTGGGCGCGGTCCGCATCCCATACCTTGCGATACAGGAAGCGGACCAGGTCCTCATAGGTAGTCCGGTAGATCTCTGCCCAATCGCCACTCACCATTCGGCCTCGAAGCTCTCCTATGCCACGATACGCTTTGCCACCCACTCCGGCTCGTCCCGGGACAGGTCGTGGACGCCCCCGGACA
>JBDGYE010000075.1:0-20779 GCA_039584255.1 Gemmatimonadota bacterium
AAGATCGAAGAGGCGAAACGAAAGAAGAACCTCCTGATCGCGAAGCAAAAGCGAGCCCAGGCGCAGAAGCTCATTCACGAGACGATGGCTGGGCTCCAGGACAAGAGCGCGTTCCGGGCCTTCGATCAGATGGTCGAGAAGATCGAAGAGAGCGAGCGCAAGGCGCTCGCCGCCGCCGAGGTGACGGAGGACCTGGAGGGCGACGATCTGGTACGCGAGTTCGCTCAGCTCGCAGCGACGGGCGAGGACGGGGACGTGGAGGCCAAGTTGTTGGAGCTGAAACGCGACATGGGACTCCTCGAGGCTCCGGAGGCGCAGAAGCCGAAGGCCCTCGAGGCCGGCGAGCTTCCGATCGCCGAGGCCGAGATCATCGAGGAGGCCGAAGAGGAAGCCGAGGAACCGGCCGCCGAGCCGGCGGCCGCAGCCGAGGGTGGGGAGGAGGAGTCCAGGGAGTAGCGGACGGAAGTCCCGTTCTGCCAGGGGAGGAGCGCCGGTGAAACCTGGCCGTTCTTCCCGGCACGCCTCGAGGCGGCGGTGACGACGATGCCTGAGTCGAGCACACGCGGCTGGCTACGGATCGTCCTGGCGGCGGTCGCCGTCGTTCTGCTGCTGATCTTCGCCTATGAGGCGTCGGAGCTTCTCCTTCTCTTCTTCATCGCCGTACTCCTCGCGGTCTATCTCAGCGCCCTCACCGACTGGCTCCAGAAGCACCTGCGAATGCCCCGCCCGGTGGGCATCGGGGCCAGCGTCATACTGACCGTTGTCGGCTTCGGCGGCGTGGGAGCGATGCTCATCCCGCCGCTGACCCGGCAGGCGGGTAGCCTGCTCTCAGACCTTCCCGCCCGCGTGAGCGCTTGGGAGCTTGATCTGGTCGCGCTCGCCGAGCGATATCCCGTGATCCGCGACATGATCGGACCGGTGCAGGAGGGCGGCAGCTACTTCGGCACTATGTTCGGTGAGATCGGCCAGTACTTCACGGACGTGTTTCCGTACCTGTTCAGCGGCCTCTACTTCTTCGTCCACGCTTTCGCCGTACTGGCGATGGCGATCTACCTGACCGACAATCCGCGCCTCTACCGGTCCGAGTTCCTCCAGCTGGTTCCGCCGCGAAACCGCCCGCTGGCGGGAGACATCACCAGCGAGCTGGCCGAGACCCTGCGTCTCTGGGTCGGCGGACAGCTCGTGGCCATGGCCGTCCTCGGAATCTTCACGTGGATCGGCCTCGAGCTTCTGCGTGTTCCCTATGCGCTCGCCTTCGGTGTCTTCACCGGCCTGGTGGCCGTGATCCCGTTCTTCGGCAGCCTGTTCTCCACCATCCTGCCGGCGCTGTACGTGCTGCCGGCCTCGGGCTGGCTCTACGCGCTGGCCGTAGCGGGGCTCGGCGTGGTCGTGCACATCGTCGAGGCCAACGTCGTCGCGCCAAAGATCTTCGAGCACCAGGTGCGCGTGCCTCCGGTGTGGACGCTGCTCTCCGTGCTCATCGCCCTGAAGCTGCTGGGACCGATAGGGATGATCGTGGCGGTACCGATTCTGGCGGTGATACGGGTCCTGGTGAAGCGCCTCTACGTCGAGCGGGGGCTCGAGGGCGGCGGCTTTCACCCGATTCTGAGCGACGAGCCGATCGTGATCCGGGTGCCGCCGGATGTAGGGCTCAAGCTCTCGCCGGCTGCGGCGCGGCTGTCCGTTCCGGAGACGCTCGAGGAATAAGGCGCGCGTCACCTCTCTCCGCGAATCGGCGCGAGTTCCATGGCATCTGGTCCGGCCGGAGGCCATTCGGACGGGCCGGAATCAGCCGACCTCGCGATACTCGCTTCGTGAAGTGACGCGCGGCCTTGTAGCTGACGGCGCGCGCGCGGCCAACTACCGGACCGATCGAGCCCCGTAGACGAGGGCTCTGAACTCGTTTGCCAGGAGCGGGTTGGCGGCCAGGAAGCCACCTGAGCGCAGGCCGGCGGCGGCCGGTGCGTCCGGCTCCACCTCGAGCCCCGGTACCGCTAGCTCCTCAAACACCCCGCCCGCCTCCCGGACGATCAGGGCGCCTGCCGCCACGTCCCACGGCATGAGATGGAATTCCCAGAACGCGTCGAGGCGGCCGCAGGCGAGAGCACACAGATCGAGGGCAGCGGCCCCGGCACGCCTGATGCCGGCGGTGCTCCTGAGCACCCGCTCGAAGCCTTCGAGGTACGATGGCAACACCGCGAGCTTCTTGAACGGGAAGCCCGTTCCCACTAGCGCGAGGTCGAGGTCCTCGAGCGCCGACACCCGGATCGATTCACCATTCAGGCTGGCGCCGACCCCCCGGACCGCCTCGAACACCTCTCCCGTAGCTGAGTTCAAGACCACTCCGACCCGAAGCCCGCCGGCATCGGCCGCGGCTATGGAGACGGCGTACTCCCGGTAGCCGTGGAGCCAATTCGTCGTCCCGTCGAGGGGATCGATGATCCATCGAATGCGATCGGCGCTCGGATCGGGCTGCGGCCTCGGTCCCCCGCCACCGGGATCGCCCTCCTGCGTTCCCTCCTCGGCCAGCACCTCGTGGTCGGGAAAGCGACCGAGGATCTCACCGATGATCTGCCGCTCTGCCTCCAGGTCAACTTCAGTGACGAAGTCGGATCGTCCCTTCTCGTCCCAGTCGGACATAGCGATGCTACCGCGAGCGTCCCGGTGAACCCGCGCCGCCATCCGAGCGGCCTCGCACGCCGCGGCGAGCAGATCCCGATCGTCGGCCGGCGCCGTCATCTCCCCTCGGTCGCTCACGCTGGGTTCTCTTGCTCGGGTTAATGGGCAGGACTACCTTGCCCGGCGGCCCTCGAAAGGGCTCGAATAGCGCGAAATCAAGGCCTTTTCAAGCGAATCGGACACCCGTCCATGACCCAGGGCAAGAGCCGCGTCTTCAGCGGAGTCCAGCCGTCCGGCGACCTGCACCTCGGCAACTACCTCGGCGCCATCGAGAACTGGGTCTCGCTCATCGATCGCTACGACTGCATCTACGGCATCGTCGACCTGCATGCCATAACCATCCCCTACGAGGCCGACGAGTTGCCGGACCGAGTCTTCGATGTGGCGGTTGTCCTTCTGGCCGCCGGGATCGACCCGGAGCGATGCATCCTGTTCGTGCAGTCCGCGGTGCCTGAGCACACCGAGTTACAGTGGCTCCTGAACACGGTGACACCCCTGGGCGAGCTGTCGCGGATGACCCAGTTCAAGGACAAGTCCGACCGGGTGGAGACTGTCGCTGCAGGCCTTCTCAACTATCCCGTCCTGCAGGCTGCCGACATCCTTCTCTACCACGCGACCCACGTCCCGGTGGGCGAGGACCAGGTCCAGCACCTCGAGCTGACGCGCGAGATCGCGCGCCGCTGGAACGGCCGCTTCGGCGACTTCTTCCCCGAGCCGCAGCCGCTCATCGGCTCCGCCCGCAGAGTCTTGGGTTTGGACGGTGTCTCGAAGATGTCCAAGTCGCAGAACAACACGATCCCGCTGCTCGCGGACGAGGATGAGCTCTGGTCGCTGATCCGGACGGCGGTCACCGATCCCGCGCGGGTTCGGAAGGACGACCCCGGGAACCCCAACGTTTGTAACATCTTCAGTCTGCATCGCTACTTTTCCCCCGAGACCGAGCGGGGGGAGATCGAGGTCCTCTGCCAGACGGCCGGCATTGGCTGTGTCGACTGCAAGAGACGTCTGACGGCGAACATCGCGCAGCGGCTGGCACCGATCCGCGAGCATGCTGCCGAGCTGAGGGCCCACCCCGAGCGTGTGTACGAGATCCTGGCCGCCGGCGCGGAGCGCGCCCGCGCCATCGCCCGGGAGACGGTCAGGGAATCGCGGGAGCGGATGGGCATCGGGCGTGAGCACGCCGAATAGCCGACGGAAGCTCGTCATCTGGATGCACTCGGATATCTACCCGACGTGGTCCATCCCCGCGGACTCCGTGCAGGCGATCGAGTCTGCCCTGGGCCCGGGCTGGGTGGTGAAGGCGGTCGCCACTCCAACTCATGCCTCCGGCGACGGAAGCAGCTCCGTCCCTCCGGAGGTCCTGGAGGAAGTGGGGGGCGCTGAAGTCTACTTCGGCTTCGGCGTCTCCCGCGAGGTCTTCCTGCGCGCGACCCGGCTGCGCTGGTTTCATTCTGCCGCCGCCGGGGTGAGAGCCTCGCTCTTTCCCGAGATGCGGGAGAGCAGGGTATTGTTCACGAACTCAGCGGGCGTCTACGCGCAGCCGCTGGGCGAATGGGCGATCGCCGCCATGCTCCATTTCGCCCGCGGCCTGGATATCGCGGCCGCGGCACGCCCCGAACAAGCCTGGCGTTACGACGAGATGGCAGCCGACGGTCACCCCCTGAGGGAGCTCGCCGGTAGTACTGTGGGAATCGTCGGCTACGGAGGGATCGGGCGGGCGATCGGCTGGCGCGCGAAGGCGCTGGGCATGAACGTTCTCGCGGTCAGGTCGTCTGCTGGGGCCCGCCGGGAGTGGCCTCCGGAAGTGGAGGAAGTGGTCGGGCCGGATGGCCTGGCGGACGTGCTTTGCCGCTCCCACTTCGTGGTGCTGTCGCTGCCGGAGACCGCGCAGACGACCTATCTGATCGGTGCGGATGAGCTCGCCCGAATGGGCTCTGATGCCGTCTTGATGAACCTGTCGCGTGGTGGCATCGTAGACGAGGACGCTCTGGTAGAGGCCCTCCGGACTGGCGGGATCCGGGGCGCGGCCCTGGACGTCTTCCAGGAGGAGCCGCTTCAGCCCGACAGTCTGCTCTGGGATCTCGACCACGTGCTGATCACGCCCCACGCGGGCTCGATCTCGCCGCGCTTCTGGGAGCGGCAGACGGATCTGATGGTACGGAACATAGGGAACTACCTGGCGGGGGCACCGCTGCTGAACGCAGTGAACAAGGGACGGGGCTACTAGTGCAGAGACTCATAAAGGCGGCGGTGGATCGCGGCGCGAGCGTGATCCACATCAGGGCCGGCGACGTTCTTCGGGCCCGCATCGAAGGACAGGTCGTCAAGCTTTCGAATCAGGTCCTCTCCCCCGACGAGATCCGCAAGATCGCGCTCACGCTGATTCCCTCGGAGAGCGCCCGCGATCGGATCGACGAGATTCGAGATTACAACACCTCCTGGTCCCTGCCCGGGGTCAGTCGCTTCCGCATCTGCATCCTGCGGCAGCGGGGAAGCCTGATGATCGTGATGCGGGTCATCCCGTGGAACGTCCCGACGCTGGAAGACCTCTACCTTCCCGCGGCCCTGGGCGAGATCGCCGAGATGGAGCATGGCCTCGTAGTCGTGACGGGACCGACCGGAAGCGGCAAGAGCACGACGCAGGCCGCGATGGTCAATTGGCTGAACGCGGGCCCCAAGAAGCACATCATCACCCTCGAGGACCCGATCGAATTCCTGCACACCGACGACACAAGCACGATCACTCAGCGCGAGGTGGGCATAGATACGGAGTCCTACCACGCCGGTCTGCGGGCAGCCCTGCGGCAGGACCCCGACGTCGTCGTGGTGGCGGAGATGCGGGATCGCGAGATGACCGAGACCGCCATCCGAGCCGCAGAGCTGGGCCAGCTCGTGATCACCACCCTGAACTCACCCACCACCGTCGGAGCCATCAACCACCTGCTCGCGATGTTCCCCGAACAGGACAGGGAGCTCGCCCGGATTCGCATTGGCGACACGCTCCAGGCGGTCGTGGCCCAGAAGCTGCTTCCCCGCAGAGACCAGGCCGGCCGGATCCCCGCAGTCGAGATCCTGCGCGTCACCGGCGCGATCCGCGAGTGCATCCTGAATGCGAAGGGCTCGGAGGAGATCATCCAGCTCGTCGAGCAAGGGAGCGAGGCCTACGCGATGCAGAGCTTTCAGCAGCATCTGCAGACTCTCGTTCAAACGGGCATGGTCGAGTACGAGGTGGCGAGATCGGCGGCGCCAAGCCCCAGCGACTTCGAGCTGTTCATGCAGACCCTGGGCGATCAGAGCGTGGAAGGGGGATACGGGCTGTGAGGCTGGAAGGCGTCTACCTTCCCATAACCACCCCGTTCGAGCCGGCCACCGGCGAGGTCGACCTGGAAGCCTTCTCTCGAAATCTGGCCGCCTGGCATAGCTTTGCGATCTCCGGCGTGGTGGTCGGCGGGTCGACCGGAGAAGCGGCGCTGTTGGACGAGTCGGAGCTCCTGCAGCTCGTGGAGGGGGCCGTGGAGGCCTGTCCCGAGAACAGGGCCGTCATCGTCGGCGCGGGGGCGGAATCGACCCGTGCCACGATTCGGCTCGCTCTCGAGGCGGCGGCCCGCGGGGCCGACGCGGTTCTGGTGCGCCCGCCGTACTACTACCGGGGACAGATGACCGACGAGGTGCTCAGGATTCACTTCCTCGCCGTCGCCGATGCCTCCCCGATTCCGGTCGTGCTCTACCACGTGCCGAAGTTCGTGCCGGTCGAGCTGGTCCCCCAGTTGGTGGGCGAGCTCGTGCAGCACGACGACGTCGTCGGGATCAAGGACTCTTCAGGCGATATCCACAATCTGGGCGCCCTGTGCGAGGCCTGCGCCGGACGGGCCGACGTCGTGGTAGGAGCGGGCACGCATCTGTACCCGGGCCTAGAGATCGGTGCGACGGGAGGTATCGTAGCCGTCGGCCTGATGGCTACGGAGGAGGCCTGCGACCTGGTGGCAGCCTTCCACGCAGGCCGCGGTGCCCGGGCCGGTGCTCTGCAGGAGCGCATAGGGCCGCTGCACAAGAGCGTAGTGTCGGGCTCGGGAATCCCGGGCCTCAAGCATGCCCTCGATCTACTCGATCTAACGGGTGGTTCACCGCGGCCGCCGCTTCTGCCGCCGACCGAAGAAACCAGGAAGGACGTGGCCGCTTCCCTGGAGCGAGCCGGGCTGCTGGATCCCGCCCGCGCCACGGGGCCTAACATCTAGGGAGCCTCCATGTTCAGCGACACGACCCGTTGCGTGGTGATCGTCGGGGCCCAGTGGGGCGATGAGGGGAAAGGGAAGATCACCGATGTGCTTACCGAGCAGGCCACGCTGGTGGCCCGCTATCAGGGCGGCGCCAACGCCGGGCACACGGTCCAGGTCGGCGACGAGGAGTTCATCCTCCATCTCGTCCCGTCCGGAGCCCTGTACCCGGAAGTCAGGTGCATTCTGGGCAACGGGGTCGTCGTTGAGCCGTGGACGTTGATCCACGAAATGGAGATGCTGGCGACGCGGCGCATCCTGGTGGAGGACCGCCTGGGCATATCGCGTCGGGCGCACCTGGTCCTGCCTCATCACAAGCTGGTCGACGGTGCCCGCGAGTCGAGCCGTGGCGAGGCGAAGATCGGCACCACGAAGAGGGGGATCGGCCCCGCTTACCGCGACAAGGTGGCTCGAACCGGTCTCCGTGTCTGCGATCTGGAGGACATGGCCTACTGCCGCGACTTGGTCACCGAAGTCTCGAAGACCGCCAACGCCTTGCTCGAGGGATACGGCGCTCCGGAGAGAGCCGACCCGGAGGCGACGATGGTCGCGCTGGAGGAGATTGCTCCGCGGATACTCGCCATGGGAGTTGACAGTGGAGACGAGATTCGGGCCGAGCTGGCCGGTGGCGGAAGGGTCCTGCTCGAGGGCGCCCAGGGATCGCTGCTGGACGTGGATCACGGGACGTACCCGTACGTCACCTCCTCCAACACCACGGCGGGGGCGGCATGCGCCGGCCTGGGGATCGCCCCGGTTCTCGTCGACGAGATCCTGGGCGTGGTGAAGGCCTACACCACGCGCGTTGGCAACGGACCGCTCCCGACGGAGCTTCTGGGCGACGAGGCGGACCGGCTGCGCAACCTGGGTGCCGAGTTCGGTGCGACCACCGGTAGGCCACGCCGACCGGGGTGGTTCGACGGCGTAGTCGTGCGTCACGCGGCCAGGATCAACGGCCTGACCTCGCTGGCCGTAACGAAGCTCGACGTGCTGGACACGTTCAGCGAGTTGAAGCTCGCCGCCCGTTACGAGGTGCATGGCGAGGAGTCGGACCACTTCCCCGAGCGTGCGCCGACGGCCGAGAGAGCCAGGCCGATCTACGAGACGATGGCGGGCTGGGAAGCGGACACGGGAGAGAGCCGGGCCTGGGACGACCTTCCGGCGGCCGCCCAGGTGTACCTGAGGCGGATCGAGGAGATTGCCGAGGTTCCGCTACGCCTGGTCTCCGTGGGTTCGGCGCGGAGCCAGATCATCTCCGTGGGCTGAGCGGGTCCGCCCGGCCCGCAGCTGGTCGCCGCACGTTGCCAGATCACCGCATCCAAACTATACTTTGGGGCTATTGTTCTCCGGCCGACTCGTGGCGGCGGGTCGGATTCGGCAGACGCGAACCGAACCAACGGCGTCGCGTCTTTCTTATTGAGGCGAGCGCCCGCCGCGCCCGGACTCTGGCAGCCGGTGCCCGGGGGCGGACTGGTAGCGATGTTTGAGCAGCTGGGCGAGCGACTGGACGGCGTCTTCCGCCGCTTGAAGGGGCGGGGCGTCATCACGCAGCCCATGCTCCGCGAGGGCCTGAGGGAAGTCCGACGTGCTCTCCTGGAGGCGGACGTCAACTACGAGGTCGCCCGGGACTTCCTCAAGCGCGTCGAGGAGCGTGCTCTAGGGGAGAGAGTACTGGAGTCGGTCCGGCCGGGAGACCAGATCGTCAAGATCGTGCACGACGAGCTGGTCGAGATCCTGGGTGGGAGCGAGACGGACTTCCAGCTCGCCGAGGCCTCCGTGCCGCCCACGGTGATCATGCTTGTGGGGCTGCAGGGGTCTGGCAAGACGACGACAGCTGGCAAGCTGGCGCGGCGTCTGAGCTGGCTGGGCCGCAAGCCCACGCTGGTAGCCTGCGATCCCTACCGGCCGGCGGCGGGCGAGCAGCTGGTGACACTGGCCGGGTCGATCGACGTGCCCGTGGTGCACGAACCTGGGCGGACGGACGTCGTAGAGCTGGCCCGGGACGCGGTGGACTCGGCGCGACGCGGTGGCGCGAGCCACGCGATCGTGGACACGGCCGGGCGGCTGCAGGCAGACGAGGAGCTCATGGCCGAGCTCACGTCGCTGAAGGCCGAGCTGGAGCCGGACGAGGTCCTGCTCGTCGCCGACGGAATGACGGGTCAGGAGGCGGTGCGGATCGCCGAGGGCTTCCACGAGGCGGTGGGGCTCACCGGCGTGATCCTCACCAAGATGGACGGAGACGCCCGCGGTGGCGCAGCGCTCTCGATCCACGGTGTGCTCGGGGTGCCCGTGAAGCTGGTCGGTGTGGGCGAACGTCTGGAGGACCTGTCGGTATTCGAACCGGAGCGCATGGCCGGACGAATACTCCAGATGGGCGACATCGTAGGTCTGGTAGAGAAGGCCCAGCAGACGATCGAGCTGGATACGGCGGAACGCCTCGAAAAGAAGGTTCTTGGCGGAGGGGAGTTCGATCTGGAAGACTTCCTTCACGCCGTGAAACAGATCCAGAAGATGGGTCCGCTGGAGAACCTGCTTAAGATGATCCCCGGGGTGAAGCCGAAGATGCTAGACACGGTCGATGTGGACCCGCGACGCATCCGGCACATGGAGGCCATCGTGCTCTCCATGACACCGGAGGAACGGCGCCGGCCCGACATCATGAACGGGTCGCGCAGGGCCAGGGTGGCCCGCGGATCAGGCCGACCGGTCCACGAGGTGAACAAGCTGCTCAAGCAGTTCCAGGAGATGCGAAAGATGATGAAGCAGTTGGGCAAGCTCGCGCCGCGCCTGGTGGCCGGCGGAGGGCTCGGACCCCTGCTTCGCTGATCCCGGCGGCGTCGGACTGCCGACGCGGCTGTGGCTTGAAGGTAAAACGACGAACCAGGACGACGATCAGCAATGCCAACGACGATCAGACTGCAGCGCACGGGCCGGAAAAAGCAGGCCTCATTCCGTATCGTGGTGTCGGACGCGGCAGAGTCCCGCGACGGACCGGCGATCGAGACGATAGGGCTCTACCAGCCCCGGACGCACCCATCCGCGATCCGTCTCGATGCGGCGGCGGCCCTCAACTGGCTGTACGAAGGAGCGCAGCCCAGCCAGACGGTCCTCTCGATCTTCCGCAAGACAGGGGTATGGCAGAAGTTTCAGGCCGGAGTCACCGCGGAGTCATTGGACGAGCAGGTGATCACGATCGGCGCGCCCGCCGGAGAGCGAGGCACCTCGTTCCGGGCGAAGGTCGCGGCCGAGGCGCAGGCAAGGCGGGCGGTGGAGCTGAAGGCGTCCGAAGAGGCGGCCGCCGCTGCCGCCGCCAAGGCCGCTGAGGAAGCCGCCAGGGCAAAAGCCGAGGCTGCTGAGAAGGAGGCCGAGGAGGCGGAAGAAGTCGAGGTAGAAGCTGCGCCCGAGGCGGAGGCCGAGGCAGCGCCGGAAGGCGAAGCGGTAGAAGCCGAGGCTGCGGAGGAGGAGCCCCCCGCCGAAGAGGAGGCGGAGGAGGCCGAGGTAGAAGCGGAGGCCGCGGAGGAGGAAGCCGCCGCCGGGGACGCAGAGGCCGAAGAGGAAGTGCCCGAGGCGGAGGCAGCGCCGGAAGCCGAAGTGGAGGAGGCCGAAGTAGAAGCCGAGGCTGCTGAGCAGGAGCTCCCCGCCGAAGAGGAGGCGGAGGAGGAAGTGCCCGAGGCGGAGGCAGCGCCGGAAGCGGAAGCGGAGGAGGCCGAGGTAGAACCGGAGGCCGCGGAGGAGGAAGCGGCCGCCGGGGACGAAGAGGCCGAACAGGAAAAGTAGCCCGCGAGCGGCGGGGCCAGATCGCCCCGAGGTGACGTGGACGATATCGTGGTTGCGCTCGTCCGCCGGGCACACGGCCTCGGCGGCGAGCTTCACGTCGCGGAGAGGACGGACGATCCGGAAGAGGTGTTCACCGAAGGCCGGGTCTTCCAGGTGGATGGTGCCCCGGAAGGGAGAACCGACCGCCTCACCCTCACCGCGTTCCGACCGCACCGTGGCGGCTGGCTGCTGCGGTTCGGCGAGATCGGCGACAGGACTTCTGCCGAAGCGTACGCCGGCTGCGAGCTGACCCTGCCGAAAGAGGAGCTTCGGCCCCTGGACGAGAACGAGTTCTTCGTCCAGGAGCTGGTCGGCTACGATGTGATAGACGTGGACGGAGAGATGGTGGGGCCGGTCCGGGCCGTGTACGACGCCAGTGGGCAGACGTTTCTCGGCGTCGACGTGAACGGCCGTGAACTGCTGATCCCGTTCTCTCGCCAGGTCGTTAGGGAAGTGAAGGCCGGGGAAGGGAAGATCAGGATCGATCCACCGCCCGGCCTGCTGGAGCTCTAGGCCCATGCGGATCAACGTGGTGACGATCTTCCCGGGCTTCTTCGGCGATCCGCTCGCCGCCAGCATACCGGGGCGGGCGGCCCGGATGGGCCTGGCGGTGTACAGGCTGGTCGATCTGCGTGACTACACGCATGACCGCCACAAGACCGTGGACGACGAGCCGTACGGAGGCGGCGCCGGGATGGTGATGAAGCCCGGGCCGTTCTTCGAGGCGATCGAGGATGTTGGGCCTAAGGGCCCGGTCGTCCTGCTGAGCCCGAGGGGCCGCACCTTCGATCATGACACGGCGGTGCGGTACGCAATGGGGGAGGAACTGACGCTCCTTTGCGGGCACTACAAGGGCGTCGACGAGAGGGTGGCGGAAGGGCTAGCTACCGAAGAGCTTTCGGTCGGCGACTACGTGCTGTCGGGAGGCGAGCCGGCGGCGCTGGCGGTGATCGACGCCGTGGTCCGGTTGCTGCCGGGCGCCATGTCCGATCACGACTCGGCGGCGCAAGACTCGTTCTACGACGGCCTGCTCTCGCCACCGGTGTACACCCGGCCGGCGGAGTACAGAGGAATGAGGGTGCCGGAAGTCCTGCTCTCGGGCGATCACGTGCGGGTGGAGGAATGGCGGCGGCAGGAAGCCGAGCGGCTCACACGGGAGCGCCGGCCGGAGCTGTGGGAGCGGGAGGGAGAGTAGCCCGGCCTCTCCGGGCCCGAGCGTGGCCCACCGGCGCCGGCACAGGTTTGGGAACAAAGAGAAACCGGTTAGATTCGGTCGCGAAAGGCGGCCCCCGGAAGGAGCGATATCGTGGATCCGAGGATTGCGGACATTGAGAAGGGCCAACTGCGGTCCGATCTGCCGGCCTTCCAGCCCGGCGACACTGTGCGTGTCCTGGTGCGCGTGAGGGAGGGTGCCAAGGAGAGGATCCAGGCCTTCGAGGGCATCTGCATCGCCCGCAAGGGGGGCGGTCTGCGTGAGACCTTCATGGTCAGGAAGATCTCGGGCGGTGTGGGCGTCGAGCGAATCTTCCCGCTACACTCGCCTTCTATAGCCGGGATCGAGGTGGTTCGCCGCGGACACGTGCGGCGGGCCAAGCTCTACTACCTGCGTGCACGGCGCGGCAAGCGAGCGAAGGTGCGGGAGAAGCGCTGGTGGGAAGGCCCGACGCCGGCGGAGGTGGCCGAGGCGGCCGCCGAGATCGCCAAGGCCGAAGGCGTCGAGGTCGAGGTCGTCGAGGAGGCGGAAGCCGCTGAGGAGCCGCAAGCGTCGGACGAGGCAGTTGCCGGGCCCGAGACCCTCGGTGAGGATGTGGCGGAAGAGGTAACGGAAGCCGAAAAGGCGGCGGACGCCTAGGCAGGTTCGCCGCGCTCTCTCCGGAGGCCCGATGGCCCGCACGGCGCCGATCGATTTCGAGAGGGAAGCATGGGAGTGCGGGCTCGAGTACGTGGTCGGGGTCGATGAAGCGGGATGCGGCCCACTAGCCGGCCCCGTGGTTGCGGCGGCGGTGGCGCTGAGGCCTGGACAGCGACTCGAGGGAGTGTTCGACAGCAAGAGCCTGACGCGCAAGCGGCGCGCCGAGCTGGCGATACAGATCCGCGGTGAAGTTCTCGCCTTCGCGATCTCTGCCGCCTCCACCCGAGAGATCGAGCGCATCAACATCCGTCGGGCCACCGCCTTGGCAATGAACCGGGCCGTGGCTCGCCTGCCCTTCCGGCCCGACCTCTTGCTGGTGGACGGCCGCCCGGTCCCCGAGCTCGGAGAGCACAAACCTGTCATCAGGGGGGACAGGTTGTCGCTCTCCATCGCCTGCGCGTCGATCCTCTGCAAGACCGTGCGAGACCGTCTCATGGAGCGACTCGACACACGCTATCCCGAGTACGGGTGGGCGGAAAACAAGGGCTATGCAACCGGGTATCACCTCTCGGCGCTGCGGCAGCACGGGCCCACGCCACACCACCGGCGCACTTGGGCCCCCATCGTCCAGCCTGAGCTCCCCTTGGAGGTCTGAGCATGCACTCCGAACACTTGCGTAACGTCCAGATCTCGTGGATTGCTTTCGGTTGGTTCGTCGGCCTGGCCGTCGCGGCCAGCGTGCTGCTGCTCCTGGCCGGCGCCGGGGTGGCAGAGGCCGGCGGGATCGGTGAGACGATGGCACTGATCGTAGCCGTAGCCGCTGGATGGTTCGTCGGCGGCTTTATCTGCGGCTTCAAGGCGGCCGCCGCACCGATCCTGCACGGTGCGGCCATGGCGCTGTTCACGTTCGTGGCCTGGTTCGCCCTGAACCTGGCGTTCGGGGGACTGACGACGGGTGCTAGCGCCTGGGAGTTCTTCAGTGCGCGCAGCCTGGCGGCCGCGCTACTAGTCCAGGTGCTGGCATCCATTGCCGGATGCTGGCTGGGGTACCGCTACACGCCGGTGCGAGTGGACTAGGCGGAGTTGCGCAGGCCGGGGTCAGGCGAGACGATTGAAGAAGCACTGCCCGATCTGCCGGCGTGTGATTGAGGAAATCGAGCCGTGCGCCCTCGTACCTGTCTGCCCGGTGGTGTATCCGGACGTGCCGGGCCTGTTCTGTCACGCTTCGTGCCTGGCGGAGGAACGCGAGAAGAACCGATTCCTGAGGCCGGGTGACCTGAGCCCCGACTTCCTGCGTTGGCTGGTTCGAGGCGCGCGCCGCGCGTCATAGTGCTCGCATGACCCGAGCAGCAGTGAGGTTGAGATGTACGAGGCACGTCCGCTCACACCCGTGAAAAGGCAGCATCTGGCCCTTGCTGGGCCAGCCGTCATGCCAGCTCTCGTGGCGACGGCAGCCGGCTTCCTGTCTCTTGCCTGTGCTGCCGGCCTGGCGGGAAGATGTTCATGCTCGAGCAGGGCCAGACCCGGGACCAGGTCATGGCCATCATGGGCACCGACTCGACGGAGGTGGCCAAGGGCGTCTTTCGGACGGGGAAGATCGCGAACCCGTACTGCTCCGAGACGCACGAAGTGAACGGGTACGATTGGGAAATCCTTTACTACGCCACCAACGTGCGCAATACAGACGGGGCGCTCACCGAAGAAGAGCTGACGCCGGTCGTGCTCAAGGACGGCTTGCTGGACGGCTGGGGATGGAACTACTTCCGGCACCTCTCGCAGGAGTATGACATTCAGCGCACGGGGCCGGTCCCACCGGGACAGGAGGGTGAAGGGGGAGGGTAGGGCAGCGCCCGAGATATCAGACCCCGCCGCCGTTGTGCTCGCCGCTTGCTGAATTCTAAAAAAAGCCGAAGTCGTACCGGCCCCGAGAATGGTCGCAAAGAGCGCGGCTGGCCCTGGGTGCTGAGCGGCCCGTCATGTCCATTGAACCCGATGAGGTAGAGCGGGCGGTATACGATGGACGGGCACGAGTTGGCTACGGGCCACGGACAGAGGAAAAGCTGCTGAAATACCTCAAGGCAGCCACCCGGTATGTATCGCGGAAAACGAGCATACTGGATCGCGACCCCCTAGCGGCCGTCGATCTACCGAGCGTGCCGGAACCCGATACCGACCGGCTGGTTTACACCGCGAGCGAGGTACCCCTACTCACGAAGCCGACAACGGGCTTCGATTGGCGGGTTACGCTTTCCTCGAACATCGCAGCCGATACGGGCCGCAGGATTGGCGCTATTCGGTGTCTCGCGCTGGGGGATGTGGCGGTTGAGCCGGGCCGCGTCTGGCTGCGGTTCCGAAATGAGACAGACAAGAGTAAGAGAACGTCGAGCGTTCCCGTATCGGAGCAGACTGCCGACCTGATCCTCCAAGCCCTAGAACGTCTGGAGGTACAGTCGGGCGGCTGGCTGCTCCCTGGGGGCCGAGAGGGGAGCGTGCGGAGCGCGGGCATACCGTGGGGCGGCACGGACGCCACCGGAGCGGCTGGCCCCATTCGGAAGCTCCATGAGGCGGAAGAAACGCTCAAGATTGATCGAGTTCCATGGCGCGGGTATCATGGCATCAAGCGCGCTCACGTTACCGTTTCCTGGGGAATCGCAGGCGGGGACGCCGCAAAGGCAGACGACCTCACCGGCAACACCTCGCCCGACGTTCTGAGGCGGCACTACAGCAAGGCCCGGACGGCTGGCAAAATTGAGCATATGGAACGGATTCGAGCCACTTTCTCGGAGGGAGCCATACCCGAAGGCATACCCGAGAAACGGCGAGCGCGTAAGGTGCTGTAGAGTATGTGCGACCGGGTAGCTCAGTTGGCAGAGCAACGGACTTTTAATCCGTAGGTCGTGGGTTCGATCCCCACCCCGGTCATTCTCCCAACAGCAGAATCTATCCGGCGTTACGCTGTTCGCCGTTCGGACGACTGGCGTCGCTTGGAGTGACATTTGGAGTGACTTCCAGGCGGCGGACCCGTCGAGAGAGCAGCTTCGGGGCTTCCCAGACAACCCTCCGCATTGTCTCCTCGTCGGGCTGCTGGTAGCACTTGAGCAGTGTGGTAGGATCTCGCCAGCCACCCGCCGCCACGTCCCTCAAGGGCATGTCTTTGCGCTCAGTCGCCCATTTGCGTCTCCAGCGGTGCCACAGGCCGCCCTTGAAGGTTTCCAATCCAGCCCTTCGATAGGCTCTCCTCAGCGAAGTGCTGATAACCAGACGCTGACCGCATCTCTCTCATTCCTTTCCGCCGGGAAGAGCCAAGCGTCCTCCTCAGCCCCTACTCTGGGCAGGTGGGCCAACAGGTGGTGCCTACACTCCTCGCTCAACGGCACCCAGTGCTCGAAGCCCGTCTTCTGGTTCTCAGCCCGAAACAGGATTCGACCATACGGCAGACGTGCAAGGTCTATGTCACCGCGTCTCACCTTTAGTATCGAGCCGATTCGCTGCCCCGTTGACCCTCGAAACACTCGCAATCATTGGCGAGATTCGACGGACTGACGACGGGCGGTACCACCCAGTGAAGTAGCAGCCTTCACTAGCGCGCCAATCCTCTCCCTCAACTCTTCGGCCTCCCGCTGCAGCGCCTCAACCTGCTCCCGGTGCATCTCAGCCCGCTGCTCTACGTCGCGGAGTCGGACGAGGAGGGTGCGGAGTTCGGCTTCGGGGTTCAAGAGTGGAGTGAAACGGATGCCATCAACGGGGTATCAATCCGTCACAGCAAACTCAGGCCACGGGCTGCGCCTTTTCACCTCGGCGATCTCCGTCGGCCCGGTACAGCAGCCGAACGGCTGCCCAGGCTACGAGAAGGCCCGGGGAGCTAGCCGGGGATAATGATGAAACATAGAACTGCCAGTATTGGTGTTAGCGTACTTGCCGCTCTGTGTCTGCCTGGGTGCTCAGACCAACAATCAGCAGAGGTGCCTGGGCAGGTCGTTCGATCAGAGATTTCCAGATTCACAACCCTCGATCTGAAGGTCGGCATGAATCGTGAGCAGGTCGAAGAGCAGGTAGCGGCTCTTCTCGAAACGCAGAGCACCTATTCCACATACGGTAACAATCTGAAAGGTGGCACCGTCCGGTATAGCGATGGTGATTGGATTCTTGAAGTGGAATACAAGGCGGGCGCGCCCGCGCCATGGATTATCGGCGAAGATGGGAAGGCGCAGCACTATCCCCCCCCTACCAAGTCGAATTCAGCCGAATCACTCTGAGGCCCTCCTGCGGGCTGCCTCGCCCGGCTGCGACCTGCAAAGGGAGAATCCCTTCACATAGTGTGGGGTGTCGTCATCCACATCCCCTGTAACTGGAGGAGGCCCACTATGCGAATGCTCTTGGAAGTCGACATGCCCGTCGAGAAGTTCAATGCCGCTGTGAAGGACGGGACGGTTGGAACGAAGATCGAAAGCATACTGGAGGACGCGCATCCCGAGGCAGTGTACTTCTGCCCGACTAACGGCAGGCGCGGCGGGCTGTTCGTAGTCGACGTTGAGTCTCCCTCAGACATTGTCCGACTGGCCGAGCCGTGGCTTCTCCTGTTTGACGCCAGAATCCAGTGGCGAGTCCTCATGACGCCCGACGACTTGGAGCAGGCAGGTCTTGCCGAGCTTGGCATGAAGTGGGCGAAGGGGCGGCTCACATGGGCTGCCCCTTCTCACTCCCGCGGGCTGCTCGCACGGCGGCGGGCGGGTCAGTGAGAAAACGTGTATAGTAGAACGGAGTAAAGCGGGGTCGGTCACCCGCTTCTGAGGTTGTTGTCGTGCCCATGGAACGTAACACCCCAGCTGCACATCGAGGCGTTGAAGACGTCCGCACCATATTGAATCGTCCGATGTCCCGTTCCATCTGAAGGGAGGGTGCCATGTCCCGCATCAACCTCCTCCTCGCAGGACTCCTCATCATCGCGGTGCTGCCGGCGGCGCTGAACGCTCAGGAGCAGGAGTACGCGTCGCCGCAGGCCGAAGCCATGATCAAGAACGCCCTGAGCGCCGGCCCGGCGGACCTTGCGGCGAACGCGACCGTCGTCGACTTGGAAGGCAACGTCCTGCGCGAGGGCACGAACGAGTACACGTGCATGCCGGACAACCCCGAGGTGTCCGGGAATTCGCCGATGTGCGCGGACGAGACGTGGCTGACCTGGATCGCTGCTCTCATGAGCCAGCAGCCTCCGCCGAAGGTCGAGAAGATGTCGTTCGCCTACATGCTCCAGGGCGACTGGCCGACCAGCAACACGGATCCGTTCGCTACGGGGCCGACCGAGGACAACGAGTGGGTACAAGACATCGGTCCCCACATCATGATACTCGTACCTGACATCGCCATTCTGGACGGCGTTCCCGACGATCCCGGCCACGGTGCGCCGTACGTCATGTGGAAGGGGACGGAGTACGAGCACCTGATGATCCCGGCGGCGAAGAAGGAGTAGTCTCTCCGGCGGATTCCTACGCGAGCCCAGCGCCCGGGATCACGCCGGGCGCTTTCGCTTCGTGAGGGCGGGATAGTACAATGCGGCTACGATTCGCAGAGGAAAGTCGGCGTGCCAAACACCCCCCCTCCTTAAAGCCGCTGACGTATCGCGTTCTCTCACCCGGGTACACGGGAGCCGATGGGCCGCCCACCAGAGATGAGCAGCTTATTCTAGCCGTTCAAAAAACATACGCTGCCGCAATCGGCAGCAACGACCTCCCGGGGGTCCTGCGTGTGTTCACGGAGGATGCCGTTCGCATCCCGCCACATGCGGCTACACAGGAGGGTAAACAGAAGATCAGAAGACACCTCAAGGCGCAGATGGATCAATCCAAAGTGGCTTTCAGTGCTTCGATTAAGGAACTGAAAGTCTCTGGTAATAGAGGCATCCTGAGGGGCGACTACAGTCTCACGTACACACCTTTTCTTGGGGTCCCAGAAGGGTACAGAACGCCGATCCGAACCGGTGACTTCCGCGAATTGATAATCCCATGAAGCCAGCCACGACCGAAGAAGTCCTTGAGCTCATGGACGCTTGCTTCACCTCGGCCGCGTTGGGGGCGGCCATAGAGCTCGGCCTGTTCTGGCTGCTGGACAGGCAGTCTCTAGACGCTGCTGGCGTGGCCGAATCCCTAGGAATTCCTGCAAACCGGTGTAGCTACTGGTTGCAGCTCCTCAATGACACCGGTCTTATCGAACAAGGCCCTGATGGCTATGCACCATCCGGGACGGCGCGGACTGCCATACTGGACGCGCACAGTCAGGCTTCCTGGGCGCTCCTGGCTCAAGAGGCGAGAGAGCGGTTGCCCATCCTTCGCGATCTAACCTTGAACATTCGGGTGCCGGGTTCTGCGTATGATGCTCTAGGGCTGACGCCGCCGCAGTATCTTGCGGGAATGGCTGCCAACCCAGAAGCCGCCCGCCGTTTCGCTCGAATGCTCTACGAGCTGCACCAGCCTTTGGCCGATGCGCTCGCCAAGTCCCTGGACCTGAGCGGGGCTAGTCGAATCATGGATCTCGGGGGGGGCTCTGGAGTTGTGTCGCTGGCCCTGCTGCGCCGATACCCCGGCCTCACCGCAGTCGTTGTAGATATCGCCAATGTCTGCACAGCGGGCCGCGAGATAGCCGCCGAGAATCATCTCCAGGATCGGATCACCTATCATCCGGCCGATTTCGTGCGCGACGACCTGCCGTCAGGTTTTGACGCAGTCGTGGAATGCGATGTTGGTGTCTACAGCGAAGCGCTATTCCGCAAGGTGTGGTCTGCTCTGAGAACTGGTGGGCGCTTCGTTATCGTCGATCAGCTGGCACCGGCTGAAGGTGTAGCCCCTCCCTCGCGCGTGCACTGGGCGTTTCAGGCGTCGATGATTGACCCAGGATTTAGTTACCAGACAGCACGCCAGCTCGAAACACAGCTACAGGAGGTGGGCTTTCAGGTTCTCTCGCAAAGCAGCCCACCGCTACTACATGGTGAACAGAGGTTTACCAGCGGAATGGTCCTGATCGAGGCCAGCAAATAGGTGCGTGTCTACGTCAACTCGTGTCAGTCGGCCGCACAGCACATCGACTTCGTGCTTCATCCCATCTCTCAGTAGCACACTAGCCTGACGCCCGGTATCACGCCCGGCGCTTTCGCTTGCTCGCACGGCGGCGGGCGGGATGCTAACGCCCGTGAGTCAGTCTCTGAATCCGTCGAAGGACATAGTGAAGTCCTCTCCATCGCACACGAAGGAGGTAGACACAGAGAGCATATTGCCGTTGAGCCTTCCCTCTAATTCCGGATCACCGGCGACGGAAGTGCAGAGAGTGCCCCAATCCCATTGCATCGTCACGTTCCCGCTTCCGTCGATTGTGCCATTACAAAGGAAGAACGGACCCGCGGAACACCCCTCGGCTTCCTCGGTCAGCGACACGCCACCCTCAAACAGGTTGTTGGTCTGGCTGGTAATGTCGGCTCTGGCCTGACAGGAGAAACCGACCGGGGCAATGGGTGAAGGGACCGCGGCAAGCTGGCCGGCGCCAAATACGTTGACTGCCAGCTGTCCTTCAAACCTGCCCGTGATGTCGCGGAACTGAGGAGCAGAGGGACCGTCGTTGCTGCCACAAGCTGCGACGGCTATGGCCGCGGCAGCAAACAGAAGGCGCTTCATTACAACCACCTCCAGAGGCGACAAGAAGGGGGGCGAAGACACCTACCCCTAGAACGCCTGAAGGCTGGAAGGTGTGTTGTTGGCGTCGTACCGGAGCCTGCCCAAGCGCCCGGTTCACGCCGGGCGCTTTCACATCAGCACGGCAAACACAAGTGATCGCACGCTCCGGACGACCACTAACCTACACATCCACAGTCAGTTACCGCTCACGCGGGGAATACTCCGTGAGTATTCTTCAACATTCGGTGAGTACCCGTGCGGGTAGGTTCATGCTCTTCTGCGGACGGGGTGCCCTGGGGGGCGACGGCCCTCTTTTTCGGAGGACACGTCTGGGAGTCAATCAGCAGCCGGTGAACGCGTGGACCGGCCAGGGTTCGGTCGTGGGTTGGAGTAAGATTTGGAGTAAGAGATTACGATTTCCTGTCGTTTTCCCCCACGTCAGATACGACAGAGGACGGCCGAAACACCGCATGAATACTGCAAATTTTCGTATCTGAGGCTCT
>JBDGYE010000133.1:0-3963 GCA_039584255.1 Gemmatimonadota bacterium
GCCTCCCACTGGCCCCTTACCCAATCCATCTCGCCCGTTCTCGCGTCCACCCATGCCGAGTACGCGGCGGGCGCCGTCGGTGGATCTGCGGAGAACAGGCCGGACGCGGCTCGCTCGAGCCCCGACTCGGACCCCGAACAGGACAGCGGCAGCGCCGCCACCAGCGCGGCCAGCAGCCACGACCGACGATGAGGTCGCGGCTCAGCTATCGACTTTTCGGTCATTGCACGCTTCCGAACGTCACGATTATGTCGCGGAAAGTGGAATCAAAGCCCGCGAAACGACGATCCTGGCCCGAAGTATGCTCATTTCAGTGGCGCTCGGGAAGCCGACGAGACCGGGCGGACGGGTGTACAGAGGGCTTTCCGGCGCAGTAAACAAGGTAGAAATAGCGCGCGTACGGGAGCGAACGACGTAAGCCTCGTGTCGTCGGATTGCTCCTGCAAAAAGCGTGTCGTCTTGTGATTTGCACAGGATCCGTTTCCCAAGGCCGCGCTCGCGCGGCGGACAACGAACCATGCGTCTCCCGCCTGTCCCGCCCCGGGAGCCCGCGCATCGAGGGGGATAGCCTCATGTTCAGAAACGTCTTAGCCGTGACGTGTGCTCTCGCGCTGGTCCTCGGATCGACCGGCAACGTCGCCGCGCAAGACATCACGTTGGGGGTCAAAGGCGGCATCAACGTCGCCGACGTGAGCTCCGACGTGGAGGATATCAGCAACACGAGCTCGCGCACCGGCTTCGTCGGAGGGCTGTACGCTGACTTCGGACTCCACCCGTACGTCGCCCTGGGCCTGGAGGGCCTGTACAGCCAGAAGGGCTTCAAGAGCGCCGAGGTCGGTGTGACCGGTGAATTCAAGGCCGCCTACATCCAGATTCCTCTGCTGCTCAAGCTGCGCATCCCGATCCAGGACAGCCCGGTGCGGCCAGTGCTCTACGGCGGTGCGGCGGTGGGCTTCGAGAGCTCGTGCAAGGTCGAGCTGGAGGGCCTGGGCCTGTCCGGAGAGTTCGACTGCGACGACCCGCTGATCGATGCCGAGCGGACGACGACCGACTGGTCCGCGGTGTTTGGCGGCGGCCTTGATTTCGTGCTGAGCAGCGTCGTGATCAACCTCGACGCTCGCTACGATCTCGGCCTCACGAACCTGAACAACGAAACTGAGGGGCCGGGAAGCATCAAGAACAGGACGTGGACCTTCATGGCCGGCGTCGGATTCCCCGTGAAATAGCCGCCGAATGAAGACGTGCAGGTCCGTCCGGGCGAAGCCGGATGCCAGGATCACGGTGACGGGCCCACTGCGTTCGGGCCCGTCGCACGCCGGGGAAGGTCTAACGGTCGAAAGCGGCCCCAACTCAGGAATAGAGAGAGGATACTCACATGAGGAAGAGACTCGTCAGCATCGCACTCGCAGCCATCATCTCGCTGGCGGCGTCGTCGGCTGCGCTCGCTCAGACGACCTTTGGCGTAAAGGGCGGCGCCAACATCGCGGAGGTCAGCACCAATGTTCCCGATCTCGAAGACCTGACTTCGTCGAAGACGGGCTTCGTGGGTGGGGCATTCGCGACGTTCGGCCTCGGCACGATCTTCGCCCTTCAGCCCGAGGTGCTCTATTCACAGAAGGGCTTCAAGGCCGCGGACGATGTATTCGACATCGACGCCCAGCTCAAGACCAACTACTTCGAGATTCCCCTGCTTCTCAAGGCCCAGCTGGCGCTGGTGCTCGTGCGGCCGGCCATATACGCGGGCCCCGTAGTGTCTTTCGAGACCAGCTGCAAGGTGGCGGGCAGCGAGGGAGGCATCGACATCTCGGTCGACTGTGACGACGACCTCGACGGATTCGAGTCGAGAAAGAAGACGGACTGGGGCGCCGTCTTCGGAGCGAATATCGACTTCATGCTGGGGCCGATCGTGCTCATCCTGGACGGCCGCTACCAGCTGGGCCTCACCAACCTGAACGACGATCCGGCGGCCCCGGAGGAAGAGGTCAAGACGCGCATGTGGCAGTTCATGGCCGGGGTAGGCTTCCAGATCTGACGCCGTAAGGCGAGAGCCCGCTGTCGGGCTCTCGCAGCACACTACGAGAGCGCCCGTCGTCCAACCGGACGGCGGGCGCTTTCTTTACGGGGAGGGACCCCGCCTGTAGCCTTGAGGCGTCGAGTTTGTTCGCATAAGAGGGAGGGACGATGCCAAGGGTACTGGCTCACCGTGACGCGTTCGTTGGTAGCCTGATAGGCGCCGCCGCGGTTCTGACACTGGGGGCTGCGGCGGCATACGCTTTCGGAAGGATAGGAGAATTCGACCCGGCCGGCTTCTCCTTCAAGCACGAGCTGGTGCTGCCGGCGAGCGCAGGGGAGGTCTTCGACGCGGCCACCGGTGACATCAGCGGCTGGTGGGATCATACGGTCTCCGAGTCGCCGCTCGCGCTCTACATCGAGCCCCGGCCCGGCGGCGGTTTCTACGAGATCTTCGACGAATCGGGTGACGGCGTGATCCACGCCACGGTGACCGCCGCCCGCCGGGGAGAGCTACTGCGTTTCGAGGGACCCCTGGGGCTCGCCGGGAACGCCCTCCACATGGTTCACACTTACGCCTTTGCCGCGGAAGGTGACAGCACCCGGCTCGTGGTCGCGGTGCATGCCGCTGGCGAGATCCAGGAGGGTTGGGCCGAGGCGGTCGAGGGGGTGTGGAACCACTTCCTGTTCGAGCGGCTGAAGCCATACGTAGAGGGCGGCGGCCAGCCCCTGGGCTCGTAGCAGGTTTCTCGGGGTCGGGCGGGACGTCGCCGGGCTCCTGAGGTGACTAGGAGGGTGGTATGAAGGCAGCGGACAGCCTAACACGGCCCGGGTGTCGGCATTCGGCCGTCATTGCGCTGGTGATGTTCGGTCTGGCCGGCTGCGGTGGCTCGGAGGGGTCACCGGAGACGGTCGCTTCCGGGCGTGAGACGGAGCACGGCCACGGACAGGAGGCTCAGGTCGACTCAGTACCGCTGTACACCGATCTGGGCGATCACCATCACCCCATCAGCACGGAGTCGGCGGGGGCGCAAGCCTACTTCGACCAGGGCCTGCGCATGCTGTTCGGCTTCAATCATCCCGAAGCGATCCGCTCCTTCGAGCAGGCGGCCCGACTCGACCCGGACTGCGCAATGTGCTATTGGGGGCTAGCTCTGACCTACGGACCCAACATCAACGCTGCGATGGACTCCGCCAACGGCGTGCGGGCCTACGAGGCGGCCCGTAAGGCCGCTGAGCTGGCAGACGGAGCCAGCGAGAAGGAACAGGCTTACATCCGTGCCATCGCCGTGCGCTACGGGCCCCACCCACTGGCCGACCGGGCGCGCATGGACACGGTGTATTCGAAGGGCATGTTCCAGGTCACGGCAGCGTATCCCGACGATCCGGATGCCGCCCTCTACTTCGCCGCCGCGCTGATGAACCTCTCGCCGTGGGACTACTGGACCGACGACGGGATACCGCGAGAGAAGACGCCGCTCATTCTGGCAACCCTGGAAGAGGCGCTGCAGCGCTTCCCGGACCATGCCGGACTATGCCACTACTACATCCACGCCGTCGAGGCAGCCCATCCCGAGCTGGCCGTGCCGTGCGCCGAGCGGCTGCCGGACCTCATGCCCGGCGCGGGTCACCTGGTCCATATGCCAGCACACGTCTATCTGCGGGTCGGCCGGTATGCCGACGCGATCGACCGGAACGTCCACGCGGTGCACGCCGATGAGGCCTACATCTCAGACCGGCGACCCCGCACCGATTACACGCTCGCCCTCTATCCCCACAACTACCACTTCCTCTGCTACGCGGCGGGAATGGCGGGACGCAGCGAGCAAGCCATCGGGGCGGCCCTGAGCGCGGCCGAGAACGCAGACCAGGAGGCGATGCGGGAGCCGGGATGGGGAGCCATCCAGCACTATTTGATGACGCCTCTGCGGACGTATGTGCGCTTCGGCAAGT
>JBDGYE010000011.1:0-40844 GCA_039584255.1 Gemmatimonadota bacterium
TCCGCGTGCCAGCCGCCTGCGTCGTGAAGCTGCCGTACGCTGCGCCCCATGGCCTCGAGGATCGCGATCACCTCTCCGCGACTGGCCTCCGCCAGCAGACCCCCAGCCGGGAAGGCGCCTTGGATCCGCCGCGTGATGAGACACGCCGCGTAACCCGGGCGCAGGTCTGCCTGAACCGCCGCCAGGACCTCCGGGACCGGTGCGCCGGCCATCCGCAGGCGATGCGTCAGAGCCAGTTCGTTGAAGGCGCGATCGCCCCCCAGGTAGCGCCGCGTGGATACTCGCTCCACGAGTCCTCCGCGGCGATACCTGCGAACCACGGCCTCTCCCAGAGCCCCGGCCGATATGACCCGGGTCGCGGTCCGGCCCCCCGGCAGCGCCTCGCCGTCTTCCACCAGCACGGGTCGAGGTGCGTCACCCGCCGCCTCGATGAGCCGGTGGTGATCGAACAGATCGGCGAAGTCGGACCTCACGATCGCCGCCGCCGGGCCGGACTCCCGGATGACGAACTCGCCTTCCATCCAGGCGGGCAGCTTGGCTCGCATACCCGCAGTATGCTACGAAACCCCTCTCGTTGTAAGGTCTCCGCCCAACCCGTAGCTTGCCACGAATGACCCAGGGAACCCTGCCGCAGTCCAGCGAGGTGGCGACCGACAGCCTGACCGCCCCAGCGGAGGACGCCTCCACGGGAGCACCGCTACGGGTGCTTCACGTAGAGTCAGGCCACGAGTGGCGATACACGCGCAATCAGGTGAGCCTGCTGGTGGAGGGGCTGAGCCACTGCTCACGCGTGCAGCAGGCCGTGGCGGGCCTGGCGCGATCGCGTCTGACGGTGGAGATCGAGCGAATGGGGATCCCCGTCATCGCGTTGCCCTGGGCCGTGGGATCCGATCCTCGCGCGCTCCGCACGCTCGCCAGGGAGGCCCGTCGAGGCTGGGACATTTTCCACGCCCACGACTCCCATGCCCTTCGCCTGTTGATCTACCTCGGCGCTCTGGAGGGGTCCGCGGGGCGGATAGTGGCGTCCCACAGGGTTCCCGGGCGGCCGCGATCCGCCTGGAAGTGGAAGCGCGCCGACCTCGTCCTGTCCACCTCGCAGTCCAAGAGAGACTCGCTGCTCGACGCGGGCATCGAGCGCGGTCGAGTGCTCGTGGTCCCCAACGGGGTCGACGACTCGGATTTCGAGCCCATGCGACCGGGAGGACTGCGTGAGGCCTCGGGCGCCGGGCCGGAGCACTTCCTGATCGGCTCGCTGGCGGCGCTGGCGAAGGATCGTGACCACGCCACGCTCGTCCGGGCGGCGGCCCTGGTAACGGCCCGCTATCCCGCCGCTCGCTTCGCCCTGTTCGGGGAGGGTGGGCAGCGCCGCGGGCTCGAGAACCTCATCGACTCGCTGGATCTGGGCGGCAAGGTCTGTCTTCCAGGCTACATCGAAGGGGCCCGCTACTCGCTTGCCGATCTCGATTTGTTCGTGATGCCGTCTCTCGGAGAGGAGATGTCTACTGGGTGTCTCGAGGCCATGTGGGCCGGCCTTCCGGTGGTCATGACGTCGGAGGGCGACGGCAGGCTTCGCGCCGAGGGCATCGAGCCGGTGCGCAGCCGAGACCATGCGGAGATGGCCCGGGTCATTGGCCGGTTCATCGAGGAGCCAGGGTACCGGCAGGGCATGGCTCACCGGAGCAAGAGAGGCGCGGCGGCCCACGGCGCCGGAAGGATGGTTCGGCTCACCGTGGGCGCCTACGACACGGCCCTTACGGCTCCCAAACGCTGAGCACGAGGCGGGAATTGTCGGGGCGGATCCGAGACCTCACCGAGTACTTGTCTGTCAAGACCGCCGAGGCGATCCTGGCCTCTCTCCCGCATGGCGCGGCCATCTCGCTCGGGAGGGGCCTGGGCCGCCTGGCCAGCGCTCCGCTCGGGATCCGGCGATCCGTCGTGGTCCAGCAGGTGGCCGCGGCCTTTCCTGATCGCTCGGCCGAATGGATCGAGACCGCCGTTGACGAATGCTATCGGCACTTCGGCCGGGAGATGGCCGAGCTCACGCAGCTCGGACGCGGCGGAAGCGCGGGGCTTCCCGCTCGAGTCCAGGACGGAGACAGGGCGGTTGCCACCTACTGGGAGGCCGTTCCGGACACTCGCGGCGGGATCATTGTCACCGGGCACTTGGGGAACTGGGAGGTCGCGGGCGCCTTCCTGGCGGCTTCGGGCATACCTCTGGCCGCGGTCGTCAAGCGTCAGCGCAACCCGCGCTTCGACCGGTACCTGACCAGCTCCCGCCGCCGCCTGCTGATGGAGCCCATCTACATGGAGGAGGCCTACCGGGCGATCCCGGCCGCTCTCGACGACGGGCGCGGAGTGGCGCTCGTCGCGGATCAGGATGCAGGTGGACGCGGCATCTTCGTCCCGTTCTTCGGGAGGCCCGCCTCCACCTTCCGGGGTCCCGCGAAGCTCGCGCTCGCGGAAGACGTTCCGCTATTCTTCGGAGCGGTGGTGCGCGATGGCCCCGAGTACCGGGCAATCCTCGAAGTGGTTCCGGTGCCGGTGCTGGGCCCCGGTGCGGAACAGGAGTACACCCGGCGCTGGGTGGCGCGCCTCGAGCATCACGTCAGGCGCTGGCCGGAGCAGTATTTCTGGTTTCACCGCCGCTGGAAGAGCCAGCCTCCGGAGATCGCCTCCGACACCGGCTCAGTGCCGGTCTGATCGGAACGTGGCCGCGCCTGTTGCTGTATGGATCCGATACGGCGCCGCGCTGGCGTCAATCTGCGGAAGAGACTCGCCGACGGGCGGGAAGGATATGGAAAGGAGTGGGGTCGGGTCGTGATCTACGTCGCTTTGCCCGTGCACAACGAACAGCACACGGTGGGAGTGCTCCTGTGGCGCATCCGGCAGGTGTTCACGGATCTCAATCGTGACTTCCGGATCCTGGTCGTCGACGACGCCTCTACGGACGACACGGCCGAGGTGCTCGAGCCCTATCGTCGGGTTCTGCCCCTTACGGTCTTCCGCAACGAGCACACGGAAGGATACGCGGCCTCGCTCGAGCGTCTGATCCGGGAAGCCGTGCGGTTGTCGCGCTACCCCAAGCGCGACGGTCTGCTGGTGATGCAGGCGGACTTCACCGACGGACCTGAGTGGATTCCTGACATTCTGAAGCGGTTCCAGGGAGGAGCCGACCTGGTCGCCGGGAGCGCCGTGGACATCCGGGAAGCGCCGCGCTCGGTCCGACTCGCGCGTGCCGGCGCTGGCCTCCTCGCCCGGCCCGCGAGCCTCCCCGACGGAATAGACGATCCACTGTGCAGCTTCCGTCTGTATAGGCTGGTCGTTCTCAAGCGAGCGGTGCGGGAGCTGGCCGACGACAGCCGTCTGTTACATCACGACGGCTGGGCGGCCAACCTAGAGCTGTTGAGGGTGGTGTCGCCCTACCTGCGGCGGCAGGACCAGGTGGAGATTCCCATGGACTACTCCCGACGCTACCGTCGCACCCGATTTCGCACTCTCCCGGCGCTCTGGTCCCTGGTGCGCGCTGCCCGGGACCGTCGGTTGAAGAACGGCGGCGCCAGGCTGGCCAAGGGATGATCTCCACACGAAGGGCCCTCTCTCTTGCGGGTGCCCGGACTTCAGCCCTCGCGTTGCTTGGAGCGGCTGTGCAGGCGCTGCCGGGCTCCACCGGGGGCGTGGCGCAGGAGACCGGACGGAGAGCGTCGTCGGCGGATGCGGAGACCGGCTACGCGCCCGGAATCGAGGCGGAGCCGTGGCGCTTCCCCGTGGGCGAGCGGATGGAGTTCTCCGTCACCTTCGGCGGCATCCGGCTGGGCGAGGGATCCCTCGCCGTGGAGGCGGTCGATACCGTGTGGAGCCGTCCCGCGTACAGGCTTGCCTGGGAGATGTCCGGGGGTCCGCCATTCTACCGCGTCGAGGATCGCCACACGAGCTGGGTACAACCGGTTCCACTCGCATCCCTGCGTTTCGACCAGAACCTGCATCAGGGCAGCTACCGCAGGGATCGGCGTTACCTGCTGGATCCCGATGAGCTCACGTATACTCGCTTCGACAACGTGGGCGGCGCATATGTGGCCGATGCCCGCGAAGTGGGAATCCCCATCCCGGAGCGGGCGCTGGACGAGGTGTCGTTCCTTTATCTAGCCCGACTGATCCCCCTGGAAGTGGGCCGGACGTACGAGTTCGACACTTACTTTCAGGAAGAAAAGAACCCGGTGGTCCTTGAGGTCCTGCGCCGCGAGGAGATCCGGGTTCCCGCCGGCCGATTCCAGACCGTCGTCGTGAGACCCATCATCAAGGCGGGCGGGATGTTCGGTGAAGGCGGTGAGGCGGAGGTGTACATCAGCGACGACGACCGGAGGATTATCGTTCGTCTGAAGACCTGGATGAAGGTCGGTGCCGGTAACCTGTACCTCACCCGGTACGAGCCGGGGAACCGGGAAGCGCTGATTCGACCCCCGTGGGAGGAGGGACGGTGAGCGAACTGGACTTGAGCGACGTGAAGCGAATTCCGGTGGCCGAGCGGCCCAACAAGGTTTCCTCCGTGGATTTCGCCTCTCCGCCCGCGCCCGGGGCCTCGTTCGCGGACTTCGTGGAATCTCTTCCGCAGGTTCTCGAGGCCGAGTCGTTTAGAGCCGTGGTCCGGTCTTTGGCGGCCGCCACGCGCGACGGACGAACCTGTCTGTGGATGCTTGGCGGTCACGTGGTGAAGACAGGGCTGTCGCTGGTTCTGATAGACCTGATGGAGCGTGGCGTCATCACGCACGTGGCGGTGAATGGCGCGACAGTCATCCACGACTACGAGACCTGCCGCTGGGGCGGGACTTCGGAGGACGTGGAAGCCGGTTTGAGGGACGGAACCTTCGGAATGGCGCTCGAGACGGGCCGGGACATGAATCTGGCCATCCGCCGGGGCCGCGACCTCGGCATTGGCCTGGGTCAGGCGCTGGCGGAGGACCTCGCAGCGCGATCCGACAACCGGCACCCGTAGCTCTCCCTGCTCCTGGCGTGCCGGCGGCTCGGGACCGGGATCACCGTTCATGCGGCTCTCGGCGCCGAGATCATCCACCAGCACCCCGAGGCCGACGGTGCCGCTATCGGGGAGACCTCGTATCGGGACTTCCTGACCCTGGCCGGGGCTGTCGAGGGGCTCGACGGCGGTGGCGTCGCTCTCAACGTGGGATCCGCGGTGATCCTTCCGGAGGTCTTCCTCAAAGCCCTGACGGTGTGCCGGAATCGCAACGACGGGCGGCCCAGGCGCTTCGTCACCGCCGATTTCGACATGATCCGCCACTATCGACCGCGCGTGAACGTCGTAGAGAGGCCGACCCGGACAGGGGATGGACAGGGGTATCAGATCACGGGTCATCACGAGATCATGCTGCCTCTGCTCGCCTGGGCGGTGGCTGAGCGTATCACGGGCGAGACTTAGTGAGTCCTCAGCCAGGACGAGATGGTGTCCCCGTGGTGAAGCGGGGCGAAGTGAGGCACCCGCCGTCAGTCCCCCGATGGGGTATCTTCGGCGCTTTGCGCCCCATTATGCCCGCCGGTATATTCGCACCCGGAGCGAAGATGGAGTGCTACCGAGGGCCGGGACCGATCCGGCCGACTCATGAAGGGAAGTTTCCCCTAGACTAAGGAGCGCTTACTTGGGCAATAATCGTCCGAAACCGACGGCTTTGGACCTGGCTCGTGATGAGCTGTTCAGTCATATTCAGCGGTGTGGTGTACTGGATGCGGAGCAGGGTGAGCGGGACGTGTGGATGAAGGATACCGTCGAGTACCTGGCGGAGCGGTATCCCGCCCTCTCGCCGCCGGAGCTCGAAGAGCTGAACCAGATCGGGCACAGATACTGTCAGCCCGCAATCGCGTATGGCCCGGTCGAAGAGGGCCGTCGCGAGGAGACCGACTCAGAGCCAGACGAGGTCGCCCTAACCTGAAAGCCGCGTCAACAGGGCCGGCAACGGTCTTTCTTCGGCGCGCCCCTCAGCCGGCGCGACGGGGGAACTCCGACCCTAGGTCGGGTTGTGCCTGTGGGCCGACCCGGTATGGACTCGCCTCCGCTGGGATCTCCAACTGATGGATCTCTCCTCCGCGTTGAAGATGGTCGCGGTGCTCCTTCTGGTGGCCGCGAACGCCTTCTTTGTCGCCGCCGAGTTCGCGTTGGTGGCGGCGAGGCGGGCCGGACAGGCGGACACCGGCAAGCCTGAGGGCGCCTCCAGTCATGTAGGAAGAGCTATCCGCGACCTCGAGCGCACGATCGGCGGAACGCAGCTTGGAATCGCCATGGCCTCGCTAGGACTCGGCTGGATCGCTGAGGATGCGCTGGCCCGCCCGTTGGCGGCTGCGTTCGTGGAGCTCGAGCCGCCGTGGTCCAGCATCTTCACCCACGGGGCGGCGCTGTTCGTAGCCTTCGCCGCTATCGTGGTACTCTACGTCGTGTTGGGAGAGCTGGTGCCCAAGACGATGGCCCTGCTACGGCCGGAGAGGGTGGCCCGGGCGGTGGCGCCGCCTCTGAACCTCTTCAACGCCGTCATGTCTCCGGTAATCTGGCTGCTCAACAGGGCGGCGGCCCCGCTGGTGCGCCGGACAGGAGCCACGGAGGTCGGAACCCGGGGACGGGTGCACAGCCCGGAGGAGATCGAGCTGCTCCTCAAACAGAGCCGCGAGGAAGGTGTGGTGGAGGAGGACGAAGAGGAGATGATCCACGGCGTCTTCGAGCTGACCCGGACGGTGGCGAGGGAGGTGATGACGCCACGCCCCGACATCGTCGCTTTCCCGGAGGACGCAGGGCTCGACGAGGTCCTTCGGGTCGCGGCCGATTCCGGTTTCTCCAGGTTCCCGGTCTATCGGGAGTCGATAGACGACGTGACCGGTGTGGCGCTGGTGAAGGACCTCATCCGGTGGCTCCAGGACTCCGACCGCTCCGACTTCCGGCTTCCGGCCGTCATGCGCGAGCCGTTCTTTGTTCCCGACACGAAGCCGGTTGACGACCTGCTGGCCGAGTTCCGCCGGCTGAAGCTCCACCTGGCCGTCGTCGTGGACGAGTTTGGTGGGACGGACGGTGTGGTGACCCTGGAAGACCTGGTCGAGGAGATCGTAGGTGACATCTACGATGAGCACGACGTGCCGGAAGAGGAGATCGTGCTCCTTACGGAGGGCCACGCCCGGGTCGACGGCGGAGCGGACCTCAGAGATGTGATCGATCACTTCGAGCTCGGCGATGTGCATGGAGCTGACGAATACGACACAGTCGCGGGCTTCGTCATCGGTCGGCTGGGCCGGATCCCGGAGCCCGGTGAGACGGTCCGGCTGGGAGCCGCGAAGCTGGAGGTCATCGAGACACAGGATCGCAGGGTCACGACGCTCGATCTGCGCCTCGTCGCCTCGGCCGGCGATAGTCCGCCCCCGGAGGCGATCCCGGAGGAAAGCTGAAGGACCATGGGCAACGTCACTCGCAGGAGCTTCGTTCTCAGCCTCGGAGCGGCCGCGGGAGCCGGCGCCGTTGCTCCGGGTGCTCTCGGACGGCAGCGGGGCTCGAGCCGCCTGCTGATCCGCGACGGGGCCGCTGTCCGACCGGTGGCCATATCCAGCGAGAACGGGCTGCGCGCCACCGAGAGGGCGCTGGCGGCGATCGAGGCCGGGCTGGGGACCCTGGAGGCGGTCGTCAGTGGCGTGAACCTGGTGGAGGCGGATCCCGCCGATCAGACGGTCGGCTACGGAGGCCTTCCGAACGCCGACGGCGTAGTGCAGCTGGACAGCCAGGTATACCATGGCCCGACCCGGGGCGTGGGGGCGGTGGCCGCCCTCGAGGGGTACAGAACCCCGTCGCGAGTGGCGGTAGCTGTGATGCGCTATACCGACCATGTCCTGCTCGTCGGTGACGGTGCGGCCCGATTTGCAGCGGAGATGGGTTTCCGTGATGAAGACCTGCTGACCCCGGAAGCGAGGGAGAGTTGGCTGGAGTGGCGCGCCGGGTTGTCGGATGACGACGACTACCTGTCGCCAGGAGAGTCGGGCGAGGCGATTCGCGGCTTCGTCGACCCCGGGGGGACCGCCGCCTCGGAACGGCCGGAGCCGACCGGAATGATGGACTCATGGGATGGAATCAGGCCCATGGGCACAATCCACTGCTCCGCGGTGGACGCTGCCGGCGACCTCTCCGCGGTTACGACCACGAGCGGCCTCGCCTTCAAAGTCGCCGGGCGCGTCGGCGACAGCCCCCTACCGGGATGCGGCTGCTATTGCGACAATGATGTCGGCGCTGCCGGATCGACCGGCCGTGGCGAGGCGGTGATCAAGACGGTGGGCGCCCACCTGATCGTAGAGGAGATGCGAAGCGGCGCCCATCCAACCGATGCATGCCTGACAGCGCTGCGCAGGATCGTGGACTGGACGGTCGAGCCGCGGCTGCTTGGCGAGGACAGTCTTCCCAACTTCAACGTGAACTACTATGCAGTGAACAAGAAGGGCGTGACGGGAGCGGCAGCGCTCTGGTCCGGCTACATGCATTCCGTCAGCGACGGGCGCGAGAACCGGCAGATGGACAGTGCGTACCTCTTCGAGTCGACTCAGGAGAGGGAATGAGCTCTCAGTACTGGAGTGCCGAGGAGTACGACAGGCAGGCGCAGCGTCACTTCGAGGCCGGCGACTACGACGGCGCGCTGGAGATTCTGCGCCGTGGCGAGGCGCTGTATCCGGCGGTCGCCGAGCTGAAGGTCTCCGTCGGCTACACACACCTGGCGAGGGAGGAGTACGTCTGGGCCAAGCAGGCGTTCGGCCGAGCTCTGGCCTTGGAGCCTGATCACGAAGATGCCCTTGTCGGGATTGGGGAGTCCTTCCTCAAGCTGGGCGAGCGGGCGCGGGGTTTACGGAGCTTCGAGCGCGTGCTCGACCTTGGCTTCGGCCGGGACCTGGACCTGATGCTGTCCGTCGGTCGGGCTCTGTTCCGGGAGGAGTTGCACGAACATGCGGAGCGCTTCTTCCGCCGGGCGATCGAGGCGAACCCCAGGAGCGCCGACGCCGCGGCGGATCTTGCCTATGCGCGCCATCGGCAGGGCGATCTGGAGGATGCGCGTTTCTGGCTCGAGCGTTCGGTAACGCTCGATGCGGACAACCACGATGCGCGCTCCATGCTGGGGAACATCCTGTACGAGCAGGAGGAGTGGTCGAAGGCCCTCGCGGAGTTCGAGCAGATACCGCTGGAGAACATGTGGGACCCGATAAGCGTGTGGCGCCTGGTGGAGCTCCGGCGAGCGCACCGTACGGTCTCCGAGGGGGCCGGCGAGCTGGACCCCTATCTCGATCGCCTGGACAAGCTGTTCGTCGAGCCGAGTCCCGAGGAGCGGCTGCTCATGGAAGTCGAGCTGGAACAGCAGGAGGGTGTTCCGGAGCAGCCGGCCCCGAAGGATCAGCTGGACCTGTTCCGCGGCGACACCCGCGATCCGACGGTCCCGTCCGCTTCGGCCTCGACCCCGTTAGCCCCGGAAGGCAGTTGGGCCGGCATCGTCAAGGCCATGTGCGAAAGCTCGGGGAATCCACAACGATCCGTCGAGGAGTACATGAAGGAAATGGCGCGGCGGGTTAGCGACAGGACGGGAATCCAGATTCCGGACGACGATCCCGAGGCATTCCTCAAGGCCTCGGCCAGAGCGGGCGTGCTCCACATCGATCGCTGAGGTCGGAGACGGGAGAGAAGGGGAGAGTACGATGAGCACGAAGAGCCTGCCGGGCTTGCTGGCCCGGCGTCTCCGCGAGGAGGGGATGGCATCAGGGGCCGCCGTTTCCGTAGCGGAGCTTCACAGGAGGCTACTTCCGTACGCGCTGTGCCGCTCGGAAATGGGCTACGCGACGAAGGCGGAATACGACGTCGCGTTCCTGGAGCTTCTCCGGGACGACCGCTGCACGGACGTCGAGGAGGAGGCTCTGCTCGAGGCGGTATCCGAGGAGCTCGCTTCCCCCGAACCGGGACTCGCCCTGCTGCAGCGCTTCGCGGCGTCGGAGATTCACCTGCACGCCGGTGAGGAAGCCCAGGAAGAGCTGTCGTTGGACGGCCTGCGGACGAAGCCTGAGGACTTTGCCCTCGAGCCGGCCGGCGACGATGACGAGTACCCGAGGGTGGAGAATGGAGACGGGGAGATCGCGCCGGATACCCTGCCGCCGATTGCGGCACACGAGCTGGACGTGAGCCCTGCAGACCTGATGCCCGGACTGGACGACCACCTGCTCGTTCCGCGTCCGGCCGAGTCCGCATCGCCACGAAGTTCGGAGGACGGCGCGGCCAGGTGCCGCGCCTGTGGTGCCGGGCTACCGGCTCGCCGCGGCCTCCGCTTCTGCCCGCACTGCGGGGAGAACCAGCTTTCATGGCCGTGTGAGGGGTGCGGAGAAGTAGTTGAGCGGGGGTGGAGATACTGCCCGATGTGCGGTAAACTACAGCCCGATACGTGAGGACCGGGGGCCGAATACGCCCTCGCGGCCTGCGGGCGGAAGACGGCCGAGCCGTCTTCATCGTGCGGGCCCGGACTGACCTGAGAGCTTTACGCTTTAAAGGAGAGCGCCGTATGACGAAGAAGCACAGCCCGCTGTGGGCGCTGACGCTGCTGGTTTTCGTCGCGCTGGGCCTGTCGGCCTGCGGTGGCGACGGGGCGGGCGAGGAGGAAACGCAGGCTGAGCCGGCCCAGGCCAACGTCGCTGCGGCACCCGCGGAGTCCGCTGAGGCGGAGGGCGAGATGTCCCAGGAGCTTCCCGAGGGTGTCACCGCCGAGATGATCGAGGAAGGTAAGACCATCTATAACGGTGCGGGGATCTGCATGTCCTGCCACGGCGGCAGCGGGGAAGGCATTCCCAACCTTGGTGCCGACCTGACCGATGAAGAATGGCTCCACTCGGACGGGTCCTATGACGGGATTTCCGAGACGGTGATGAACGGGGTCACTGCCCAGGAGTCGAGCACGGGCGTGCCGATGCCGGCCAAGGGCGGCACGGCCATCACTGACGATCAGGTCGAGGCGGTGGCGGCCTACGTGTGGTCACTCAACGCCGGTTGATCTGAATCATCTGGCCGACTGCAGACGGGACGGAGACCGGCCGGCGCCCCGCGGGGTGGCCGGCCGCTTCGTTCTGAGGTGCCGTTGATCCGCGTCGCTCTCATCCCCGGGGACGGTGTCGGACCCGAAGTCGTCCGTGAAGCGGCCCGCGTCCTGGCAGCGGTCGACAGGGCCGATTTGGCGGATGTCGAGATGGAGGAGTTTCCCCACGGGGCCGAGCATTTCCTGGCAACCGGCGAGACTCTGGGCGACGAGGCGTTCTATAGGCTCCGCGACGATTTTGACGCGATCCTGCTGGGCGCGGTGGGCGACCACCGGGTGCCGGACGGAAGACATGCCCGGGACATCCTTCTCGGACTCAGGTTCCGCCTGGATCTCTACGTCAACTACCGACCGGCCAGACTTCGCCTGCCTCACCTCTCGCCCCTCCGATCGGGCGATACGACGCCCATCGATTTCGTGATCTTCCGCGAGAACACGGAGGGTCTGTACTTCGGCGCCGGACGGACGGAGGGCGAGGGGACGGCCGATGAGATGGCGGTGAGCGAGGCCGTCGCGACCCGTTTCGGTGTGGAGCGGATCGTGAGAGCCGCATTCGACCACGCACGCGAGACGGGGCGGAGCCGGGTAACGCTGGGCGACATCCTCTCCGATCTGGCCGCGGAGCTGACGGGCGGAATGGGTCTGGCGCCCTCCGCCAACTTGCACCCCGGCCGCGGAGCGCTCTACGAGCCGGTGCACGGCAGCGCGCCCGACCTGGCGGGCAAAGGCGAGGCGAACCCTATGGCGGCCATCCTGAGCGCCGCATTGCTGCTCGAGTGTGCGGGAGCCGCGGCAGCGGCGGCGCGCGTCGATGAGATCGTGACCGAGGCGCTGCGCGCTGGCGTGTGCACGCCGGATGTGGGAGGCACGAGCCGTACCAGTGAGGTGGGTAGCTGGATCGCCCAGCGCATGGCGAGCGCGTAGGCTCGGCGGCTGCTGACGGACCGAGACTCAGGATTCGAGGACAGAGCGGGAGATCCGGATGGGCGAGATGGGAAGCGACAGGCGCGTGGTCTTTCTGGCAGCCGTGAGGACGCCGTTCGGCACCTTCGGTGGGAGTCTCAAGGAACTCTCGGCTACGGAGCTGGGAATACATGCCGGGCGCGGCGCCGTCGAGAGCGCGGGCGTGGATGTGTCGGAGTACGGCCAAGTCTTCTTCGGGAACGTGATACAAACCTCGTCGGACGCCGTCTACCTGGCCCGCCACGTGGGACTCAACGCAGGGCTTCCGATAGAGGTGCCCGCCATGACGTTGAACCGCCTGTGCGGTTCCGGCTTCCAGGCCGTAATCGACGGCGCAGAGGATATCCTGTGCGGCGGCTCGCGGGTATGCCTGACCGGCGGAACGGAGTCGATGAGCCAGGCACCACACGTGGTGCGCGGCGCACGCTGGGGGCTGCGGCTCGGACCGTCCGCTCCGTTCGAGGACTCTCTCTGGGAGGCCCTGACCGACACCTACTGCGGCTTCTCCATGGCGCAGACGGCCGAGAACCTGGCCGAGGAATACGACATCAACCGCGAAGAGGTGGATATCTATGCGCTGCGCAGCCAGCAGCGCGCGAAGGCAGCGTGGGATGAGGGAAAATACGACGAGGAGGTAATCCCGGTATCGCTGGTGAAGCGTGGTAAAGAGGTCGAGTTTGCCATCGACGAGCACATGCGGCCGGATACCACGCTGGAGGGACTGTCCGGCCTGCGGCCCTACTTCAAGAGCGACGGTCTGGTGACGGCCGGCAACGCCAGTGGCATCGGCGACGGAGCGGCGGCGCTGGTCATCGCGGACTCCGAGTTCGCGGCGACGCACGGGCTGGAGCCGATGGGCCGCCTCGTTGCGTGGGCGGTAGCCGGGGTGCCCCCCCGGATCATGGGGATCGGGCCGGCGCCCGCCTCCAGGAAGGCACTGGAGATGGCTGGCCTGGCCCTGGACGACGTGGACCTGATTGAGGTAAACGAGGCCTTCGCGCCGCAGTACGTGGCCGTGGAGAAGGAGCTCGGCCTCGACCGCGAGAAGGTGAACGTAAACGGCGGCGCCATAGCCATCACTCACCCACTCGGAGCCACGGGCGCGCGCATCACCACTCACCTGTTGCACGAGCTCGGGCGTCGCGGCGGAGGGCTCGGTCTCGGCACGGCTTGCATCGGGGGCGGCCAGGGCATAGCGGTGATCGTGGAGGTCGGCGGATAGAGGGCCGGCGCCGCACGAGCACATCCGCGGCGCGTGGTGTATGTTACAGCGTGTGCCCGTGGTGCGGCGCGCCGCCGCCGGGATCCCACGTATCCCCGCGGACCCAATTCCGTACGCTGACCTTCGGAATCGAACGGAGGTTCCCATGGACGTCATACTCGCTCTCGTCGCCATAGGCGGAGCGGCAGCGCTCTCCACCAGCCTCAGGATCCTGCGTGAGTACGAGCGGGCCGTCGTCTTCCGGCTCGGCCGTGTTCGGCCCGTTCGCGGGCCCGGTCTCATATTCCTCGTTCCGTTCGGGATCGAGCGGATGGTGCGGGTGGGGCTCCGGATCATTGCCATGGACATCCCGCCACAGGACGTGATCACCCGCGACAACGTCTCGGTGAAGGTCAACGCGGTGCTGTACTTCCGCGTCCGTGACCCCAGCAGGGCGGTGCTCGAGATCGAGGATTACCTGTTCGCCACCTCGCAGCTGGCGCAGACCACCCTCCGCTCGGTGATCGGCCAGGCGGAGCTGGACGAGCTGCTGGCCGAGCGGGAGAAGTTCAACCAGATCCTCCGTGAGATCATCGACCAGGGCACCGACGTGTGGGGCATCGACGTGACGGCGGTGGAGGTGAAGGACGTGGACCTTCCGCAGGAGATGAAGCGCGCGATAGCCCGTCAAGCAGAGGCCGAGCGCGAGCGTCGGGCCAAGGTCATCAACGCCGAGGGCGAGCTCCAGGCGGCCGGCAGGCTGAAGGACGCGGCCCGCCTCCTGAGCGTCAACCCGGCCTCGCTGCAGCTCCGCTTCCTGCAGACGGCCTCCGAGATCGCGGCGGAGAACAACTCCACTACCCTCTTCCCGCTGCCAATAGACCTCTTCACGCCGTTCAAGAAGATGTACGAGGCTGCCGAGATGACGGAGGAAGACAAGGAGGAGATCCGAGAGCTGGAAGCCCGTGCCCGCAAGGCGGTCGACGAGGCCACGGGTCTCACCGCGCGCCTGCACAGCCTCTCGACAGCGCAACCCGGGCTACTCGGGGAAGCCGAGCTGGCGCTGGAGGGATCCGATGCGGCCGAGCGGGAGAAGCATGCGGTGCCTGTTGCGCGAGACGAGCCCGAAGAGAGCTGAAGCGCCGGGGCCGCGGAAACGACGCCCCGGGCCGTGACGGCCGACATGACGGGTCCCCGCGCCGCCGCCCCGAACGGAGAGCCGGAAGAGCACCTCCCCGTGCCCAGCTCGATCAGCGGCACGGACCTGGAGAAGGTGATTCACCGGGCGGCAGAGCTGCAGTTCTTGCGCGACGAGGTCCCGGACGTCATCGACGAGGGCGAGGTCGTCCGCATCGCCGAGGAGGTGGGCCTCGAGGGCCGACACGTTCGCCAGGCTCTCGCCGAGCTGCGGGCCGATGCGCTTCTACTGTCCGAGCCACGCGATTCAGGAATTGCGGCGAGGCTCTGGGGCGCGGGCGCCGTCCAGGCCAGCCGTGGGGTTCCCGGCAGCCCCCACGAGGTACTGGCGTCGCTCGAGCATTACCTTCGCGAGCACGAGAGCCTGATCTGCATCCGGGACCAGCCGGGTCGGCAGGTCTGGCGGCCGGCCGAGGACCTCATGAGCAAGCTCCAGCGATCCTTCGACTTCATCGGCCGCGGTTACGAGCTGGCCAAGGCTCGGCGGATGGAGGTGCGGGTGGAGCAGCTCGAGGAAGGGAGATCGCTCGTTACCCTGACCGCCGACCTGAAGAACCAGCGAGCGGGCCATGTGGCCGGCTGGCTGATTCCGCTGGTGGCGGTGGGAACCGGCGCGGCCCTTGGGATGCACTTCGCAGAGGGGATTCCGCTCCTTCTAGGCGGCCCCGCGGCCGTCGGGGGCACGGGCCTCATAGGATCGTTCGCGGCCAACCGCACGTTCCGGCGGCGGCGCGAGCGGGTCGAGGTCGCGATTCAGGGACTCCTCGACCGGCTCGAGCGAGGCCTGTCGTCTTCGAGCGGCGCTCCCTCGCTGCGCGAGAAGCTCACCGACTGGTGGGAAAGCGTCACGGATTGACGGAGCGGAAAGGAGCGGCACGTGAGCGGGATACAGAAGGTCGGAGTCGTCGGCTGCGGGCTCATGGGCCGGGGAATCGCGCAGATCAGCGCAGCCGCCGGCTACCGCACGGTCGTCCGTGAGGTCAACGCAGAGCTGCTCGAGAAGGGACTCGACGCGATCCGGTCGACCCTCGATCGAGTGGTGGAGAAGGGAAAGCTAGAGCCCGGACAGCGCGACGAGAGCTTGGAGAGACTCGAGGGCACCGTGGCCCTCGAGGACCTAGCCGAATGTGACCTCGTCATCGAGGCGATCATCGAGGACATCGAGACGAAGAAGGACCTGTTCGGGGCGCTGGACCGCCAGTCGCCGGATCACACGATCTTCGCCTCCAACACTTCGAGCCTCACGGTGACCGAGATGGCGGCCTCGACCGCACGTCCTGACCGCTTCATCGGCCTCCACTTCTTCAACCCCGTGCCGATCATGAAGCTGGTCGAGGTGGTACGTACCGGATCGACCTCGGACGCCACCTTCGACACGGCTTTCGAATTTGCGAAGTCGGTCGGCAAGGTACCCATCGCGTGCCACGACAACTCCGGCTTCGTGGTGAACCGTCTCCTCGTCCCGTACCTTCTGGACGCGATCCGGGCGTACGAGGAGGGAGTAGGCTCAATCGAGGACATCGACACCGGCATGAAGATGGGCTGCGGATACCCCATGGGCCCCTTCCAGCTGGGCGACTTCGTAGGGCTGGATACGCTCTATTACATCGCCGAGATCATGTTCGACGAGTACCGCGAGCGCAGGTTCGCGCCGCCCCCGCTGCTCAAGCGCATGTACCTCGCCGGGTACCACGGGCGGAAGACAGGGAAGGGATTCTACGACTACTCGGGGGACGAGCCGGCTGTCAGCGACTTCATGAGGCGCTGACAGGCTTGAGCCGGAGGGCCGTGCTCCCTTCGCTCCGGAATCGCCCGTGCAGAAGGGCCGCATGTCGCTCCAAGAGCGATCTCAAGAGCGCTCTGCACGTCCGTCGACCCAATGCTGCTCGCCGACCTGCGTACCTCTCGATTATGCGCATAACATCAACGTTTCCGAGCGCTTCGGAGCGTTGCGGTGACGGGCTCTTTCGGGTTATTTTCAGGTCATAGATGCAGAGCCCCGCCAGCGCCCCCGTTGAGGGCAGAGCGAAGGCCGCTCCGGCGGTGCTCGAGCGACTGGATGCGAGGGATTTCCGCAACTTCCCGAGTCTTCAGCTCGAGCTGCCGGACGCAGGCGTGATGATGGTTGGCCCCAACGGGTCGGGGAAGACGAACCTTCTCGAGGCGATCTACTACCTCGAGATCTTCAGGTCCTTCCGGGGTGCGCGCGACGCGGATCTGATCCGGTTCGGACAGGACGTCTTCCGGATCGAAGCGACGATCCGGAAAGGTGGGGAGCGGGCCGATCTGGCTGCCGCGTACCAGCGGTCAGGTCGGCGGAAGAAGGTCGAGGTCGATGGGACGGAGGCCGCTCGCCTGGCGGACGCGCTCGGAGTGCTCGGGGCAGTCGTGTTCAGCCTGGAAGATGCGGAGCTGGTGTACGGTTCTCCGGGCCGACGACGTCGTTTCCTGGACATACTGCTGTCGGTTGTGCAGCCGGGCTACTTGGCCAGCCTGCAGCGCTACCGGGCGGTCCTCACCCAGCGCAACGAGGCGCTGAGGCAGGGAGATAACTCCGTGGTGCAGGCCTGGACGGAGGGGCTCGTGGAGCCCGGCGCCGCGGTCATGGCATGCCGCGAGGCGTGGGTCGAGGGAAGCTCGGAGGCGTTTGGCACATACAACGCCGAAATATCTGGAGGCTCGGTCGGGAGCTTCGCCTACGAGGCCGCCGTTGGGCGCGGAGAAGCCTCCGCTGGGACCGAGGCGGGGCCTGGAAGGCCCGCGGTGCAGGAGCCCGTGGCGGAGTACGAGGCGAACGAAGGGTCAGTGACCGGCCCGGAGGAAAGGTGGGCGGAGCTGTTCAGGCAGGCGCTGTCGGACAGCATGGAGCGTGATCGGCGGCGCGGAACGACGACGGCCGGGCCACACCGCGACGACCTGGTGATCCGGGCGTCGGTGGACACCGGCGACGAGCAGAGGGACCTGCGCAGCTACGGGTCCGGAGGCCAGCAGCGGACGGCGGCGATCGCCCTGCGCCTGGTGGAGGCGGACACGCTCAGGGAGCGTCTCGGACACGATCCGGTGTACCTGCTTGACGACGTGTTCGCCGAGCTCGACCGGGAACGGGCAGAGCGCGTCGTGCGGCTTCTGGACGAAGGACGCTCGGGGCAGGTTCTGCTCACGGCCCCGAAGCCGGCGGACGTCCCGCTGAGAGGGGGTGGCTTAGCCCGGTGGCGAATCCGGGACGGAGTGCTGTTCACGGATGGTTGAGAGTGATGTAAGAGCATCGCGCGGCCGGGCAGGATCGGACAAGCGCCCCAGGCTGGAGCGGATCGGAGGTCTCGTCGGCGCCCTGCTGGCCAAATGGGGGATTGCCGACCGGGTAGAGCGCGCCACGGTGATCGCCGGGTGGGACGACCTCGTCGGACCGCATATCGCACGGGTGGCCCGACCGCTGCGGATCCGGGGCGGGACGCTGTTCGTCGAGGTGGAGAGTCCCGCGTGGCGGACGGAGCTGACGATGATGAGGCCCGAGCTGATGCGGAAGATCAACGCGGGCAAGCGCGAAGGAAGAATCGAGAAGATCGTGTTCCTGCAGGCAGACGGCAGGCTTTCGGAGGACAGGGATGGCACAATCGAACGGCAAGGGTAAGACACCGACGGCAAAGCGCGGCGACAAGAAGGGCGCTAAGGGCGACGGCTACACGTCTCGTCAGATCCAGGTCCTGAAGGGACTTGAGGCGGTCCGTAAGCGTCCGGGCATGTACATCGGCTCCACCGCCGCGCGCGGGCTCCACCACCTTGTGTACGAAGTGGTGGACAACGCGATCGACGAGGCTATGGCGGGCTTCTGCTCGGAGATCGAGGTCGTCATCCACGACGACGACTCCATCACCGTCATCGACGACGGCCGTGGAATCCCCGTCGACGTCCACCCGACCGAGAAAGTGCCGGGTGTGGAGCTCGCGCTCACGCGGCTCCACGCTGGCGGCAAGTTCGACAAGGAGTCCTACAAGGTCTCGGGCGGGCTCCACGGCGTCGGCGTCTCGGTCGTGAACGCTCTGTCGGGGCAGCTCAGCGTCGAGGTCAAGCGCGACGGATTCGTGTGGACGCAGGAGTTCGGGCGCGGCGTGAAGAGGAGCGACCTCGAGAGGGGTGCGCGGACCAAGGAGACCGGGACCAAAGTCCACTTCAAGCCCGACTCCGAGATCTTCACGGAGCTCCAGTACAACTGGGATACGCTGGCGAGCCGTCTGCGGGAGCTCGCCTACCTGAACCGCGGCGTTGTCATCGTCCTCCGCGACGAGAGGGACTGGAACGGAAAGACCGGGCAGGAGGAGCGCTTTCACTTCGAGGGCGGGATCGTCCAGTACGTCGAGTACCTCCGGGGTAACAAGAACCCGCTGCACGGCGAGATCATCTATCTCAAGGGCTCGCAGGATAGCACCGAGATCGAGCTCGCCATGCAGTACACGGATGGGTACAACGAGGACACCTTCACCTTCGTGAACAACATCAACACGCACGAAGGAGGAACGCACCTCAGCGGGTTCAAGGCGGCCATCACCCGCACCATCAACAACTACGGCCAGAAGAGCAACGGGCTGAAGAAGGGCGATCCGAGCCTGTCGGGCGACGACGTGCGCGAGGGTCTGGTGGCCGTCCTGTCGGTCAAGGTCATGGAGCCCCAGTTCGAGGGTCAGACGAAGACCAAGCTCGGGAACAGCGAGGTGCGGGGAATCGTCGAGAGCCTGGTGAACGACAAGCTCGGCACGTGGCTGGACGAGAACCCGTCTTCGGGGCGCCAGATCATCGAGAAAGCGGTCCAGGCGGCCCGGGCCAGGGAGGCCGCCCGGAAGGCGCGGGACCTGACGCGGAAGAAGTCGGCCCTCGAGACCGGTATCCTTCCGGGCAAGCTGGCCGACTGCTCGTCCCGCGATCCCTCGCTTTCGGAGCTGTACCTGGTGGAGGGCGACAGCGCCGGCGGGTCCGCGAAGCAGGGGCGCGACCGGATGTATCAGGCGATCCTTCCCCTCAAGGGCAAGATCCTGAACGTCGAGCGTGCGCGGATCGACAGGATCCTCTCCAATGACGAGATCCGGGCCATCATCACGGCTATCGGCAGCGGTATCGGCGAAGAATTCGACCTCGACCAGGCCCGGTATCATCGCATCGTCGTCATGACGGATGCCGATGTGGATGGGGCCCACATCCGGACCCTGCTTCTCACCTTCTTCTTCCGGCAGATGCAGGAGCTCATCGAGGCCGGCTACGTCTACATCGCGCAGCCCCCGTTGTACCGGGTCTACAGGGGAAAGCAGGAGTACTACTGCTACAGCGACGAGGAGCGCGAGGAGTCCATCAAGCGGTTCAAGGACGGGAAAGGGAGCGGGTCGGTGCATGTGCAGCGGTACAAGGGGCTGGGCGAGATGAACCCGGATCAGCTGTGGGAGACCACGATGAATCCGGAGAACAGGACCCTGCTCCAGGTGACGATCGACGAGGCTACCGAAGCGTCGCTCCTGTTCGAGCGCCTCATGGGTGACGACGTAGAGCCTCGCCGCGAGTTCATCGAAGCCAACGCCAGGTTCGTCAAGAACCTGGACGTCTGATTGGCTGCTTAGCTCGTTCGTAGAGAGGTAATGCCGCCGTGTTCATCGTGTACCGTATGACCGCAGAGGATCCGCTTCGCCCACTCGATCTTCTCCAAACCGAGTCTCAGACAGAAGCCGAAGAGCACTATCAGCGCCTGAAGCGCATCCGGACGAATGAGCCGGGAGCGGTCATCCTGAAGTCGCCCGACCGACGGGCCTGGGCCTTCGGCCACTACCGCACGGACCGAAAGTGGCACGAAGGCAGCCGGGAGCGGGTGGTCGAGCGCCTGCTGGAGGAAGCACGCTCTGCACCGAATGATCTCTCCGCGGCTCCGGCAACGACGGTCCGCGAAGGCCGGGAAAGTCAGTGAGGTTCTGAGAAAGGGACGGCATGGCGTTTCGGGTCGATGTGACGGAGAAGCGCGCGCTGGCGGACTACGAGGCCGTCGCGCACCTGGCTTCGGCCGTGCGCGAGCTGCGGGAGGTGGCCGCGGAGGTCGTCCCCTCTCTCGATGGGCGCTCGGTGTGGATGGTGAACTCCACCTCCCAGGGCGGCGGCGTGGCCGAGATGCTGCCCACGATCGTGGCTCTACTGCGCGAGCTCGGGATCCCCACGGAATGGGCGGTCATCGAGTCTGAGAACGCCGACTTCTTCCGCCTCACCAAGACGCTCCACAACCTCATTCACGGTGAAGGGAACCCGTCGCTCCCAGGCTCGAGCCGCGAGCTGTACGAGGGGGAGAACCGTCGGAACGCGGACTTACTGTCGAGTCGGATGAGACCGGGGGATATCCTCATCGTGCACGACCCCCAGCCGATGCCACTGGCGGGGATCGTCAAGGAGAACCTCGACATTATCGCAGTGTGGCGCTGCCACATCGGACTGGATGAGGAAAACGAGGCCACCCGCGCAGCGTGGGATTTCCTGGAGCCGTACGGGGGGGCCTACGATCGCGCGGTGTTCTCTACCCCCGAGTACGTTACGGATTTCCTGGCCGATCGGGCCACCGTGATCTACCCGGCGATCAATCCGCTGGTCGAGAAGAACGAAGAGCTGCACCTCCACCGGCTGGTCGGCATCCTCTCCAACTCAGCGCTGATCGCCAGCCCGGGACCGATGGTGCCGCCTCCGTTCTCCGACATCGTGCTGCGTCTTCAGGCCGACGGCTCGTTTCGCCCCGCCAACATGTGGGAGGACGTCGGCCTGCTGAGCCGGCCCATCGTTACCGAAGTGTCGAGGTGGGATCGGCTGAAGGGCTTCAAGCCTCTGCTCGACGCCTTCGCGGATATGAAGCGGCGCGTGTACACCGCGACGGACGACAACAGCGGCTGGGAACAGAGGCGACGGCTGGATCTGGTCCGCCTCGTGCTCGCAGGTCCCGATCCCGCCTCCATCCAGGACGACCCACAGGGGATCGAGGTCCTGGAAGAGCTCCGAGCCACCTACCTGGAGCTGGATCCGACCATTCAGGACGATGTGGCTCTGGTAACCCTGCCGATGTCATCGCTGCGGCAGAACGCTCTCATCGTGAACGCTTTGCAGCGGAGCTCGACGGTCGTCGTTCAGAACTCGCTGCGAGAGGGTTTCGGACTCACGATCACCGAGGCGATGTGGAAGCGAATCCCAGTGCTCACGAATTCGCAGGCTTGCGGGCCTCGGCACCAGGTGCGCGATGGGCTCGACGGCCGGGTGATCACCGATCCACAAGACGCGGGGGAACTGGCCGACGCCCTTCAGGGAATGCTCACGGACCACGGCGGGCGTCGCGCCTGGGGGCGTAACGCTCAGCGGCGGGCGCATGACAAGTTCCTGGTGTTCTCGCAGTTGCAGAGCTGGCTGCGCCTGCTCTCGGGTCTCGTGTAGCCAGGAGCAGCGGATCTACACCGATTCTGCCTCTGTTGGCGCCTCCGACAGCGGGTAAATGGCTTCGAGGGCCTCCTGGGTCAGGTCGTCACGGGCGGGATCCGCGAAGAACACCGGCCTCCGGAACGTCGGATCAGGGGCACCGCCTCCGCGGAGGATCTCCTTGAACGCGTGCATGTAGCCCGTGGCCGTCTGCTCCCACGTGTATCGATCGCGCACCCGTTTACGGCCCGCCCGCCCGAACCTCCGCCACTCGTGCTCGTCGGTCACCAGCCGCCGCAGGCCGCGGGCGATGTCTGACGGATCCAGCGGGTCAACCAGGATCCCGAACTCGCGCTCGCCCTCCCGCAGGCTCTCGGAGGGGCCTCCGCTGTCCGTGGCGACCACCGGCAGGCCGGCAGCCATGGCCTCGAGGAGTGCCAGGCCGAAAGGCTCGAAGAGAGCCGGCAGGCAAAAGACCCCGCGGTGCCGCTGGGCCAGCAGGCGGTAGCAGGCCGCCAGCTCCGCCTGCGAGTCCAGGTCGAACGCCACAACCGCGCCTTCCAGTCCCTCTCGCTCGATTACCGTTGCCACCTCGTCCAGGATGCTCAGCGCTTCTCCGGAAAACGCAGAAGCTCTGCGCCTGATCGGATCCGGACTGCCACGGAGGATGAGAACCAGGTTCGCGGCCGCGAGCAGTCCGGAATCGACGCCCCACGCGCGCACCAGCCCTACGTGGTTCTTCTTGCGGTCCAACCGGCTCGAGCTGATCACCAGGGGAAGGCCTCGACGGCTCTCCGGCAAGTCCCGGCGGAGCGTGGATTCGAGTTTCTCGGCGACCCGTGCCTCCACAGGGTGGCGCACCGCCGCGTCGAACACCTCCAGGTTCACACCCGGGGGAATCACCCAGAACTTGCGGTCATCGGCGGGATCGACCGCACCCCGGTAGGCCGGGTGGCCGTACTGCCCCAGCCTCTCCTGGGTCGTGCTGGCGATCACCTTCGCGGCCCGCGCCATGCTTACGCGCTCGGCTGCCAACCGCTTGTCGAACCGGAAGCGCTCGACGAGAGACGAAACGCTGTCTCCTTCCCGGCGGAGCTTGTCGAGCTTCTGCGCGCCCAGACTGTGGGCGGTGAAGGTGAAAGGTAGGCCCAGCCGCTCCTGAAGCAGGACCGCGGAGACGCCTCCGTCCCCGTAATGGGCGGTCAGAACCTCCGGTGCACCCTCGCCCGCCTCGTAGAACTCGGCGATGTGCTCAACCCACTCGCTCAGCACCGGCCACAGAGCTTCTTTGGCCAGGAACCCCGGCGGGCCGCACGGGAAGCGGAGGATGCGTACAGTGTCGCCGTCTGGATAGGCATCGGCCGCGCCGGCAAACTCCCGCCACCGCTCGTCCACCACCTGACGAGTCAGAATGTCGACCAAATGTCCCTGGCGCCCGAGCGCCAGCGCCACCTCCTTGACGTAGACCAGCTGGCCGCCGAAGTCCGGGTGCTCCGTCCACCCTCTGTCGGTAGGGTCGAAATTGCCCTGCGGATTCAGAAAGGCGATGCGCAACGCCGCTCAGGCCTCCCGGATGCGCGAAGACATCACCAGAACATCCCCACGATCACGGCCGCGAGCAGGAGCACCACAGCCGACAGGATCCGGTAGTTCTGATACCACTTCATTCGCCGCAGCTCTTCCGTCTCCTGCCGGAAGAAAGCCGGCGTCCAGGTCGTGTCGCTCGTCTTCTCCTCATCCGGCGCCGAGCCAGCCAGGCTGACCAGCACGACCGTCGCCGCGGAAAAGACGAACAGGATCGGCGCAACGAGCAGGAAGTGGATCTGCGGCATCCAGGGTGCCGGGATGATGACCTGGAAGGTGAGCAAGAAGAGCGACACTGTGAGCCCGACGAGAAGCGAGTAGAAAGCTCCGTTCGCGTTCGCCCGCTTCCAGAACACGCCCAGAATGAACACTGCGACGATCGGTGGGCTGATGTAGGCCAGCACACTCTGCAGGTACTTGAACAGCGAGCCGAAGTTCTGGATCTGCGGCGCCCACAGGGCCGCGAGGACCATGAACACCGCCGTCGCCACCCGGCCCACGCGCATCAGTCTCTTTTTATCGAAGGCCGGCTTCCACTTGTGGACGAAGTCCATGGTCACCAGGGTCGACGCGGAGTTCAGCGTAGAATCGATGCTGGACATCAGGGCTGCCACGAGACCGGTGAGGATCAAGCCCCGCAGACCCATCGGCAGCATGTCGTACATCATGGTGGGGTAGACCATGTCCGGGTTCTCGAGGTTCGGGTACAGGACCCGCGCGAAGGTGCCCGGGAGCACCATGATGAAGATCACCGGGATCTTGAGGGCCGCCGCCAGCAGCGCTCCCCACCGCGCATGGTTCACGTCCTTGGCGCTCAGCGTGCGCTGCACCATGAACTGGTTGGTGCACCAGAAGTAGAAGCCGAGCAGAGGAACGCCTGTGATCAGACCCAGCCAGGGCACTGCGGGATCGTCCATCGGGCGGACCAGGCTCAGCATCTCCGGCGGCGTGACAGCCGTGACTGCCTCCCAGCTTCCGATCTTCGCGAACGCCACCCCGGCGACAATGAACGTGCCTACTAGTAGGAGCCCGGTCTGGATCACGTCGGTGAACATCACGGCCGCCAACCCGCCGAGGATCGTGTACGTGCCGGCGAGCAGCGCCAGGATGGCGATCGTCTGGACGAGCGGTATGTCGGGGAAGATAAGCTTGAGGACGAGGCCGCCGGCGTACAGGTGACCCGCGGTGTCGATGACGATGTTGCCGAACAGGGTGAGGCCGGAGAAGTAGTAGCGCGACCGGGCGTCGAATCGCCGCTCGAGGAACTCCGGCATCGTGTAGACGCGGGTCTTGATGTAAAACGGGGCGAAGAAGATGGCGAAGAACACCAGGACCACGGCTGCCATCCACTCGTAGTTGAACACCGAGATGCCCGTGGCGTAGGCGTCGCCCGACAGTCCCACCAGCGCCGTGCTGCCCATGTTCGAGGCGTACAGGGAGATCCCGATCACCGGCCAGATCATCCGCCGGCCAGCCAGGAAGTACTGCTCGGCGTCCTCGTGCTTTCGGCCGAAGTAGATCCCGATGGCGACGATGAAGACCGCGTAGACGGCCACCATCGCCAGGTCGATACCGCCGAGAGTGAAGGTCGGCATGGTCAGCAGTAGCTCCGTGTTCGTATCAGGTGAATCCGAGAGAGTCGCCCCGCGCCCCGACTTTGGGGGCAAGACGGCGAGGTGTCAAACGAAGAAGAGGGGAGGAAGCCTCTCAGGGCTCCCTCCCCTCGGCTGGGGTCAAGCGCTCAGGAGAGCGCGTCGTGTTCGATCAGAAGTGGTACGAGAGCGTGAGCCGGCCGTTCGCTCCGAGGATCGGACGCGCCATCCCGATCTCGCCGGCCTGACCGACCACCTGTCCGGTCCGGGGGTTCCCCTCCGTGAGCCCGATCTCGTTGGTCAGGTTGTTGCCCACGAGCTGCACGCCGACCTGCCGGCTGATGTCGAACGACAGCCCCGCGTCGATCTTGTGGTAGCCCGGCAGCACCGCGAGGTTCGCATCATCCACGAACCGCTTGTCGATGTATCCCCACGTGCCCCACAGCCTCAGGTTGCCTGCTCGCGGTCCGAAGCCGTACGCGAGCCTCAGGGCAGAGATGAACTTCGGCACACGGCGGATCTGGTTGCCCTCGACGTCGAACTCCTCCGACGGCGGCGGGAAGCTTGGATCGAACGTGAGGCTCCTATACTCGGGATTCTGGATCGTGCCCGTCCAGCTCGCCTCGAAGGCGGGGACCGGCACCCACACGATCTCGGTCTCCAGGCCGATCGTTCGCGTATCGGCAAAGCGGTTGGCCGTGACCAGGTCGTCACCAATGGACACCTCGTCGGAGAACTGGATGTTGGTCAACTGGGTCCAGAATCCGGTGGCGAAGATGCCCAGCGTCGGCGAGCCGAACTTGACACCCACCTCGGCCTGCTTCACGTCCTCGATGTTCTTGCAGTCCTCTGGCCGCTGAGCGGGATCGTCGACGGTGTCGCAGGGTCCCTTGGCGACGTTGCCGTTCGGGTCTCTACTGAAGATCCACTGCTCGAAGTCGGGCACGCGGAAGCCGTCGGTCCAGCGCCCGAACAGCCCGAACTGACGGTTGAACATGTAGCCCAAGCCGATCGAGTAGGCCAGGTCGCTGAAGTCGAAACTGTACGTGTCGAAGGAGCCGTTTCCGAACTCCATGTTGTCGTCGGCAGTCGTGTCGTCGAAGCCCAGATCGAACGAGCTTGCGTTCTCGACCTGGCCGTTGACGTCGTGGTACTCCCACCGGAGACCGCCATCGATCGTCCATTTCTCGGTAGGCCGCCACGTGTCCTGAGCGTACAGCGCGTACAGGTTCACGTCGCCGGAGTGGTTCACATAGAGGTCACCGTACCGGGTGAAGCCGTTCTGGGTCACCGATGTGAGGACGTCCCCGCCGCCGTCCAGGATCTCGAGTTCCAGCAGCCTGGGTGCCGGTGAACGAATCTCCTGGAGCACTCTGTTGAACAGCCAGAACTCATCCGCGGAGTAATCGCTGAAGTAGAATCCCAGGGTGAGGTCGTTGGCCCAGTCGGTGCCCAGCCAGCCCTTTGTCACCCTGAAGTCGTTGGAGAAGTTCGACAGCGGCTTGGTGACCGTCCACCAGCCCGTTTCCGCCACCAGTCCGTTGCCGTTCGCGTTCGCCGGGTTGAAGGTCGCGCCCGAGTTGGTGAACGAATAGCGGAAACCCGCTCCGCCGAGATCGTCGACCTTATCCTGGGCGAAATCGGTGGCATCCTGGGGGTCGTTCACCGAGAAGATCGCGTTGAATGTCACGTCGGCGGTCATGCGCCGGAAGCGGTCCGATATCGTCCAGTTGTTGCCGAGATCGAAGCTGCCCTCGGCCCCGAACGAACGGTAGGTGACGTGCATTCCGTCCTTCAGGTTCCGCTCCATGACCCCCCCGATCTGAGCGTTGGCGGGGTCGGACTGCGGAACCGGCGTGGGAATCCTCACCAACGACGCGTCGTTGGACGTCATCGTCCCGTAGTTGGCGTCGAATCCTGGGAGCTCCTTCGGGTCGCCCTTGGAGATCTCGTTCCCGTCCACGTCGTTCTGCCCGATAGGCGTCTCAAGGGGGACCGGAAGGTAGAAGATGTTGCTGTCGTCCAGGTACTTGGCGTACACCCGGACATAGCCGTTGTCCAGGAGCCGGGTGACGTTCGCCTTGAGCTGCCCGCCCGAGTTAGCGGGGAAGCCCGGATCCCTCACGCCTCGATCGAAGCGATAAAAGCCCCCGACGTTGAACCGCCAATCCGGCCCCGCGATCGGGCCGCCGACGTTCAGCTCGGTCCGGAACATGCTGTAGTCGCCGAGCGACAGCTTCGCGACGCCTGCCAGCTGATCGCCGCCGGTGTGGCTGACGAAGTTGATCTGACCGCCGGGCGCGTTGCTCGCGAAGATCGACGCGGAGCCACCGCGCACGGCCTCCAGCGTCCTCACGGTGGCGTCCGTGCGGTAGAGGAGGTCGATGTTGGTGAAGGCGAGCTCGGGCGACTCGAAGACCGGAAGCCCGTCCTCGTACATCGCCACGTAGCGGAAGCCTCCGTCCTGCGGGATTCCGCGCGCCCACACGTTGTTGCCTCCCTCACCACCCGAGCTCTCGACGTAGAAGCCCGGCACGACCTCGAGCAGCTCCGCGGTGTTCTGCGGCGCCTTCTCGATGATCTGCTCCGAGTTGAGGTTTGTGACCGCGAAGGTCGCCTCGACCTTTCGGGTCTCGGTCGCCGTACCGGTCACCACGATCGCCTCGAGGTTCAGGGCATCGATCTCGAGCACGAAGTTGCCGGTGACCGAGCCGTCGGCCGGCACGTTCACCTGCTGTGTCTGCGGAGCGTAGCCCAGCATCGCCACCCTGAGGGTCTGCGGGCCTGCCGGTACGCCGCTCAGCGAGTAGACTCCGCCATCCCCTGCCAGTGTGCCGAGGGCGGTGCCTTCGACGCTGACGGCCGCTCCCACCAGGCCTTGCCCGTCGGCGCCCGTCACGGTCCCCTGGACCGTTCCGGTCTGCTGGGCAAGGAGCGTGGAAAACGGCATCAGCAAGACGGCGAGGCCCACGGCTACGGGTCTCCAACGAAACCTGCTGCTCATGGAATCCTCCTGCTCCGATAAGTGAAAACTCGCACGTCTGGCTCAAGCCCGTGCACGAATAAACACATAGGCGCAGCGATTCGGCGGGTGGGGGGACGCGCTAACGCTAGGAGCAGCACCCGTCACTGTCAAGCCCTTCTACAGAAACGCCATACGGAAGCAAAGCGGCAGCCCTCCCGAGCCGGGCGGCCGAAGTTGGCCTTCCCGAGTGCCTCAGTTCAGTCTTCGCTCCGACTCGCTGTGGAAGATGTGCAGACGGTCCCGGCGGAATCGGAGCCCGACTGCGTCGTCCACGGACGCCTGCGCTTCGGGCGGGATCACCGCTCGCACCGCCTGACCTTCCTCCACCGTGCCAACCTGAAGGTGGATCAACATCTCGCTTCCGAGTGGCTCGATGACGTCTACGCGTGCCGGAACGTCTGCCACTTCAGTCGCCACCAGCTCTATGTCGTGCGGACGGACGCCCAGGATCACGGCGTTGCCGGCCTCGCCCAGCCAGTCGCCGGGCTCCAGGGAGACCGAGAGCTCGCCGGTAGCGAGCCTCGGCTTCCCGTCTTCCTCGGTTAGCTGGCACTCGAAGAAGTTCATTGCCGGTGATCCCACGAAGCCGCCCACGAACCGGTTGGCAGGCCTGCGATACACCTCCATCGGCGGCGCCACCTGCTGGAAGATACCTTCGTGCATGACCGCGACGCGGGTGCCCAGCGTCATCGCCTCTTCCTGATCGTGGGTGACGTAGACCATGGTAGCCCCGAGCCGCCGGTGCATGCGGCTCAGCTCCGCCCGCGTCTGCACCCGCAGCTTGGCGTCCAGGTTGGAAAGGGGCTCGTCGAACAGGAACGCCTGAGGCTCGCGTACGATGGCCCGCCCCAGTGCAACCCGCTGCCGCTGCCCGCCCGAGAGCTGTCCGGGCTTCCTCTCCAGGAACTCCTCGAGGCCGAGGGCCCCGGCCGCTCGATCCACCCGCTGTTCCATCTCGTCCTTGCCGGTGCCGCGCATCCGCAGGCCGAACGCCAGATTCTCGCGGATCGTCTTGTGCGGGTAGAGGGCGTAGGACTGGAAGACCATGGCGATGTCCCTGTCCTGTGGGGGCAGCTCGGTGCATTCTCGGTCGCCGATGCAGACGCGGCCGGAGCTGGGTGTCTCGAGGCCGGCGATCATGCGGAGTGCGGTGCTCTTGCCACAGCCCGACGGCCCCACGAACACGAGGAGTTCTCCGTCCTCGATCTCCAGATCGAGACCGCGGGCCGCCACGTGCCCGTTGGGATAAGTCTTGTGAACGTTCTCCAGCCGTACGGAAGCCATTTCGTCAATCCAATCCGATCTGGGTGATTCGCATGATCACGCTTCTCCTCGGCTCATCCCTTGACTGCGCCCGCCGTGAGCCCCTGCACGATTCGCCGTTGGAACGCCAGAACGAGGGCGGCCACCGGAGCCGTGGCCACGACCGCCGCCGCCAGGATCTGTCCCCACGGGACCTGGTACTGGCCCCGGAACAGCGCGATAGCCACGGGGACCGTCTGTCGCTCCGGCCCGAGGGTGAACGAGAGTGCGAAGAGAAACTCGTTCCAGCTGTACACGAACGTCAGGATTGCCGTTGTGGCGAGGCCGGGCAGCGCCAGCGGGAGGATGATCTCCCGGAACGCCCGCAATCGACTGGCCCCGTCGACCATCGCCGCCTCCTCGAGCTCTCTGGGTAGCTGCCGGAAGAAGCCGACGAGCAGCCACACGGTGAGGGGCATGGCAAACGTCAGGTATGGCAGCACCAGCCCAGGATAGGTGTTAATGAGCCGCAGCTCGCGGAGCAGGAGGTAGAGCGGCGAAACGATCGAGATCTGAGGAAACATCGTGACCGCCAGAATGAAGCCCAGCACCACGCCCTTGAAGCGGAAGTCCAGCCTCGCCAGGGCATAGGCGCACAGAGCTCCCACGCTGACGCACAGGACCGTCGTGGTGCCGGCCACGACCAGCGAGTTTCGGATCGGAATCCAGAAATTACGCTCGTCGAACAGGGCCCTGTAATGGTCGAGCACCAGGTTCGTCGGCAGCAGGCTGGGCGCCTCGAACAACCGGGCCTCCGGCGTGAGCGACGAGACGATGGCCCAGTAGAAGGGGAACGCCGTCGCCAGCACGAGGAGCCCGACGACCCCTATCGGGAGCCACTTCCTCCAGCCGCTCATGATCCGGACTTCAACAGGTCGGCGCCCAGAAGGCGGATGTAGAGCATCGCCAGGCCGAAGGTGACCAGGAAGACGATCACCGAGAGGGCCGATCCGAAACCGAACCGCAGGTTCTGCAGCAGCGAGTTGAACGTGTAGAGCGCGATCGGCTCGGTCGACGTTCCGGGCCCGCCGCCGGTGAGCACGTAGATCAGGTCGAACACCCGGAACGCATCCAGCGTACGGAAGACCAGGGCCACCAGAACGGCGGGCTTGAGCAGCGGAAGGGTTATGTGGCGGAACTGCTGCCAGGCGGACGCCCCGTCGATCCTGGCGGCCTCGTACAGCGAGGCGTCGATGTTCTGAAGGCCGGCCAGCAGCAGCAGAGCGACGAACGGGGTCATCTTCCAGACGTCGGCGAGGATCACCGGCACCCACGCGGCGGCAGAGTGGATGAACCACACGAACGGCTCCTCCATCAGCCCCACGTCCATGAGCACGGCGTTCGCGATCCCCGCCTGGCTGTCGAACATGAACCGCCACAGGAGGGCTGCCACGACGGTCGGGATAGCCCACGGGATGAGCACGGCCGCACGCACCAGGCCGCGGCCCCGGTAGGCCCGGTTCAGTGCCACGGCCAGCACCAGACCGATCGCCAGCTCGAGGGCCACGCTGACCACGGTGAAGAACAGCGTGTGGCCCATGGCGGCCCAGAACCGGGGATCGGCCAGCGCCTCGGCGTAGTTTTCCAGCCCGACGAAGGGCCTGCCGCGCCACGGCATCCTGAGGTCGTGGATGTGAACCGATTCCCAGACCGTCCACACCAGCGGAAAGAGCGCTACGAGCAGGATCGTCGCGAGCGCCGGGAGCACGAACCACCAGCCCAGACGGGCGTCGCGCACCTCGAGACCCCCGCGTGGCGGTCGGGCCTGTGGCGCGCCCGCGAGCGCGCCGTCCGCAGTCACCGCCGTCTGGCCCTCAGGAGCCATGATCCTCTGCCCGTGCGAGTCCTACCCGCTCCAACAGCTCCCGCATCTCGCGCGCGGCCGACGCCAGCGCCTCCCGTGGCTCCTGCTGCCGGGTCAGCGCCCGGTGCAGCCGGATCTGGAGGATCTCTGATAGCTGTGTGTATACGGGCGTCACCGGCCTCGGCTCGGCTCGCTCGACGATCGCCCGGACCTGGTCCAGCGGCACGCCGAGCGCCTCTTCGAGGGCCGGGTTCCCGTACATTCCGTGCCGGGTCGGGTACTGGCCGACGACCTGCGCGCGCTCGAGCATCTGCTCCGGACGGGTCAGGTACTCGATCACCGCCCACGCCGCCTCCGGATGCCGGGTGTTGGCGTTGATGGCGAGCTGTCCCCCGCCGAGGGCGGCGGTCGGTTCGCCTCCCTGGCCGGCCGGCATGGGTGCGATGGAGAAGCGGTCGGTCACCCTCGAGTCCGCGCCCTTCAGCAGCGAGTAGGCGTAAGGCCAGTTGCGCATGAAGGCGGCCTGGCCGTTCTGGAAGGCGAAGCGGGTCTCCTCCTCGTGCCAGGTGAGCGCCGCCTCGGGCACGTAACGCCTGCCGTAAACGGCATCGCGCATGAACGTGAGCGCCCGCACGGCCGCTTCCGAGTCCACCGTGACGCGGCCATCGTCGTCGAGGATGCGGCCACCAAGACCCCCGAGGTGCTCCAGGAAGACCGTAACCAGGCCCTCGTAACGCGCTCCCTGCCACACGAGCCCGTAAGGGAGGCCTTCGTCCTCACGCGCCGAGGCGGCGAGGCTGGCCATCTCCTCCAGCGAGCCTGGGGGCCCCTCCATGAGGTCGGTGCGCCAGTAGAGCATGCCCACGTCCACGAACCAGGGAAGGGCGTACAGCGTTCCGTCCCACGTATTGGCCTCGATGGTCGAGGGGAAGTAAGCGTCCACCTGCGGCCCGAAGCGTTCGAGGGGAAGAACCCAACCAGCGGCGGCGAACTCGGGCGTCCACACGACATCGAGCTGCAGGATGTCGGGCTCGCTGGCTCCCGCGTTGAGCCACTGGACGTACAGCTGGTGCCTCTGGTCGGCGGCGTCGGGGGTCTCCCGCTGGACGACCCTGATGTCCGGGCGCTCGTCCATGAATCGCGCCAGCTGCAGGCGCAGAGCCTCCGCCTCCGAGCCGACGGCGCTTCCGGGGAAGGTGACCACCGCCCGGTCGTCCTCGGTGGCCGCGCCGCAGCCGGAGAGCCAGCAGGTGCCGGTGAGGATCAGCAGGCGGCGAATCACGCGCGCAGGGAGTCCCATTCCCTCCTCGTTGAATGGTGGCGGCTCGGGTCGCTGAACGGCGGCTCCACGGTAACATCACAGTCGCGCGGAGGCCAAGCGGAACGTGGCCCCCGGATCCGCTGGCGCCCTCTCGACCCCCTCCGTATTCTGACCTTCGAGGCCTGTCCTTCAGCTCCATCGGCGCTTCGCCCCGGCGACGCCAGCCCGCGCAGCGGCCAAATCGGAACCGGAACGGTTATGGAAACCAAGCGTACCGTCGTCCCCGCCGCCGAAGAGATTCTCGGGGGCTACTTCCCGGTCCTCGATCATGGATTCGTCGCACTGATCGACTACATGGGCTCCGACGAGAGCATCGAGCAGGCCGCACGTGTGAGCTACGGCTTCGGCACCCGCAAGACGAGCCTCACCCGCGGGCTCATCCGCTACTTGCGGCGACATCGGCACACGACGCCCAGCGAGATGGTCGAGCTCAAGTTCCACTGCGCCATGCCGATGTTCGTGGCAAGGCAGTGGATCCGACATCGGACGGCCTCCGTCAATGAATACAGCGGACGATACAGCCTGATGCCGCTGCTCTTCTATCAGCCCGAGTACGAGCAGTTCGCCATTCAGAGCGTGGCCAATCGCCAGGGGCGGGAAGGGCAGCCCGCGCCTCGCGAGGTCTACGAGCGGGCCGTGCGGGAGTGGGAGGAGCTTCGGAAGTCTGCCGGCGATACGTACGGTTGGCTGGTCGCCGAGGACGTGGCCCGGGAGCTGGCCAGGATCGACCTGCCGCTCTCCACCTACACGCAGTGGTACTGGAAGATCGACCTCCACAACCTGTTCCACTTCCTCAGCCTGAGGGCCGACCCGCACGCCCAGTGGGAGATCCAGGAGTTCGCGCGGGTGATGGCGGGGATAATGAAGCGGGTGGCGCCGCTGAGCTACGAGGCCTGGCTGGACTACGAGTTCTGCGGCGAGCATCTGAGCCACGGCGAGCTGGAGATCCTCCGCCGGCTGTTCGACGCGGACGGGGACGGAATCCGGGCGCGGGCCGGCGCCAGCCTCTCCGTGGATGAGATCCGGGAGCTCGGCCTCTCGAAGAGGGAGATCGCGGAGCTCGTGGAGAAGATGCAACCGGCGGAGCGCCCGGACTTCGAGCTGGATCTCTCCCGGATGAAGTCGCCGGAGGAGTGCGAGGCTCGCATGCGCGAGGCCGTGCCAGGAGACTTCGAGTAGACGGGCACTTTTCCGCCTCTATTCCGTAGAAGGCGGAGGAAACAGTCCGGTTCCTGCCGTGCGCTCCCGCCGAGACATCGGGCGCACGGCCAGAGGAGGTGGGGCCAGCAGGGGAGGTGTATCGGATGCGCTGCCCTCCGGTTGGAAGACGAACGCGGTGGAACTCGACCGTGACCGGTCTCGGCCCGTCTCGGGCTCTTCTCACCGCCGCGGCAACGTTGTGCCTGACACTCACCCCGCTGGACTCTCACGCCGCGCTGGTTCCTCAGGAGATCGCCCGGACGCAAGACGACTTCGCCGCCCTGAGCGAGGCCGGTGGTGTCAAAGCGACCGGTGCCTTCCCGTTCGACTACCAGTTCCTGGCCTATCTGGAGGGCGAGGAGGCGGAGCTGTGGGCGGCAGCCAGCGTGCACGCGGGCCGCGTCCGCGGCGTGTTTCAGGGAGGGTGGAAGTATTCCCTGCGGATAACGGCGGACTTCTTTCTGGAAGACAGCCTGGTGGCCTCGAACACACACCGGATAGACCACGTGCTGAGCACGCAGATTCCTTCCAGCGTGTCAGACGGCTTCCCGCTTCAGACGCCAGTCCTCCTGCCTCCAGGGAGATACGACTACCGCATCCGGGTCCAGGACCTCAACTGGGAGGGCGATCGGTCGGTGAACGTCAAGACGGGGAGCGTCACGGTGCCCGCCATCGACACATCGAAGCCGACGATCAGCTCCATAGCCATCGCCGCGGACACGGGCGGAACCTGGAATCCGGCTCCCGGCGTGACCCTCATGCTCAACGCGGCGGCGATCGTATACCGGAGCGCCCGGCCCTACATCTACTACGAGGTGTACGGACTGACGCCCGGCGCGGACTACCGTAGCGAGATCCGGCTGGTGTCCACCTGGGCGTCCCGCGGCCAGGGGGAGGAGTTCACCGGCAAGCACCGGCCGTTCGAGCTGCAGTACCGGGGTACGGTGCCACGGGACGCCGCCGTACCGGTGCGCTCAGTATTCCGTCTGGAAATGCAAGACACTCAACAGGGCCCGTACGAGGTTCGGGTTCGGGTCACGGATCTGGCAACGGGAGAAGTCAGCGAGATGCGGCGGGCGCGTCTCAGGGTTCGAGAGATCGATCGGACGAGGCCAGTAGTACCGATCACCGAGGTCGACCCGGGCTCTATGCGGGAACGGTAACTGGGATGAGGATGATGGACGCGACGAGCGGAGTCGTGATGCGCACGCTGGGCGCCGCCGGTGCCCTACTCGTGGTCCTGGCAGCCGCGACGCCGTCGGCGGCCGTCGCACAGACGATGCCGGGGCCTGTGTATCACGACCTCGCGAACAAGGGCCATGAGAGGCTGGCGAAGCGTATCTCCAAGAAACTTGAGCTGAGGGCGCATCCGGACGACGAGGATGTCGCCTCGCTCCTCGACCTCTGGGAGCGGGAAGAGGGTGGTCCAGACACCGGGTACGATTGGCTTGCGGTGACGCGGCTGTGGCTGCGCGCCGGCGACGCCGCCCGGGCGGAAATGGCGCTGCACAGGGCGGATGAATCCGGCGAGGTCACGGAGGGCGAACTTCTTCTGGACCAGGCGCGCGTGGCGTTCCTGTCGGGCCAGCCCGACCTCGCGATCGAAGCGTACTGGCGGGGGTGTAAGGTCGCTGCCGAGGCGGCATCCATCGAGTACTGGCTCGACGTGGAAGTCCTCGCGACACCGTACGAAGCCGAGCAGTGGGACCGCTTTCGTCGCCTTCCGGTAGGCCAGCGCGACCTGTGTGCCTTCCTTCGGCGCCTCTGGAACCAGCGGGCGCTTGCCTCGGCGATCGCTGTCGGGGCGCGGATCCGGGATCACTACGTCAGGATGCGGCTTGCCCTGGACCAGTACCGGCGGCGGGGTGGCAAGAAGGGGCCGACGTTCGTCAATTCGCTGGGCCGGCCGACGAACGCCGCGTTCGACGATCGGGGTCTCATCTACCTCCGGATGGGCAATCCGGATCGCGTGACGACGTATGCGGGCAACCCATCCATCGGCCAACACAACGTGAGCGCGGAGTGCTACCAGCCCAATGTGAGCTGGGCGTACGACTATCCTGACGGGACCCGCGTCTTTCACTTCACGAGCTTCGGCGGTCTGGACGATTACTGGCTTATCGAGAATCTGGGCCTGGTTTACCGCTGCGGAGATCCGGCGGCCGTGATCGCCGGGGATCATACCGGCCAGCTGACGCCTGTGAACGAGAGCAGGTTCGTGGTCCTGGCTCCGTGGGCGAGCCTGGTGCTGCAGGATCTGTATCGGTCCCGGCAGGGTCTCGACCCACGATATGCCATGTTGGCGCAGCAGATGGACGACCAGTCCGGAGTCCTGTTCGACGCCTCTGGCAGAGTCGAGCAGGCCTCGGTGGGGAGCGAGGCCCTGGAGGCTCAGCGCTCGCTCCAGCAGGAGCGTGAGTGGACCTGGGACGACGGAGAATTCGCCGTGGCCAGCGTACCGGATCGGCCGGATGTAGCCACGAACACGCGGATGCTGTTCGAGGAGCTCCAGTTCCGAGCTTCCCGTCCGGCTCTGAGCCGCGTCTGGCTCAACGGTGTCATCGAGGCCGAGAACCTCACACCCACGATCCAGACCGACGGCAGCTATCTCTACCGCGTCGACGCGCGGTGGGTGCTGTTGGACGAATCCGGGGCGTTTCACCGCTTCACGTCCACGGTTCAGACAGCCTCTCCCCGCTTGCTGGGGGCGGACGAGAGCATTCCGGTGCGCTTGGCCGCGGAGCTTCCGCCCGGCGTCTACCGGTACAACGTGCTCGTTCAGAGCGCGATGGCGGCACCGCGGGAGAAGAAGCGCGCAGGTAACTACAAGCGGGCCGAGCTCACCGTCCGCGATTTCGAGATCGGGGCGCCGGTCCTGTCCGACATCGCGGTGGCGGCCGACTCCGGGGGAAGCTGGTCGCCAGGAGCCGGCGTGAAGCTTCGGGCGAGCCCGGCTCACTTCACCGGCCCCGACGGGGCCGCCTTCGTGTACTTCGAGGCATACAACCTGACTCCGGGCGGGACCTACGTGACTCGAGTGCGGCTGGAGCCGGAGGAAGACGGGGAGGCCTTCGATCTCTCGTTCCCAGGCGACGTTCCGGGCAACGGATCCGTTACGCGGCGGATGCTGCGTCTCGATCTCGACCAAACGGATCCGGGACGGTACCGGATGGAAGTGACCGTACTTGATGAGGGCTCCGGCAACACGACGCTGCCATTCAACACGCGCATCACGGTCCACCGTAGCGGCTGAGGCGCTGGAGTCGTGCGCGCCCTCCGTTCGCTGCTTGCCTGCCTCGCTCTCCTGCCGCTTCCCTCGGCCGGCTCCGCGCAGACGATGCCGGGCCCCGTTTACCACGACCTGACCAACGACGGCCACGAAAGGCTCGCCCGGGAGATCTCGAAGATGCTGGATCTCCGCGGGAATCCCGACCGGGGAGACGTCGAGAAGCTTCTGAGCCGGTGGGAGAGGGATGCCGGAGGGCCGGTCAGCGGCTACGACTGGCTCGCCGTGACCCGTCTCTGGCTGCGGGCCGATCAGGCTGCCGAGGCGAAGACTGCTCTGCGACGAGCCACAGGGATCCCCGAAGGCGTCTATCTGCTGGAGACGGCGCGCGTCGCGTTTCTGGCCGGAGACCTGGACGCCGCGGACGCCTACTGGAGGGCCTGTGCCGTTGCGGACGAGACGTCCTCGCTCGAGGCGTGGCTGGATGTCGAGCCGCTAGCCACCCCGGACGAGATGGAGGCGTGGGACCGGTTCCGCACCCTGCCCGCCGGCGACAGGGACGACTGCGCCTTCCTGCGACGCTTCTGGAACCGGCGGGCCGCGGCATCGGGAACGGAGCTGAACGTCCGCCTCGCCCGGCACTACGAACGGTATCGGTACGCCTTGGAGAAGTTCCGGCGGCGCGGCAAGGAGGGGCCCTGGCTCTCGTCTCGTCTCGGCAGACCGCGGAACAGCATCTTCGACGATCGCGGCCTGTTGTACGTCCGGATGGGACCTCCCGACGACGTCGCCGTGCACGGTGGCGACGGCTGCATCGAGGCCAACGTAACGTGGGGGTATGACCGTCCGGGCGGCTACAAGCTGTACCACCTGACTCCCCTGGGCGGGACGGACGACTGGTGGCTGGTGTCGAATCTGGCCGCTGTGTACAGATGCGGGTCCTGGGATCGCAACCCATTCGTCGCCGTTTCGCCGTTGATGGTCGACATCCCGCCGGACGCGATGAGCGATCTCTACAAGTCCCGGATGGGCTTGGACCCGGCGTACGCCCGCATCGCGATGCGGGCGGCCACGCTGGGAGGCGCGGATCGGCTCCGAGTGCTGGAGGAGCTCAAGGACGAGAGCGAGAGGACGTGGGCGGACGGAGAGTACGCCGTCGCCACTGTGCCGGAGCGTCCTCGCGTGGACCTCGATGTCCGCCTCGGCCTGGAGTGGCTGCAGTTCCGTTCGGGGCGACCCGGGCACACGCGCGTGTGGCTGAATGGCATCGCCGAGTCGGACGAGCTTTCACCCGAAGAGCTTCCCGACGGCCGGCTGCTGTATCGGGTGGATGCCGTGTGGACAGTGCTCGACGAGTCGGGGGACTTCTACGGCCGCTTTCCGGCCGAAGTCCGCATCGAACGGGAGCGGGAGCTTGCTGAGGACAGCGGTCTGTCGATTCGCATATCAGCCGATCTGGCTCCGGGATCGTACTCGTACCTGTTCAGTGTGAGCGACTTCAAAGATCGGTTCCAGGAAGGTCCTGTCTCCGGGGGGTATGCCCGGGACACCCTCGAGGTCCGGGACCTGGGAGGCGATCTGCCGATACTCTCGGACGTGGCCGTGGCCGCGGACTCCGGCGGCAGCTGGACGCCCGGCGGGGGAGTGTTCCTCCGCCCCACGCCAGTTCACACGACAGGCGCCGACGGCGTGGCACACGTCTATTACGAGGCGTACAACCTGACACCGCGTGGGGTGTACGAGACCCGCGTGCGCGTGGAGCCGAAAGATGGCGGTGAGCCCTTCGAGCTCACCTACCCGGGCTCGGTTCGGCTCGGCTTTCGGGTCGCGACGCGGGGAGTTCTCAGATTGGACCTCGCGGACACGGAGCCGGGCGTGTACCGCATTTCGGTAACCGTCCGCGACCTCACCACTGGCACGACGACCCTTCCGACCCGCACGGAGATCATCGTCGACCGGGAGACGCTCAGCCGCCCCTGAGATCCAACTCGCCCTGAGGGAGCGGGTGTGCCTGGGCGGCCTCGGAACCGTCCTCGGCCGACACTGGCGTCTCCTCCGTCGAGGTCGGGGCAAACGCGGCTGTCTCGTCCACTACTTTCGGGCCGGCGCCAGAATCAGCCGGCGAGGCGGTCGCACGCAGCGGATGCAGCCCCGCAACCGGCCCGGCTCGAGCTCGAGATGCGAGCTCCCGGATGCTAACGCCGGCGCCCCGCCGAGCCTTCGTTGGGACCACCTCTGCAGTGAGTGCCACGACTTCTCCCGATCCCAGCTCGCAGACGACGCGGTCGCCCGGGTGAACCTCGAGCAGACCGATCAGGTCGCCGCACCGGTCTCGCTCCGGCATTACCGTGACGCCCTTCCCGGCCCTTCCCTGGCGCCGCAGCTCCGTGAACGGCATCCGCTTGCCGAAGCCGTCCGTTGTGACCAGCAGGATATCTGCATCCCGGCGCGGGGCCGCCGCGCCGATGAGCTCGTCGCCTTTGGCCAGCTCCATTCCCTTCACACCGCGGGCGGTCCGACCCATGGGACGGATATCATCCTCGGCGAAACGGATCGCCAACCCGCTTCGGCACGCCACCAGCACGTCCCCGGCGCCCGATGTCAGCATCACATTGAACACCTCGTCGTCCCTGCCGACACCGGTTGCCTTGATCCCGCTGCCCCTGACGTTGGAGTACTCCTGAAGGGGCGTTCGCTTCACCTGGCCCGAGCGGGTGACGAAGAGCAGGTACCGCTCCCCCTCGAAGTCGGCAACCGGAACGACCGACACGATGCGATCTCCAGGCGCGAGCTCGATGAGATCGGAGAGTTGCTTGCCCCGCGAGCTACGGCTGCCCCGCGGAAGGTCCTTAACCGAAACGGAGTGTGCGTTGCCCCGTGCCGTGAACAGCAACGCCCGAGCGGATCCCCGCGCGACGAACACCTGGCGCACGAAGTCACCTTCCCGCTCCGCCATGGCCTCGGCACCCGCCATCGCGCCCGTGCCGGCCCTGACGGCCTGGGCCTTCACATAGCCCAGCCGGCTCACCATCACCAGCGAGGACTCGCCGCCCTCTCCTGACGGCAGCGGGAACGGCTCGCTCTCGTCGAGGATCTCGGTCCGCCGGTCGTCACCGTAACGGCCCTCAAGCTCGCGGAGCTCCGCACGCAGCAGGTCCCTGCGGGCCGAGTCCTCCTCGACAAGGTGCCTGAGCTCCTCGATCCGATCCCTCAGGGCCTCCAGCTCGTCCACGAGCTTCTTGCTCTCGAGCTGTGTGAGCCGGGCGAGGCGCATGGCCAGAATCGCATCCGCCTGCCGCGGTGTCAGCCCCAACCGCGCGCACAGCTTGTCGGCCGCCGCGCGCGGCGACGTCGATGATCGGATGAGCTCGATGACCGTGTCGATCTGGTCCAGCGCCGTAAGGAGACCTTCCAGCACGTGGGCCCGGTCTTCCGACTTCTCCAGCTCGAAGGCGGCCCGGCGTCGAATGACCTCCAGCCGGTGGTCGACGAAGCACGCCAGCGCGCGCCTGAGGTCCAGCTGCACAGGCTTTCCGTCCACGAGCGCCAACATGATGACGCCGAACGTACTCTTGAGCTGGGTCTTCAGGAACAGTGTTTTGAGGAGACTCTTCAGGTTCGCGTCCCGCTTGAGCTCCACGACCAGGCGCAACCCGTCGCGGTCGGACTCGTCCCGGAGATCCGTGATGGCCTCGACCCGACCGTTGCGCACAATCTTCGTGATCTGCTCGATCACGCGCGTCTTGTTCACCTGGTAAGGAAGCTCGGTGACGACCAGGGACCGCTTGCCGTACATGCCTTCCTCGAGGTGCATCCTCGCCCTCATCTCGACGAGTCCACGTCCCGTCCGGTAGGCGTCGCCAATTCCCTCGTAGCCCCAGATGTAGCCGCCGGTGGGGAAATCGGGTCCCTCAACCAGCTCC
>JBDGYE010000076.1:0-15816 GCA_039584255.1 Gemmatimonadota bacterium
GAGGACCCTCATGCCGACTAGCACTCCTGTGCTGTGGGGCGAGTCGATCGCTGCCGTGGGGGCCCTGGAGGCGGGGGGAGCGCTCCCCCCGGGGACGGCAGCGCTGCTGGCCAGCCTCCCCGTGCCGACGAACGATCAGATCGGGATCACGGCCCTGACGGTGAACCTGAGTCCGGACCCGGACGCGCCTCCGTTTCTTCCGACAGCCGGAGGCCTGGCGAGCGTTCAGGACGTGCCGGGCCTCAAGCCGACGATCTGGAACACGGCGGAAGTCGGCTACAAGGGGCTTCTGGGGAACAAGTTCCTGTTGGCGCTCAACGGGTACTACTCCTGGGTCAAGGACTTCGTCTCGGCGCTCCGGCCGATCACCCCCAACGTCTTCCTGAACGGGCAGGATTACGCCGCGTATCTGGTCGGGTTCGGCGTGCCGGCCGACCAGGCCGCCGCCCTGGCTGGTGTCGTGGCTCAGCTGCCGCTGGGCTCGGTCGCTCCCACCGAGGCCGGTGGGGCCGGTTTCTCGCCGATCATCTTCACCTACCAGAACCTCGGCGACTTCAACTTCTTCGGCGCCGACCTCTCGTTCTCGTACCTGTTCACCGAGAACTGGGAGTTGGGGGGCTCGGCCGCGTGGGTCGAGGACAACATCTTCAGTACGGACGTGGAGGACGTGCCGCTCAACGCCCCGAAATGGAAAGGCGCCCTGACCTTGAGGTACAGGAGTCCGGAGATTGGACTGAGTGCCGCCGGCCGGGGACGCTTCGTCGACGGGTTCCCGGTGGCATCCGGAGTGTACGTCGGCGAAGTCGCCGGCTACTCGGTGTTCGACCTCAACGTCGGCTACACGTTCCCCGGCCGGACCGGCCTCACGCTACAGCTTGATATCCAGAACCTGTTCGACGACGGTTACCAGAGTTTCGTCGGTTCTCCGGAGCTCGGGCGGTACAGCGTGCTGAGGCTTGTCTGGAACTTCGGAAGCTGACACTCATTCCCGCGAGCGGCGGGCACGTCCTCGCGGTGGGCTGAAACATGAATATGGGGGGCGTCCGGTTCTCGACTGGGCGCCCCTTCCGTGTGCACGGAGGCGAGAGCGGCCGCCGTGGACTGCGCCCGAACCCTTCAAAGGGTCGCGAGTACTCACCATTGAAGATCGGCTGCGGCTGGAGAAGCACAGGGCGAAGCGGAGAGGGCCAAGGCGGGATGAACATCGGGTGTAGACCGGTACGTCGTTGTGTGATGGCGCTCGCCTGGATCACGGCGGCTGGCCTGGCGGCCTGTGCCTCGGCTCCTACGTCGGACTCGGACGATGGCTCGCTGGAACGCAGCCACCTCGAGCAGGTGTTGGCCGGCTACCGCGATATGGGATTCCTCACGGGAACCACCGAGTTCCCTGTCGTGGGCCGTGTGGTGGCGCTCCGTGGGCCGGAGGACTCCGCGTTCGTCGGGGTGGTAGCCTCGATGCCTCCCTCGGCTCTCGAGTTCAATCGCGAGGGCCGTCTGTTCGCGGCAAGCTACCAGGTGCTGGCGACGATCAGGTCCGCCGATGACACGGTCGGGCGCATCAACCGGCGCGAGATCGTCAGGGTGGATGACTTCACGGAGACCGCCGACACCGACGAGCGGATCTTCTTCCAGCACTTCGTGAAGCTGCCCGCTGGCGACTATGACATCGACGTGACGTTCAGAGAGCTGTCCAGCCGCGAGCAGGGCTCGTGCACCTTCGGTGTGCGGATCCCGCGCGCAGGAGTCCCGCAGTACCAGCTATCCACGCCGCTGGTGGCCTACCGCGCGACACCCAGGCAGGCGTACGGGCAGCCACCGCCAGTGATCCTGTCGCCACGCTCTACCGTCGACGTTGGCAGCCCGCCCCTCTACCTGCTGGTCGAGGACTACTCGGCAGCGTCCGGACTGCTCAGGGTCGGAGTCCGCACCGAAGGGCTGGAGTTGTGGGCTCAAAACCTGGAACCGGAGACTCCCGGCGCCGGTCCGGCGTCCGTCATCGTACCGCTGCCGATGTCCGCGCTGCTTCCAGGCCGGTCCGAGGTCTTCGTCACGAGGATGGAGAATGGCGCCACGCGGTCGGCTCCCCTCATGGTCGGCCTTGACGACGAGTGGGCATACACGAGCTTTGCCCTGGCCGTCGACCATCTGCGCTATGTCGTGGATCCGGACTCGCTGGAGATGTGGGTCGAGGCGGCTCAATCCGATCGCGTCAGGCTGTGGGCAGACTTCTGGGAAGCCACTGACACGGATCCGGATAGCCCGGAGAACGAGTTTCTCGACGTGTACTTCGAGCGGATGACGCTCGCCAATCAGCGCTATGCCGAACCGGGGATCCCGGGCTGGCGCACGGACCGCGGACGCGCCCTTATTCAGCTCGGTGAGCCCGACAGGGAGTTCGCCAGAGGAGGGCTCGAGGTAGGCGAGCGGCCCCTGATCGAATGGGTGTACGACGAGTCTCTACCATTCGGAGTGCGCCTGACCTTCGTCGACGAGACCGACTTCGGTGTCTTCACCCTGACGCAGCGTTCCCGCATCACACTGCGTCAGGCGCACCGGAAGCTGCGCGATATGCAGCTCTCCGGAGAGGTCGGGCCGGAAGACCAGGATCCGTCGGGCTGAAGGTGAGAACCCTGGGGCGTTCAGCTGTCGGCCTGGCGCTCGTCCTGTGCCTTGGCCCGGATCCGGCACCGGCGGCCACCGGGATCCAGGAGCCCCCGCAGGACGCGCTCACGCGGGAGGACTCGGTAGCCAGCGTGGCCCTGGCGCGGCTCGCAGCCGGGTTCCCGCTATCGGCGGCCCGAGATCTGGCGGCCGCCCTCTCGACGTCCGTCTCCGACCCTTCGCCCGAGCTGGTCCTGCTGGCCGCCAGGGCCCATGCGGAAGCGGCCGCCTGGTCGGCCGTCACGCGGCTGCTCACGGACCGCCCGTGGCTCGATACTTTGGCCGCCGGCGAGGGCCGGCTCCTTCTGGCGACGGCTGCCCTCGCCAAAGGGCGAACGGCTGAGGCCGCGGCCCACTTCGAGCGGATCGTCCCGATGGCCGGCCGGCTCGAAGCCACCGTGGGGTATGCACGGGCTTTGGAAGGGGAGCAGCGCGACACCGAGACAGCGGCGGCGTATCTGGCGGCGGCGGATCTGTCTCCAGGCATCGGTGACTGGCTCCGGCTGTCGGCTCTGCAGGCCCTGGCTAGGGCGGCGAAGGTCGACATGGCGATCGACGTTGCGACGGCTCTGGCTGACTCGCGGGCGGTGCGCAGAGACTCGGTGTGGCTCGAAGTGGCCACGGCCGCCTTCCGCGCCGGCGAGCCGGACCGGGGCCTGGCATACGCCGACTCGCTGAGCAGAGCGGCCCGCGCATCGCTCGCCGGAGAGTGGGTCGTGCCCGCTCTGCTGGCCGCGGGAGACACGGCTGCGGCACTGCGTGTGGCGACCAGGGCGGTTGCGGCCCGGGCCACGGAACCGGAGACAGGCGAGCTACTGATCGCCCTCGACCCCGGCTGGGAGACATTGCGGCGAGTCGCCGCCTCCGACGTGCGTCAGGGAAGGGCCGACCGAGCGGCGCAGCTCCTGAGCCGCGCCAGCGCCAAGGCACCGGGGAGGGAGCGAGCGGAGCTCGACATGCAGAGGGCGAAGGCCTTGTTCGCGGCCCGTCACTATCGCTCCGTCGGTTCGGTGCTGGAGCCGTGGCTCGCCGATCCGGCAGCGGTGGGCTCTGGCCCGGAGGAAGACGACGGCGCGCCCGTCGTGTCAGATCTGCTCCTCGCGGAGATGCGCTTCCTGGCCGGCCGGGCTCTCTACCGCAGGGGATTGCAGGACTCCGCCATCGTCCTCTGGGACGTGGTGGCGGCGCAGAGCGGGGCGCCGGACGGCCCCTACGCCTCCTGGTTGATCGCGGATACTCATCACCAGCGCGGTGACCTGGAGAGGGCCGAAGAGGTATACGAAAGCACGGCGGCGCGCTTCCCACGATCCACTTACGGGGGTCAGGCGCATATCAGGCTCGGAATGCTGTCGCTGCTCCGCGAGGAGCCGTCCGAGGCCGTCCGCCACTTCGACGACTACCGACGCCGGTTTCCCGGAGGCGGCTGGTTCCACGCCGCCACGTACTGGGCGGCCCGGGCCCGGGACGCCGCTGGCGACAGCGCCGAGGCGCGGGTCCTTCACAGGCAGGCCCTCGGGCAGGATCCCTTGAGCTATTACGGCATCCAGGCATCCCGTGCGCTCGGCCTCGAGGCGTGGGACCACCTAACCCTTCGCTCCACCCCGCCGCCGCCGGATCTGAGCTCCGCTCACCGCGAGCTCCTGGAGCAGATGAACCGCCTGCGGGCCTTCGGCTGGAAGCGCCGAGCGCTACGAGAGCTGTCGGCCCGCGACCGCCAGGGGGAAACATGGCGGGTGCGCCTGGGTCTCGCCCGCGCCCTGAACCAGGCGGGCTGGACCTGGCAGGGAACGGCGCTGGGCTGGCAAGTGCTCCGCTCCAGATCCGGCCTGTGGAGCGAGGATCTCCTGCGGGTCGTGTACCCGCTTATCTACGGGCCCGTGCTGGAGGAGGTGGCGGCCCGTGAGCGGGTGGATCCCGCGCTCATGGCGGCCCTCGTGCGGCGCGAGTCCCAGTTCGACCGCGATGTGATCTCGAGCGCCGCCGCGGTCGGCCTGATGCAGGTCCTGCCCCGCACTGGAGCGGAGGTAGCTCGGCAGGTCGGCATCGCGGACTTCGACGCGAACCAGCTCGTGGTTCCAGAGGTCAATCTCGTCCTCGGGGGGCGGTATCTCAGAGACCTTCTGAGTCGCTACGGCGGTTCTCTCGTTCCGGCGCTCATCTCGTACAACGCGGGTCCCCACCGCTACGCCCGCTGGCGCTCATACCCCGAGTTCTCGGCCGATGCCGAGCTCATGATCGAGCGCATTCCGTTTACCGAGACGCGGCTATACGTGAAGGCACTGATCACGTACCGCTATGTCTACGGGAGGCTCTACGACCTGGGAGCCGGCGGACGGGCGTCCTCTGCCGAGCTCGGTGCGCGCCGTTGACCCCTGGCGCCAGCCTCATGCACCTGGGGACCATATGTCCCGGAGCCTCGCCTCCATCGTCCCGATCGTGACGCCCAGCTGTGCGCGGCGTCCGCATCCCCGCCGCACTTGACCCCATAACCGACTTTCGCGACGGTGCTTACATACGACGCCAGCTCGAGGGCGATGAAACCTGCGGACGCTCGATCGGCGGCCCGAATCCTGCTACTCACCTGTTGACGGCTCCCGGGCACACTGGGTAGCATGCACGCCAACAGGTGGCCCCACGGGACGCCCGGACGTAAAAGACTTACCGCATCAGGAGGTACGGGGAATGTCCAGAGGTAGAGTCAAGTGGTTCCACGACGCCAAAGGCTACGGGTTCATCGAGGCCGAGGGCGGTCGTGACGTATTTGTCCACTTCAGCGCTATCGCTGCCGAGGGATACAAGACCCTCGAGGAGGGCCAGGAGGTGGAGTTCGAATTGACGGAGGGGGACAAGGGCCCGCGCGCCGCGAACGTGGTCAAGATCTGAAGCTCTCCTCTGCGCAACACGTTGCGTCATAGGCTTTGAGCACGGCGCCCCGAGCGATACGTTCGGGGCGCCGGTCTTTTTCCGGGGAGCTCGAGAGCCGTGACCGATACGCCAGGCGGCACCAGCGCCAGTCCCGCGCCCGTCCTCTACCTCCTGGACGGCCACGCCCTGATCTACAGGGCCTTCTTCGCCATGATCAGCCGCCCGCTCACCACATCGCGCGGCGAAAACACCTCGGCTCCGTTCGGGCTAGCCCGCTTTCTGATCCGCCTGCTCGAGGAGTACAGGCCCGAGTACGTCGGGATGGTGCTGGACGCCGGCGACAGCTTCCGCACGGAGGTGTTCCCGGAGTACAAGGCCACGAGGGCGAAGATGCCCGAAGAGATGGCTGCCTCCCTACCCCGGGTGCGCCAGATCGTAGAGGCCTTCGACGTTCCGGTGATCGAGGTGGAGGGCTGGGAAGCGGACGACGTCATAGGGACTCTCGCCAGGCAAGCGGCGGGCGTGAGCGTGCGGACAGTGATCGTCTCGGGAGACAAGGATTTCTATCAGCTCATCGATGAGATGACGCACCTCCTCAACCCGGGACGGGGCGGCCCTGCAGCGGTAGAGGAGACCTTCGTGACGCCGGAGAACGCGGCGGACCGGCTGGGGGTCGATCCAGCCCACGTCACCGACTATCTGGCTCTGCTCGGCGACTCCTCCGACAACGTGCCGGGCGTTCGTGGCATTGGTGCCAAGACGGCTCCCGGTCTGATCGATCGGTTTGGAAGCCTGGAGCTGATTCTGGCGCACGCGGAGGAGGTCGAGGCCTCCCGTGCTCGGAAGGCGCTGCTGGAGCACGCCGATGAGGCACGTCTGTCAAAGGAGCTGGTGACGATCCGAACGGACGCCCCGATCGCGCTGGACCTCGGCAACCTGGCGCGTGGGGAGCCCGACCGTGAGCGGCTGCGGGAGATCTTCGTGGAGCTGGAGTTTCACTCGCTCGCACGCGACTGGGCTCCCGAGAAGGCGCCGGTGCCCCCGCCGCATGCGTCCGCTGAGCCTCGGCCCGAGGGAGAGAGAGAGGCAGTGCCTCGTAAGGCCGGACCGGTCTACGAGCTGGTGACCGACGCCTTGCGGGTGGCAGATTTCGCAGCCGAGATGCGGGCCGCTCGCACGATCGCCGTGGACACGGAGACGACCGGCACCGACCCGATGCGAGCGGATCTGGTTGGGATCTCGCTCTCCGCTGCCGAGGGTGAAGCGTACTACCTCCCGTTCGGCCACACCCCGCCGTCCGTGACCACAGACGTCGACGGCAATCCGGTGCTGGCCCTCGATGCGGCAGAGCCCGTGCCGAACCTGCCGCCGGTCACCTCGCCCGAGATGGCCCCGCTCAGGGAGCTGCTGGCAGATGAATCGGTGCAGAAAGTAGGTCACAACATCAAGTACGACATGATCGTGCTTGAAAGGGCGGGAGCGCCCCTGGATGGCGTCTTCTTCGACACCTCGCTCGCCTCCTACTGCCTGGACCCGGGAAAGCGCCAGCACGGCCTCGACGTCCTCGCTCTGGATCGCTTCCAGGCGAAGCTCACCACGTACGCCCAGGTGGTTGGTTCCGGGCGAAGCGAGATCCCCTTCCCCGAGGTCCCGCTGGACGCCGCGGCCGCATATTCAGGCGCAGACGCCGACTATACGCTGCGCCTGTGCGGCAGACTGAAGGAGGAGCTCGAAGCGCACTCGATGCTCGATCTCCTGGAAGACATCGAGATGCCGCTCGTGCCCGTCCTTGCGGACATGGAAAAGACCGGCGTCCGCATCGACTTCGACTTCTTCGACGCGCTGCGCGAGCGATTCACAGGCGAGATCGCCCAGATCGAGGAGGAGATCTATAAGCTGGCGGGCTGCGAGGTGAATCTCCGCTCGGTTCCCCAGATGCGGGAGCTCCTGTTCGATCGGCTGGAGTTGCCGGTCATCCGGAAGACGAAGACCGGCCCATCCACCGACGAGAGTGTGCTGAGCGAGCTGGCGGCGCAGGGGCACCAGATTCCACGTCTGATCCTGGAGTACCGCGAGCTCGACAAGCTGGACGGCACGTACGTATCGAAGCTTCCGGTGCTGGTGAACCCGGAGACGGGCCGCATCCACACGACCTTTAACCAGACCGTGGCGGCGACGGGCCGCCTCTCGTCCTCGGACCCGAACCTGCAGAACATCCCGGTGCGCACGACGCTCGGGCGCGAGATCCGGAAAGGGTTCGTGCCGGCGGGAGGGTACGTGTTCCTGTCGGCCGACTACTCGCAGATCGAGCTGAGAGTGCTGGCGCACCTGTCCGGCGACCCGGCGTTCGTGGAGGCCTTCCGGGCAGGCCGCGACATTCACCGTGAAACGGCTGCTCGCATTTTCGGCGTGGAGCCCGACGCGGTGAGCGCCGGCATGCGCGACCAGGCGAAGACGATCAACTTCGCCACGATCTACGGCCAGGGGGCGGTCGCGCTGGCGGGCCAGCTGGGGATCAGCCGCGCGCAGGCGGACGAGTTCATCACGAACTACTTCGAGCGCTTCGCGGGCGTGCGCCGTTACCTGGACGAGATGAAGGACCAGGCGCGCGAGAGAGGATACGTCGAGACCCTGCTCGGCCGGCGCCGGTACATCCCCGAGATCCGCTCCAGGAATCCTGGCGTACGAGGGTTCGGCGAGCGTCTGGCCACGAACTCCCCGATTCAAGGCACGGCGGCCGACCTGATCAAGATCGCGATGATCCGGCTGCACGAGCGGTTGACAGCGAGCGGCACTGGCGCCCGGATGCTGCTCCAGGTGCACGACGAACTGTTGCTGGAAGTGCCGGAGGCGGTGGTCGAGGATACGCAGACGATCGTGCGCGAGGAGATGGAAGGGGCGATCGAGCTCGGCGTCCCGCTCAAGGTTGACGAAGGCGTCGGACGCAGCTGGTTCGACAGCAAGGGAGGCTGAGGGGCGCCGTGGACAACGAAGCCTTCGTCGTTGGGGGTGGGATCTACTGCCTGGCCTTCGCCGGGTTTCACCTGGCGTTCTGGAAGCTGTTCGACTGGCCCGAGGACCTGCGGTCTCTCTCCTACATCAACAGGGCCGTCGTACAGATCCTCAATCTTTGCCTGACTTTTGCGTTCGTCGTCTTCGCGGTCCCCTCGCTGGTCTTCCCGAAAGAGATGGTGGGCACCGACATGGGCCGGGCGCTCCTGCTTCTGATCTCTGCCTTCTGGCTCCTGCGCGCCGCGGAGCAGGTAGTGTTCTTCGGCGTTCGTCGCCTGCCCTCGGTCGTCTTTCTGATCGTCTTTCTCCTTGGCTCGGCCCTCTACGCGATCCCTCTGCTGCGCGGCTGAGCTCCAGTCGGAGACTCGGCTGGCAGGCTCCTCATCCATTAGATTGGCACAACCACCGGCTCCCGTGCCGACTCTGCGGCGCGACTCGAGACCGGTTTCGGCCGGCTCCGAGTCAGCCGACCCCTGACAGGAGATGCCCATGCAGTCCGACGCCTCGACCGTGGACCAGTACCTCTCCGACCTTCCCGATGACCGTCGACGGGCGATCGAGAAGGTACGCCAGGTCATCGTGGAAAACCTCCCCGAGGGCTACGAGGAGGTCATCAACTGGGGGATGATCACCTATCAGATCCCCCTGGAGACCTATCCCGACACGTACAACAAGCAGCCCCTCATGTACGCCGCGCTCGCTTCGCAGAAGAACCACATGGCGGTCTATCTGTCGGGTATCTACTCGAGCGACGAAGCACGGGAAGAGTTCGAGGCTTCGTACAAGGCGACGGGAAAGCGATTCGACGTGGGAAAGTCCTGCGTCCGGTTCAGGAAGCTGGAAGACCTGCCGCTCCCGCTGATCGGCGAGACGATTGCCTCTATGTCCGTCGACTCGTTCATCGAACTCGTCGAGCGGGCCGGGTCCGTGCGAAAGAGCAGGAGAGACTGAGCGGGCGGGCGAGCCCGGCCTGGCCTACAGCGGTGGCCTGAACGACGGGTTCACCGAGAGCATCCATTCCCACTCGCCCCCGTCGATTCCGTGGGCGACGTCGAGCCGGATCACGTTCCACAGGAGCGAGAAGCCGCCTCCCAGCGATGCCCGCGCGCCCGCCGACTCGGCCACACCCATCCGTTCGGCGGCATCGCGGCCGACGCCGGTGAGCTCCGTCCAACCGGCCGCCGCCAGTACCCGCACGCCGATCCAGGGCGCCTGAATCGTACGCGTGAGCGTGGCGAGGGTGAAGAAGGCGCGATCCCCTCCCCAGCCGTGGAACTCGAACCCGGGAACGGTTCCCCGCCCACCAAGCAGCAACAGACGCTGCTCCGGGGTCGTGCCGGTGGCCGCGGCGAGCGCTGCATCTCCTTCCCAGCGCCAGGTTCCGTCCGGCACGGGCGGCCTGGCGGCAGCGGCAGCGATCCAGCGCGTGTAGCCGAAGTCTCCACCCCCGGCCAGGTGAGACTCGACGCGTACTGTCCAGATCGCCCCGAGCGCTGTGCCCAGCCCCCGCTCCAGCCTCAGCTCCGCCCGGAGGTCCGTTCCTGGGCTAACCGAACGCACCGCCCGAGGCGTGATACTGCCCACGGCTCCGGCCTCGAGAACTGCGGACGTGTGATCCTCGAGCGCCAGCCGCACGCGCCCCGCGCCATCCCACGCCGGACCCTCGACGGTGAGCCACAGGCCATCGCTCCAGTAGGGGTCCAGCCAGTCGTCTCCCCTAAAAACCGCTCCGAGGCTGGAAACTGCGCCGGAAGCTGCTCCGAAGGGGCCTATGTCCAGATGGCCCTCCAGGAAGCCGGTGAGAGTGAGGGTGCTTCCTCCGACCCGCCGCGCGACCTCGACGAGCCACTCCGGCTTTCCCCTGTCGAAGGCGTATCCGCCCCATCCCGCCAGAGAGGTGGATCCGTCCAGGTCGTACTTGATGCCGGCGCCCAACAGCAGACCCTCAGCACGCCTGTACCGGACTCCGGACGACACGTTCGGGATCCACAACCGGAGGCGGCTGTTGCCGCCGAGGTATCTACCCGCGGCTATGGCGACGGCCTGCCGGCGGATATCCTCGAAGCGCACGGAGTCTGCGCGGCTGGGGCCCTGCGGCCGAGTCAAATCCTCCAGCCACCAGCCGGCGTAGCGCTCCAGCTCGCTGGGCGGCAGCGAAGCCACCCGATCTCCCGTTCGCGTCGGGAAAGAGCCCGCGGGGTCCAGGTCGTAGTCGAGGACACGGAAGCTGGTCCTGATCGTCCCGCCGAACGGCAGCTCCATCCACTGTACCTGACGCCGAATCTCGACACGCTGTGCTCCGGGGAGCCAGTACCTTCCCTCTACGAAGCCGTTCTCGATCTCCACGCTGGCATATGATACGGTGGGGTCGAGATAGGCGGCCGGCGTGAACCCGGCCGCGAGCCGGGCGATGGCGCGCGAATCGCGGTCCAGATCCAGCGTGCCGATCAGGCCCGGGCTGTCAGCACAGCGCGGCCGCACCTCCAGCCGGTACACGGTTCGGCTCCAGTGGCCGTTGGCCCTTATCTGAAGGGAGTCGACCAACCGGTACTCGTAGAGGTCGGGTCCCGTGGGCGCCAGCGGGTGCAGGACGTCACGTACCTCCTCTCCTTCGCCGATGGCGATCCGGTCTGCGAAGTTGTCCAGGTAGAGGCTGAGGTGATCGATGTGATAGTGAATCCGGGTCGGCATCCACTCCGCATAGCGACGGCCGACGAGGGTCTGGAGCGAACCCTTTTCCCGGTGCCATCGCAGGCGCAGTGCGAGCTGGTCTGAGCGAACCGTCTGCTGCCCTCCCCCGCCGAACTCCGCGAGGTAGGTGACATAGCCCTCCGCGTATGCCCCGAACTCGCGTAGCGAGCTGTCGGCGTAGCTGTGCCGGCGTGCGTCGATCGCGGCCCTGACCAGCTCGAGGCTGCGGGAGTTGTTCCAGGGGGGGCCCGGAGTCGGGCCGTGAACAGAGGTGCAGGTCGCAGAGTCCTCCTGGCGGCCGGTGTGTCCCGCGAGACCGGACACGTCCTCCCGGGCCGGGGTCGTACCGGCCCGCACGCAGGCGGGTCCTCCGGCCACCGCGAGGGTTGACAGCAGGACGAGCCCCCGGCGCCCCACGCGGCCTGAGCGCGAGCGGCTGGGGAGCGAACGGCGGGTGCCCCGTGCCGTGAGACCCGGGGGTCGCCGTGAGATCGGCGGGGGTTTGTCATCCACCACGAGGGGTGAATACAGAAAAGTCGAGCCGGGGTTTCCTGCCGGTGAGCAGCGGGGTGCTTCCGGATGCCCGCGTAGGGTGGCGAAGTGGTGTCCCGGAGCTCAGCCGCCTACGAACAAATCCTCTTGCTCCTCAGGTCCCTGGTCCTCGTCGTCGGCGGTGAGAACCTGAAGCCGCCGGATCCAGAACTCCGCGTCGAGGCCTCCCTCGCGCTTCAGCATCCGGCGAAGCACCGGGGGAAGATCGCCCAGCTCTTCCAACAAACTCTCCAGCGCAGACCGCGCCTCGGCGGAGCGGGACACATCGTCCGGCAGGCTTGCCATGTCGTTGAGGATCGTCTGCTCGGACCGCGAGGCGACGATCGGCTCTTCCCGGGTGGCCACGTATACTTCAGTACGCCGGCCTGGACCGCGGCCTTCCTCTATCGGCAACAATCCGACGATTTCGTCCGACCGCCAGTACTTCCCGTATCCCAGGTAGATCATGCGTCCCGGCTTGATCTCCATGGTACCTCCGAAGGCATGGTATCGAGGGGTAACTCAGGGGCAATGTTCTCGCCACTCGAAAAGGGTGTCAACCCGGCTCCACGCCCTCCCCGCAGAGGTCCCCGCAGGCAGGGTATTTGCTGTAGTTTAGTCTATTCCGGATGGGGGATCCGGGACAGCAATGCACCGAGAGATGGAGCGTGCGACCGTGCCCAAGATCCGTAGAGACGTGGCGCTCAGATACCACTCCGAGGGGCGACCGGGGAAGATGCAGGTCATCCCCACCAAGCCCTGCGCGACGCAGAGGGACATGTCGCTTGCCTACACTCCCGGTGTAGCTGAGCCGTGCCGGGTGATCGCCGAGGACGTCGAGACCGTCTACCGATACACAGCCCGCGGGAACCTCGTGGCGGTAGTCTCCAACGGCACCGCGGTACTGGGCCTGGGCAACATCGGCCCCGAGGCCTCCAAGCCAGTGATGGAAGGTAAGGGAGTGCTCTTCAAGCGATTCGCCGACATAGACGTGTTCGACATCGAGATCGACGCGAGCACGCCCGAGGACGTCATTCGCTTCTGCGAGATGCTGGCCCCGACCGTCGGTGGAATCAATTTGGAGGACATCAAGGCGCCGGAGTGTTTCGAGATCGAGCAGACATTGAAGGAGCGTCTGGACATACCGGTCTTCCACGACGACCAGCACGGGACGGCTATCATCTCGGGCGCCGCTCTCATCAACGCTCTGGAAGTGGTCGGCAAGAAGATCGAGGACGTGAGGGTCGTCTTCTCGGGCGCGGGCGCCTCCGCGATCGCCACCGCGGAACACTACCAGAGGCTCGGAGCGAAGAAGGAGAACCTCTGGTTCGTCGACACGAAGGGCGTCATCAGCACAAAGCGCGACAATCTGACCCCTCAGAAGACCAAATACGCACAGGACACTGATCTCACGACGCTCGCCGAGGCGATGGAGGGAGCCGACGTCTTCGTCGGGCTCTCAGTCGGCGGATTGGTTTCGCAGGACATGGTCAAGTCTATGGGGAACAGGCCGATCGTTTTCGCCATGGCCAATCCGGACCCGGAAATCTTGCCGGAGGACGCCCTGGCGGCCCGCGACGACGTCATCATGGCCACTGGTCGCTCGGACTACCCGAATCAGGTGAACAACGTGCTCGGCTTCCCGTTCATCTTCAGGGGAGCTCTGGACGTGCACGCCACGAGCATCAACGACGAGATGTTCCTGGCGGCCACCGAAGCGCTGGCTACCCTGGCCAAGGAGGAGGTGCCGGAGTCGGTGGCGGCCGCGTACGGCGGGAAGAAGCTGCACTTCGGGCCGGACTACCTGATCCCGACGCCCTTCGACTATCGGGTTCTAATCTGGGAGGCGTCGGCGGTGGCCGAGGCGGCGATGCGCACGGGCGTGGCGCGGCGCCAGATTGACCTCGAGGAGTACCGTCACCAGCTAGAGGCGAGGCTGGGGCCCGCCCGTGAGCTCATGCGATCCATCATGGACAAAGCGCAGCTGACGCCAAAGCGGATCGTGCTTCCGGAACGCCTATTCTGCTCGGTGAGGAGGAGAAGATACGGTCCGTCGCCGAACAGGAGGAAGTGGATCTGACCGGCGTTGAGATTCTGGACCCGACGACATCTGAGAAGCGGGACGAGTACGCGGAACGCTACTTCGAGAAGCGCAAGCGAAAGGGTGCGACGAAGGCCAGCTCAGCCACCCGCATGCGTGACCCGGTCTACTTCGGGGCCATGATGGTCGAGTCAGGCGATGCGGACACGGTGATCGCGGGCGCCAACATGAGCTACCCGGAGGCGCTCAGGCCGGCCCTGAAGACCGTCGACATGCAGGACGGCATCGACAAGGTCGCCGGCCTGTTCATGCTGGTCTTCCAGGACCAGCTATACTTTTTCGCCGACACCACGGTGAACATCGATCCGACGGCCGAAGAGATGGCTGAGACGGCGATCACTACGGCCGATTTCGTGAGACGCCTGGGGATCGAGCCGCGTGTCGCCATGATCTCGTTCTCCAATTTCGGCTCCGCCGTGCATGCGGAGTCGCTGAAAGCGAAGCGGGCTACAGGCCTGGTGCGGGGATGGAGGCCGGACATCGTCGTCGACGGCGAGATGCAGGCGGACACCGCCGTTGTCGAGGAGATTCTCAAGGAGCGCTTCCCGTTCTCGGATCTCAAGCACGCCGCCAACGTGCTGATCTTTCCCAACCTCACCGCGGCCAACGCATCGTACAAGCTGCTCAGCCGTCTGGGCGGCGCGGAAGCCATCGGCCCGGTGCTGCTCGGGATGGCGAAGCCGGTACACCTGCTCCAGCGTGGCGCGAGCGTCGTGGACATCACCAACCTGGCTGCGATCAGCGTCGTCGATGCGGAGCAGCGCCTGCATCAGGCAAGGCTAGACGCCGGCTGAGCCTTTGCGGAAGCGGGAAGTGCCGGCGATCTTCCAATCGCGGGAGGGAGGCGGCCGCCGGTCCGGCGGTCGCCCTCCGCGCGGTGATGCGCGGCCGGGGGCCCAACGCCGCCGACCCGCAATGTTCAGCGACGCCTCGGGGAGAGCCGCGTGGAGTCGACAGGCCTCAGGACGATCCGTGACCCTCTGTGGCAGAACATCACCCTCGATCCCTGGGCGGCCGCCGTCGTCGACGCTCCCGAGTTCCAGCGCCTCAGGCGCGTCAAGCAGCTGGGCTTCGCGCACCTCGTCTATCCCGGCGCCGTGCACACACGCTTCCTTCACGCCCTCGGCGTCTATCACCTGACCGACCGTGCGATCTCGACTCTGGCGGCGAAGGGAGAGCTCGACAAGCTGGACCCGGCCGAAGCCAGCGCACTTCCCGCCGTGAAGCTCGCGGCGCTTCTCCACGATGTCGGGCACTACGCCTTCTCACACGCCATGGAGGAGCTGGAGCCGGAGGCCATTCCGGGCCACCACGAGGAGGTCGCGGACCACTTCCTTTCGGCCGACTCGATCCGGGCGGTGCTCGAGGAGATCGATCCGGGGGCGCTTGAGCTCATCGCCGGACTGATACGAGGCCGCGCGACGCATCCGCTGCAGGGACTGGTTTCTGGCTCACTGGACCTGGACAAGATCGACTACCTGCGCCGCGACACCCTGTTCTGCGGCGTCCCGTACGGAGCGGTCGATGTGGACCGCCTGCTGGATTCGCTGACTCTGGCCGCCGAGACTCACGGGGCGCCTCTGGAGGTGGCCGTCACCGAGAAGGGGATCAGCGCTCTCGAGTCGCTGCTGTTCGCCAAGTACCAGATGTTCAGGAACGTCTACTGGCATCACGCGGTTCGGGCCGCGACGGCCGTCTTCCGAGGCCTGGTGGAGGGTGCTCTGGATGCCGGCCTTCTTGTGCGGGATGAGCTGGCAGGGCCCACCGACGAAGAGCTGATCAGCCTGCTGGCGTCGAGGATGAGCCCGGCCGAGGCAGCGGGCACGATGGGCTTCCTGCTCGAAGCTCTGATCCACAGGAGGTTGCCCAAGCGCGTGGTGGAGCTGTTCGGCGATGAGCTTCCGACCGGGATCGCGCCGTGGGTGCCGGGGCGCCGGGATCTCGTGCGCCGCCTG